>DATDPC010000225.1:0-12689 GCA_035292965.1 Dehalococcoidia bacterium | reverse complement strand
GGATAGCCCTGGGTGCTGCCGTAGCGCCACGTGTCCGGCCCGTCATCGGCGAAGACGCGGTCGGCGGCGGCGTGCAGGTCGCTCATCGGGATCACCTTTGGGTCCGGGAAGCCGCCCGTGAACGCGATCGGCTGCGGCCCGGCCGGCGCGGCCCGTGGCGCGCTGCCAACGCCCTGGACGGCAGGCACGGCGCTCGCCGGCTCGTAGGCGACACCGACGCGCTGGGCGCGCTCCGAGACGCCGTTGGTCAGCAGCTCGGCCTCCCAGTCGCCGGCGCGGACGGGAGCCATCGCTCTAGGCGACAGCGGCGAGGCCGGCGGCCTCGAGGATCGCCGGGATGCGCGATTCCCAGCCGATCGCCATGATGTGGACGCCGCTGGCGACGCTGCGCAACTCGTCGATGATCCGCCCGCCGATCTCGATCGACTTCGCGCTCTTGTCGCTCGCCGCGTCCATCTCCGCGATGATCGAGTCCGGCACGGAGACGCCGGGCAGCGTCGCGTTGAGACGCCGCGCCATGTCACCAGACTTGAGGATGATGAAGCCGGCGATCACCGGCGCGCCGAACGCCTTCGCCTGCGACATGAACGCCTCGAACGACTTCACGTCGTAGACGGCCTGCGTCTGGAAGAAGCGCGCGCCGCCCTTCACCTTCTCTTCCGTGCGGGCGAGCTCTCTCTGCATGTCCGGGTTGCCGGGGTTGACCGTCGCGCCGGGGAAGAAGCTCGGGTTGCCCTTCAGCTCCTTGCCCATGAAATCGGTGCCGGCGTTCATGTTCGTCACCGCCTTGAGGATGCCCATCGTGTCGAAATCGAAGACGGGCTTGGCCTCCGGGTGGTCGCCGGCGTTCGGCGGGTCGCCACCCATGGCGACGATGTTCTCGATGCCGAGGTACGCCGCCGCGAGCAGGTCTGACTGGATCGCGATCCGGTTGCGGTCGCGGCCCGTCACCTGAAGGATCGGCTCGATGCCTTCCTGCTTCAGGGCGTAGGCGGCGCCGATCGGCGCCATCGTCATGATCGCGCTGGCCGAGTCTGTCAGGTTGAAGGCGTCGACGCGGTCCTTGAGACTCTGCGCCTTGCCGAGAAGGTCGCTCAGGTCGATGCCCTTGGGCGGCGTCAGCTCCGCCGTGACGAGGAACCGGCCGCTCTCGATGGCGCTGGCAAAGCTCGGCAACGCAGACTCCTTTTCGCTTCGTGACGCGGCGCCCTCGAATCATACACCGGCGAGACTCGGCGGGCTGCGAGCGCGTCTTTGAAGCTCGCAGCGTCAAAGATTGCTTCGTTCCTCGCAATGGGGGAGTTTCTCCATTGCGAGCCATCCTTCCGCAGAAGGAGGCGAAGCAATCCTTGGCGCATCGGCCGCACGATGCGCGTCCAGCCTGCCCGAAACGCCGCGCGGCGCTTCGGCCACACGCGCCGATTTCCCGATTCTCCCTCGCCATGCTAGAGTTGAAAGCGACCTTGTAAGCGATCGACCCCGCCACGGCGGGGCGTTTTCTTCCCCGGTCAGCTTTTCGTGGTGGGCGTGGCCTAGCGGTTAAGGCGCCTGGTTGTGGCCCAGGAGATCGAGGGTTCAAATCCCTCCGTCCACCCCACTGCATCGCCGGTCTACTGGCTCGGAGGCGTTGCATGACCCAGGAGTTCACACCACCGGCGGCTTCGGAGCCTCCGGCCGAGGCTTTGACGCCGGCTGAGCCAGCCGTCGAAGCTGCCTCGCCGCCAGAGCCGGAGACCACCCCCGCGGAGACGCCGCCCCCCGTCGCCGTCACGCGAAGGTCCGCCACCAGCGGCCTGCCGCCGTGGCTCCCCTACTTCCTCATCGCTGTCGTACCCGCTGTCGTCGTCGGCCTCATCGTCTTCTTCGTCGCCGGCGGCAGCAGCGGCGCCGGAAACGCCGCCGGCATAATCGATAACTTCTTCCGCGCCCAGGACGAGACGATCAGCGCCTATAAGGACGAGCTGCCGCCGACCTTCCCGGCCGACTTCCCGATCTTCGACGGCGCCAGTGTCGTCGTCTCCTTCGCCTCCGCCGCTGAAGCGCAGTCGAACTACTTCGCCATTCTCAGCACATCCGCCACGCCCGCCGATGTCTACAACTACTACCTCGAGAAGCTCGATGACGACCCGTGGCAGGTAGAGATCGGCCGCTCAAGCGGCGACTTCACCGGCCTCCGCTTCTCCCGCCCGGACGACCCGGACCTGACCGGCGAGGTCCTCTTCTATCGCTCCGAAATCGATAACAGGACCTCGATCCACATCTCCGTCGAAGACCTGGCTCAGGACCGGCTGCTGCCGGTAAACCCAAAGGTCTTCCAACTCGAGAAGAGCCGCCCGATTCCCCAGGGCTTCCCAACCGACGTGCCGATCTTCGATGAGAACTCCTCCGTCGTCATCGACACCTACTTCGCGCGCCAGCCCGGCGGCAGCTTTTACGTGATTACCTTCCTCACGAAGGACAAGCCCGGCGACGTGATCGACTACTACACAAACGAGTTCAGCAAGCGCGGCCTGAAGGTCACAGACTCGACGACGACCGAGGGCTTCGCCATCGGCATCGACTACGCAGACGCGAAGGAGGAGCTGAAAGGCTCCGTCTCAGCCGATTCCTTCCCGCCGGACGACAGCTACACGATTGTCGAGCTGCAGGTGCAGGTTGCGACCAGCCGCGGGCGCGGTAACTAGAAGCAGCGCCATGCGGCGCAACGTCGCGTCCAACTCCCCTTACGAACCGGTAATCGCCTTTAGCCGCGCCGTACGCGCCGGCAACCAGGTCTTCGTCTCCGGCACCGCCGCCTGGGGCGCCGATGGACGCCTCGTCAGCGGCGGCGGCTACGAGCAGGCGAAGCAGTGCATCGCCAACATCGGCGCCGCGCTGGAGAAAGCCGGCGCATCGCTCAGCGACGTCGTGCGCACGCGCACCTACATGGTCGACATCGATCAGTGGGAAGACGTGGCGCGCGCCCACCGCGAGGCCTTCGCGGCGATCCTGCCCGCCTCGACGCTCGTCGAGGTCAGCCGCCTCGCTTCGGCCGACATGCTGGTCGAGATTGAAGCTGACGCCGTCGTGGACGCTTAGGAAGCTTCTGGCTTAGCTGAGAGGCAGCTCTTCGACGGCGCCCTCGGTCGGCTCTTCCAGGCGCTCGTAGGTCATGCGGTAGAGGTTGGCGTAGATGCCGTCCTTCGCCAGCAGCTCGTCGTGCGTGCCCATCTCCATGATCTGGCCGTGCTCCAGGACGATGATCCGCGTCGCTTCCCGGATCGTGGACAGCCGGTGGGCTATGACGAATGACGTGCGGTCCTTCAGCAGCTCCCGCAGCGCCTTCTGGATGACCACCTCGGTGCGCGTGTCGACGTTCGCGGTCGCCTCGTCGAGGATCAGGATGCGGGGCCGGGCCAGGACGGCGCGCGCGAAGCTGATCAGCTGCCGCTGACCAACCGAGAGGTTCTGACCGCGCTCGTGCAGCGCCGTGTCGTAGCCGTGGTCGAGCTTCATGATGAAGTCGTGCGCGCCGACCGCCTTCGCCGCCTCGGTCACCTCATCGTCCGTCGCGTCGAGGCGGCCGTAGAGGATGTTCTCCTTGACGGTGCCTGAGAAGAGGAACGGGTCCTGCAGCACGACGCCGGTGCGCCGCGTCAGGGAGCTGCGCTTGATCTTCTTCAGCTCGATGCCGTCGATGCGGATGCTGCCGCGCGTTACTTCGTAGAAGCGCAGGATCAGCGCCGTCAGCGTCGTCTTGCCGGCGCCTGTCGCGCCGACGAGGGCGATCGTCTCGCCTGGGTGCGCCTCGATGCTGATGTTGCGCAGCACCGGCACGCCCTCGACGTAGTCGAAGTCGACGTGGTCGAACGTGACCTCGCCACGAATGTCGTCGAGATCGACCGCGTCCGGGTCGTCCTCGATGTCGGGGTGCGTGTCCAGCACCTCGAAGACGCGGACGCCGCCGGCCATGGCGCGCTGCAGCTGCGTGTACTGCAGCACCAGCTCTCGGATTGGCTGGAAGAAGAGGTTGATCGAGAAGATGAAGAGGACGAAGTTGCCGAGGTTCAACTGGCCCTGCAGCACCTTGTGGCCGCCGTAGATCATGACCAGCGCCGTCGCCGCGGCCGAGATCAGCTCGACCATCGGCATGATCGCCGCCTGCAGCCGCCCCGCCTCGATGTTGGCGCGCATATTGTCTTCGTTGAGGCTGGAGAAGCGCTCCGCGTTCACGTCCTCGCGCGAAAGGCTCTGGATTACGCGGACGCCGGAGACATTCTCCTGCAGGTTCGAGTTGACGATCGCGATCGCTTGCCGAACGCGCATGAAAGCGCGGCGAGCGTAGATCTGCCAGAAGAACGTGACGATGATCAGGATCGGCACGACGCTGAATGTGACCAGCGCCAGCTCCATATTGCGGCTCGTGACGACGTAGACGATCACGGCGAGGCCGATGATGTCGCCGAAGACGGTCAGGAAGCCGGATGAGAGCAGCTCCTGCATCGACGTGACGTCGTTCTGGACGCGCGACATGACGCGGCCGACCTCGTTGTTGTCGTAGAAGCGCAGCGATAGCTTCTGGAGGTGCGCGAACATCTCCTGGCGCAGCTTCAGCAGCACGCGGTGGCCGATGAAGCCGGCCTGCGATAGCTGCGTGTACTGGGCGCCCCAGCCGATGAGCACCATGACCAGCAGGATCAGGCTCTTATCGACGACCGTGTTCGTGTCGCCGGCGACGGCGGCGTTCACGGCGTCAGAGATGATCGCCGGCTGGTAGTTGAGCAAGATCGCGCCGGTCACGACGCCGATCGTCGAGATCAGGGCGCGCATCAGGTACGGCTTGACGTACCGCAAGAGGCGCACCGTCACTTCGTGGTTGTAGGCGGCGCCCAGCTCCTCGTCGTCCCAGGCGTCTACGCTGCGGCGCAGGCCCTGCTGAGCCATCCACTGAGCGCGGCCACCGGGCCCATGGCCGCCCCAGGGCGCCCAGCCGCCCCCCATGCCGCCACCGCCGCCACCCCACATGCCCACGGTTAGCTCGCCGTCCCTTCGATCGATGCTTCCGTGATGATGCCGGCGCGGCGCAGCGCTTCGTCCTGGTCGCGCAGCTCGAGGTCGTAGATCTCGCGGTAGAGCCCGTCCTGGGCGATCAGCTCTTCGTGCCTGCCGCGCTCAGCGATCGTGCCGTCCTTCATCACGAGGATCTGGTCGGCGTTCTTCACCGTGCGAAGGCGCTGGGCGATGACCAGCGTCGTGCGGCCCTTCATCACGGCTGCCAGCGCCTGCTGGATCAGGAACTCGGTCTGCGTGTCGACGCTCGATGTCGAGTCGTCGAGGATCAGTATCTTCGGGTCGAGCAGCAGCGTGCGCGCGATCGAGATGCGCTGCTTCTGGCCGCCGGAGAGCGTTATGCCGCGCTCGCCGACCCAGGTGTCGTAGCCATCCGGCAGCGACATGATGAAGTCGTGGATCCGGGCGATCTTCGCCGCCTCGATGATCTGCTCCTGCGTCGCGTCGATCGCGCCGTAGGCGATGTTGTCGCGGATCGTCGCGAGGAAGAGGAACACGTCCTGCTGGATGATGCCGATCGTCGACCGCAGCGAGGCGATCGTCGTGTCGCGGATGTCGATCTCGTCGATCATGATCCTGCCGGCCGTGACGTCGTAGAAGCGCGGCAGCAGGTTGACGATCGTCGTCTTGCCGGAGCCCGTCGGTCCCAGCAGCGCGACGACCTGGCTCGGCTCGACGTCGAAGCTGACGTCGTGCAGCACCGGGCTGATCGCGTCGTAGCTGAAGGAGACGTGGTTGAAATGCACCGCGCCCTTGACGCTCGTTAGCGTGACCGCGTCCGGCTTCTCCTTGACGGCTGATTCAGCGTCGAGGATCTCGAAGATGCGCTCGCCTGCCGCTCCGGCGCGGGCGAAGATCTGGACGACGAAGCCGAGGACGCGCAACGGCTGCACCAGCAGCTGCAGGTAGATGATGAACGCCGTCAGTTCGCCCGCGGTCAGGTTGCCCTTCGTGATCATCAGCGCGCCGACGCAGAGGACGGCGACCTGAGAGAGCGACCCGACCGTCTGGTAGAAGGGGTTGTTGAACGACTGAATCTTGTTCTGTGAGTAGTTCGCGTCGAAGAGCTTCTCAGCCTCTTTGTTGAACTTCGCCTCTTCGTACTTCTCGCGCGAGAACGCCTTGACTACGCGGACGCCGGTCAGGTTCTCCTGCAGGATCGTCGTCAGCGAGCCGAGGCGCTCCTGAATCAACATCCAGATGCGGCGGCTGCGCCCCTGTACCCGGATCGACTGGAAGGCGATCAGCGGTAGCAGCGCCCAGGCGATCAGCGCCAGCGTCAACTGCGAAAACGCCATCAGCACAAAGGCGACCGTGATCATCAGCAGCATCTGCATCAGACGCAGCACGCCCATGACGATGAACATGCGCGTCGCCTCCACGTCCTGGGTCGCGCGTGACATCAGCTGCCCCGTCTGCTGCTTGTCGTGGTAGGCGTAGCTGAGGCGCTGCAGGCGGTCGTAGATGCCGTTCCGCAGGTCGAAGGCGATGTGCTGGCCCAGCCATTCGCTGAGATAGGTCATCCAGTAGGCGAAAACGCCGCGCAGAAGCGCCGCGGCCAGGATCAAGGACCCGGCGATCAACAGCGTTCGCGTGCTGCCCTCGAACCTGTCGCGGTCGACGCGGCGGACGTCGCTGTTCTTGCCGTGGGCGACGACGCGCGTGCCCTCGACGCCGCGCTCCACCGTCGCCGTCGTACCGTCGATCGACTCGATCGTCATGTTTTCAGAGCCGATGCGGACCTTCTGGCCGACGCTGACGTCAGCGGGCTCGGTCAGCTGCATCGTCGTCTCGTCGGCGCGAAGCGGTTCAGCGATCTTCGAGCCCGTATCGATGAAGGTCGGAGGCTTGAGGCCTGTGTCGATGCCAAAACGGACGAGCTGCGGGATCGCCATCGTAAACGTCGCCGTTAGCGCGACGGCGATCCAGGCGATAATCACCTGCTTCTTGTATGGCAGCAGGAAGGTTAGCAGTCGTAAATGGGTCGACATCTAGTAGTCCGGATTCTATCCTACCCTTGACGTTTACGTCAAAGATGGCGGCCGCAGTAAGATTGTATGCGAGAGACCTCATGCTGACGACGACGCGCTACACCGTCCGAGCGATGACCGAGGCCGATATCGTCCAGGTCGCGGCGATTGAGCACGTGTCCTTCCCGACAACCTGGCCCCAGACCGCCTACAAGCGCGAGCTGAGCAACCGCCTCGCGCGCTATCTCGTCCTCGTCGATCGCTCGAAGCTGGCGCCCACTGTCCCGGCGCAGACGAAGAAGCGCGGCCTGCTCGGTATCTTCCGCCGTAGCGAAGAGACGCCCCAGACCAGCGACTACATCGTCGGCTACGTCGGCGTCTGGCTGCTTGTCGACGAGGCGCACGTCGTCGCCATCGCCGTGCGAGAGCCCTACCGCCGCCAGGGCCTCGGCGAGCTGCTACTGGCCGACTCAATCGACCTCGCCCTCGAGAACCAGCAGGAGACGATCACGCTGGAGGTGCGGCGCTCGAACGAATCGGCGCAGGCGCTGTACGAGAAGTACAAGTTCCTCAAAGTCGGCGTCCGGCGCCGCTACTACTCAGACAACCACGAAGACGCTATCGTCATGAGCACACCGCCGATCCACCACCCGAGCTACAAGGAGCACCTGGACTACTTGAGGCAGGCCTGGGAGCGCCGCTGGGCCGGCGGATCGTAAGGACGAAAATCACCAACCCCGCCCAATTCCGGAAAGGACCCATTCTTGGACACCTTCGAATCCGTTCGCACGGTTCTCGCCGTGCGCGCCTACCAGGACAAGCCGCTGCCGGCAGAGGCGATTCAGCGCATCGTTGACGCGGCCCACCTCACCGCCAGCGCCAGCAACCGCCAGCCGTGGCACTTCATCGTCGTGCAGGACAAGGCGATGCTGAAGAAGCTCGGCGAACTTGCGGCGACGGGCCCCTACGTCGCCCAGGCGCCGCTTGCCATCGTCGTCATCGCCGAGGACACGCCGCGCGGCCTCTCAGACACCAGCCGCGCCATCCAGTCGATGGTGCTGACGGCGTGGTCGGACGGCATCGGCAGCAACTGGGTCGGCTTCGCCGGCATGCAGGGCCTGCACGATGTCTTCGGCATCCCAGCGGACCAGAAGGTCATCGCCATCTTGCCCTTCGGCTACCCGGTGAAGCCCGGCGGCAAAGGCAAGAAGAACCGCAAGCCCATCGGCGAGGTCGTCCACCGGGAGATGTTCGGCCGGCCGTACGCCTAACGGGCGCCATCCTGTAGCTGCAGGCCTTCAGGCCTGCTTCAACGCAACGTCTGATAACCACGCAACGTCTGGCGACCCTCGGGCCGTCCCCGGCAGGCCTTAAGGCCTGCAGCTACGTGGGATGCTTGCTATTCGGCCAGGTAGACGTAGAAGCGGTCCGGACGCTCGATCAGGAGGGGCTGCTTGCCCGTCGCCATCTGCTCGCGCAGGTAGCCCGGCAGCACGGCGGAGTGACCCTTGATCGGGTAGCTGCACGCGTAGCGGTACGCCTGCTCGCCCACCTTCAGCTCGACTTCCGGCGGCTCCGGTTCGGTCAGCTGGATCCACGGGACGACAATGCCGTCCTCCGCGAACAGCTCCAGGTCTTCTTCCAGAAGGACGGTCATAGCGTTAACCGGCGCCCTCCAGGCGTCCCTGGAGCCGCGTCATCGAGTCCTTCATCAGCTGATCAAACAGCGTCTCCATCATGATCAGGTCCATCAGCTTGCCGAGGGCGCCCATCGGCGGCTTGTACTCGACCGACCAGGCGACCTTCGTCGTGTCCGTGCCCATGGGGACGACAGAGATGCGGTCGGTCATCTCCATGCCGCGCGTGTGCTGGCGCGTCTGGGTCTCGTTCTCCTTGTACTCGGTGACGATCGCCTCGACGTTCTGCTTACGAGGCCCCACTTGCATGCGAATCGCGTCCGTGGCGCCGAGGCCGCCGGCCTCGGACGTACGCTCTGCTTCTTTGACCCACTTCACCCATTCCGGGTAGTGGTTGACGTCGGTGACGTACTGAAATACGGTCTCCGCCGGCGCCTTTATGTCGATAGAGTTGTCGAGCCTTGGCATTAGGCCTCCGATCCGTGTCGAAGCCCATCATATAAACGTGCTCTTTACTGTCAACGACTCCGTGCACGTAAGGGTTAGCGCGCCTTGACGCTGAGGCTTCTCAAAGCCATATTGACTTAATGAGATTCGAGGTCTCAGCTTGACGGCTCGTGCTGCCGCGCGCAGCACGACAATCCGCCGCACCGCTTCGGTCCGGCGACTGCAGGACCCCCGCCTCATCCGCCGCCGATTGGCCGAAGCGTCGGCTTATGCTGCCTACGCGATCGCCTACCTCGACCCGCGGCTCTTCCCTCTCGCCGAGTTCTACGAAGCGATCGCCGGCGATAAGCGCGCCATGGTCATGCACGCCCGCGGCGGCCCCGGCCCCGCGACCCTCACCCACGGCGACACGAGCCTCGTCCAGACGATCCTTCAGCTCCACCCAGGCCCGCACCAGGCATTCATCACCGCCGAGGCCGAGCACGTCGACATGCTGCTGGAGACGCACAACCTCTGGCGCCCCCAGACGATGCTCCGCATGCAGGTCGAGCCCGGCAAGCTGCGCGTCGCCGAAGGCCTGCCCGCCGTCCGCCGCCTGATCGATTCAGACGCGCACGAGCTCAACCGCCTCTACGCCGTCGAGGAGGAAGGGCTGCGCTACTCCGGCCGCCAGGTGACGCAGGGCGTCTACTTCGGCGCCCACGTCCGCAACCGCCTCGTCGCCGCCGCCGGGACGCACATCTACTCGCGTCACGAAGGCGTCGGCGTCGTCGGCAACGTCTTCACCCACCCCGACTTCCGCAGCCACGGCCTCGGAACTTCGGTCACCGCCGCCGTCACGAGCCACCTGCTCGAGCACTGCGACCTCGTCGTCCTGAACGTAGACCCCGCGAACCGGACGGCGCGTCACATCTACGAGAGCCTCGGCTTCGTCGACACGGGCCGTGTTATCGAGGCGATGGCAACGCGACGCGACGCTTACTCACCCCTACCGCTCTACCGGCGCTTCATGGCGCGCTGGCGCGGATCCGCGAGCAACACAGAGGTCGTCGAGCTTTGATGCCCACTCCGGCGACCGGACGCCGGGGGGCCTAAACCGGTGAACGCCGTCATCCTCGTGGGCGGCGGCGGAACCCGCCTCCGGCCCCTGACCTACGCAGTACCGAAAGCGCTGATTCCCGTCCTCAACCGCCCCCTCATCGTCCTCCTGCTCGAAAACCTCAAGCGCCACAGCGTCGAGCGCGTCGTCCTCGCCTGCGCTGCCACGGAGCGGCGCATTGAAGAGCAGCTCGGCGATGGCGCCGCCCTCGGCATGCAGCTCTCCTACTGCTACGAGACCGAGCCCCTTGGCTCCGGCCTCGCCGTGAAGCAGGCGGCGCGAGGCTTCGATGACGCCTTCTTCGTCTGCAACGGCGACGTGATCACCGACCTCGATCTCACCGACATGGCCGCCCGCCACCGCGAGCGCAACGCCGCGATGACGATCTTCCTCGCCCCCGTCGGCGACCCCAGCTCCTACGGCATCGCCGACCTCGACCCCACGGGCCGGATCACGCGCTTCGTCGAGAAGCCCGGCCCCGGCCAGGCGCCGAGCAACCTCGGCAACGCCGGCACCTGGCTCTTCGACCCGGAAGTGCTGAACCACATCCACGACGAGAAGATGGACGGCTCGATCGAGCGCCTGCTGATGCCTGCGCTGATCGCCGACGGACGCCTCGTCCTCGGTTACCCCTCGAACGCCTACTGGATGGACGTCGGCACGCCGGAGCGCTACATCCAGATCCACTCGGACCTGCTCACCGGCCGCGTCCCGTCGTGGACGCCGCCGGGCATCGAAACGACCGCTGCCATCGGCGAAGGCTGTCAGGTCTGGCCGGACGCGCGTCTCGGCGCCAGCGTTCTGCTCGGCCGCGGCTGTCGCGTCGGCGGCCAGGTGCGCATCGTCGGGCCGAGTGCCATCGGCGACGACGTCTCGGTCCGCGAGCACGCGCTGATCGAGCGCTCCATCCTCTGGTCGGGCGTGAAGATCGGCGCCGGCGCCATCGTCCGCGACAGCATCATCGGCGAGGGCTGCTGGATCGGCGATCACGCCGTCGTCGAAGGCGCGGTTCTCGCCAACGGCGCGAAGGTGAAGCAGGCGGTGCGGCTGACAGGCGCTAGACTGGAGCCGGACGAAATCGCGGTCTAGGGACTTATAACACGTATGTTATACTATGGCCGATGAGTGGCGTGTTGAGTTCTACCGGGAAGAACGCGGATCTGAGCCGGTTGCTGAGTTCATACGCCAGCTTGGCGCCAACCCAAGGCTCCAGGCCCGGATCCTGTGGACGATAGACCTCTTAAGGCAGTTTGGGACCGAGTTGCCAATGCCCTACAGCGCTCCCGTCGCCGGCCACGACTTTCGAGAGCTTCGAGTTCAGTCTCGAAACGACATCGCCCGGGTCTTCTATGTCGCAGCCATAGGTCGTCGAATGGTGCTATTGCATGGCTTCGTCAAGAAGACCCAAAAGGCACCACGGCGAGAGCTCGCGACCGCCCAGAGGCGACTCACAGAACTCCTTGGGAGGGGAGGCAACCGCAATGACTGACTGGAACGAGTTTCGAGACCAATTGCTGGCCGAAAACCCCAAAACTCGAATCGAATACGAGCGTCTCGCCGCTGTCTACCGTGCGATCGCCGACGTTATCCGATTGCGACACCTGAGGGGTCTCAGCCAAGACGAACTGGCGCGCCGGATGGGCAAGCAGCAGCCGTCGATCGCGCGCCTTGAAGCGGGGCGGGTGAGTCCTTCCCTTGCGTTTCTCGAAGAAGTAGCCGAGGCGCTGGACGCCCGACTGACGATTCGTATTGAGGGCCGC
The DNA here is from genome assembly GCA_035292965.1 of Dehalococcoidia bacterium. GTDB lineage: Bacteria > Chloroflexota > Dehalococcoidia > DSTF01 > WHTK01 > WHTK01. Next base: position 727 of record DATDPC010000225.1, on the reverse strand, counting down.
GAAGAGTTGGATCCGAAAGTCACCGCCCGTAGACGCCGGGTGCGCGCATGAGCCCAACACAGATTCGCTTCGGCACCGACGGCTGGCGCGCCGTCATCGCCGAGAGCTACACGTTCGATAACGTGCGTGCCTGCGCTGAGGGCGTCGCGCGCTACCTCGAGGCCAGCGGCCTCGCCGGTCGCGGCCTCGTCATCGGCTACGACACGCGCTTTGCGTCCGAGTACTTCGCCGCCGCCGCCGCCGAGGTGCTCGCGGCCCACAACATCCACGTCCACCTGTTCGAGAACGCCGCGCCGACGCCCGTCGCCTGCCACGCCATCCTCGACAAGCACGCCGGCGGCGCCATCGTGATCACGGCGTCGCACAACCCCGGCATCTACAACGGCTTCAAGTACAAGACCAGGGACGGCGGCAGCGCCCCGCCCGAGGTCGTGACGCAGATCGAGGCCGGGCTGGACGCGGCGCAGGCAGAAGCAGGAAACAGGAAGCAGGAAGCAGGAAACAGGAAGCAGGGGGAGGGGAGCGGGACCCATTCGACAGGCTCAGGGCAGGCGCAGGAGGCGGGCAGCGGGAAGCCGGGGACGGTGCGGCTGTTCGACCCTGGGCCGGCGTACGAAGCTCACGTGCGGTCGCAGGTCGATCTTGGGACGCTGAAGGGCGCCGGCCTGGACGTGGTCTATGACGCGATGCACTCGGCGGGCGCGGGCATTCTGGGGCGCCTGATTGG
>DATDPC010000224.1:0-9408 GCA_035292965.1 Dehalococcoidia bacterium | reverse complement strand
ATCAGCGAGTAGTAGCCGATCGTCCCCAGCAGCTCGACGACGCCGGAATCGCCGAAAAGGGCGTGCGCCTTCGAGAACGTGGCGTCGGTGAGCTTGTGGTCCTTGAGCAGCTCGCGCGCGGCGCTGATCGGCACGATCGGTTATTACTCGCTGATGGGCTGCCTGCTCAACGGCCTGCAGATCGAGCCCGCCGCGGACGCGCCGCAGCTGCCGGTGGGCAACTGACAGACGCAATGCCGATAACGGTCGAACTCCAAACTGAATCTGGTGAGGAGATTGAATCTGTAATTGGCGAACCTGGATCATCCATAAATGACGTCCTCCCGGCATCGAACGATGAATCATTTGCGTACTTGAGGTTCATTGATCGATACGGAAACACCACCTTCAACAATCTCCAAATGAGGCCGTTTCTCATGGAGTGGCGCAGGTTGTACGATCTGGTGACCTCGCCAGACCGATTGCAGTTACTTAGGGACGTAGAAGACCTCGCGACTAAGTGCCAGAAGGGCATACATCTCTATCTAAAGTTCATTGGTGACTAGAGAGCGGAGGGTACAGTGAAGGCAGTCCAGGCGATAGCTGAGATCATGAAGCGTGAAGGGGTGGAGTACCTCTTTGCTTACCCTCTAAACCCCCTGATCGAGGCGGCGGCCGAGGCCGACATCCGCCCGCTGATCGTCCGGCAGGAGCGCACCGGTGTCCACATGGCTGACGCCTTCAGCCGCCTCAGCTCCGGCCGCAAGATCGGCGTGTTCTGCATGCAGGGCGGCCCCGGCTCGGAGAACTCGTTCGGCGCCGTGGCACAGGCGTACTCGGAGGGCGTGCCGCTGATCGTCATCCCCGGCGGCTCTGCCCGCGCGACGGCGTTCGTCAAGCCTGCCTTCAGCTCGACCCTCAACTACCAGCACGTGACGAAGTGGACGGAGATGATCACGACCGGCGCAATGGTCGTCGACGCGATGCGCCGCGCCTTTACGCAGGCGCGCAACGGCCGCCCCGGCCCAGTGCTGCTCGAGATGCCGGCAGACGTCTGGCAGGAAGAGGTGGCAGAGCCGCTGAACTACGTCCCGACCGCTCGCGCCCGCTCCGGCCCGGACCTTCGCGCCGTCGAGGCGGCGGCGCAGGCGCTGATCGACGCCGACCGGCCGATCATCTACGCCGGCCAGGGCGTCCACTACGCCGAGGCCTGGGACGAGCTGAAGCAGCTCGCCGAGCTGCTCGAGGCCCCGGTGACCACGAGCCTCGAGGGCAAGAGCGCCTTCCCGGAGAACCACCCGCTGTCGCTCGGCTCTGGCGGCGTCGCGATGCCGGCTTCGGTCTTCCAGCACGTTCAGGACGCGGACGTCGTCTTCGGCATCGGCGCCAGCTTCACGGCGACGGGCTTCGGCATCCGCTTCCCGGTGCAGGACAAGACCTTCATCCACGCCACCGTCGACCCGATGGACATCAACAAGAACATCCCGACCGACCACCCGCTGATCGGCGACGCGAAGCTGACGCTGCAGGCGATGATCGACGCGGTCAGCGAGCGCCTCGGCGGCAAGCCGCGCGGCAGGTACGAGGCCGTCGTCTCGAAGATCAAGTCGCAGAAGGAGCCGTGGCTGGAAAAGTGGATGCCGAAGCTCACGTCCAAGGACACGCCGATCTCCCCCTACCGCGTGATCTGGGACCTGATGCAGACCGTCGACGTCGCGAACACGGTGATCACGCACGACGCCGGCAGCCCGCGCGACGAGCTATCGCCGTTCTGGCAGCCGGTGACGCCGCTCAGCTACATCGGTTGGGGCAAGTCGACGCAGCTCGGCTACGGCCTCGGCCTGGCGATGGGCGCGAAGGTGGCGGAGCCGAACAAGCTCTGCATGAACGTCTGGGGAGACGCCGCCATCGGCATGACCGGCATGGACTTCGAGACGGCCGTGCGCGAGCGCATCCCGATCCTCTCGATTCTGATGAACAACTTCTCGATGGCGATGGAGATCCCGGCGATGCAGGCGTCGGCCGCGAAATACAACACCACCGACATCTCCGGCAACTACGCCGACTTCGCCAAGGCGCTCGGCGGCTACGGCGAGCGCGTCACGGACCCGGCCGAGATCATCCCGGCGATCAAGCGCGGCATCGCCCAGACAGAGGCAGGCCGCCCGGCGATGCTCGAGTTCATCACGACGATCGACAAGGAGTACTCGACCTTCCGCAGCGGCTACCACTAGGCATTGCATGCCGCGCGTGGGGCTGCCGCGCGAGACAACGATTCGTCTCTGAATCACGCCTCCTCTATGGGCGCGCTGGCTTTGTGACCGCGTCTGGATAGGGATTAAACGACTTCGCTTTGGCGCGCCCTCGCCGATAAGTAAGGAGATGACGTCTCCTTCCGTGGCTTTGTCTGCCCCGCCGCGCGGCGGCCTGGCAAAGGCGTTCCTGAACCTCACGGCCGCGCCGTCGATACCGGCCCTCCTGTTCACGATGCTGCTGATCGGCCCGACCATGCGTGGTCACTACTACGTCGCGATCGGAGCGGTCCTCCTCGTGGCCGCCTACAGGCTGCTGCCACGCAACGATCACCGCGTCTTCGTCATCTACATCCTTGGCTTCGCGATCTTCAACGGCATCCGCAATCTCGCGGACAACACGGGTTTCGCGGTCAACTACACCTACCCGATCGATATCGACGCGGCGATGTTCGGGGCCGTGCCGACGTCATGGCTACAAGACCACCTGTACGAGCCGGGGCGCCTCACCGCTCTCGACTGGGCGTCGGCGCTGATCTACAGCAGCTACTTCTGGGCCCAGTTCGTCGTCGCCGGGTTGATCTGGGCTTTCCGGCGCCAGCTGCTGGAGCGCTTCGTCGGCGTGACCCTGGTGACGCTGGTCATCGGTGTCGCCTTCTATGCCGTGCTGCCGACGGCGCCCCCCTGGCTGGCCGCCGAGACGGGCGATCTGCCGCAGACGGCGCGGATCAGCTGGCTGGTCCTGAGCGACGTCTGGACCAACTCTTACAGCCAGGGCACGCATATAGTCGGCCCGAACGATGTCGCCGCGATGCCGTCTCTGCATACGGCGCTTTCCGTCGTCATCGCGATGGCCGCGTGGCGCACCGGCCGGCTCATCGGCCTCTTGGGCTGGTCATACGCCTTCGCGATGGCGTTCGTGCTCGTCTACGTAGGCGAGCATTACGTCATCGACGCCATCGCGGGCGCCGCCGCTGCCGTATTCGCCTGGCGCTTCGTCGCACGGCTGGAGCAGAGGTCCTCAATCACGGTCGCCGAACCCGCCGCTGCCGGGTCGTCCGCCTTGGCCGCCGAACGCGAACGGCCGCTGAAGGAAGCGGCCTGAGGCTTTGTGCTCACCGTCTCGCAGGCTCAACGCGAACCTCATTGTTCGTTGGCGACATTCGGCGATTCACCACTCTTTTCGGGCTAACTGACGGTCGATAAGTAGACTAATGACCTCCCTGACAGCGACGAGAGATTCAACGCGCCCGGCGTTCGCCGGTTTGAGACGTGCCGCAGCTCGGTCAGGCCTCGTCATCCTGGCAACACTAATCGTGATCGTCGCGCTGAGCCGGTGGGAGGAGTCGTTCGAGGCCGAGATTGACCGGCTGGACGGCCAAAGCGAGCCGGGCGTATTCGAAGACTACGTTGTCTTCTACGCTGCCGGCAGTCTCGTGCTCGACGGAGACGGCGACAAGCTATACGACATCGAGGCGTTACGCTCGGCTGAATACGATGCGCTGGGCCGTTTCGTGAATGAAGGCGTTCTCGTCTACCTCAATCCACCCTTCGTCGCGGCCCTGTATGCGCCGCTGGCGCTTCTGCCGATCGTCGTTGCCGGCCTCGTCATCTACTTGCTGGTCTGCGTGTCGGTCGTGGCGGGTGGCCTGCTGACAAAACGGTTCCTTGGGCTGAATGAGACCCGCCAGAGCCGTCTCTTCTGGTTTGGCTTCCTCACTTTGGGGCCGATGTCGTGGATGGCCGCTGAGGGACAGTTCTCCATGCTCCTCTACCTTGGTTGGTTCGGCTTTGCCGTCGCTCAGGCATCCGGCCGGCAGCGATTGTCCGGGGCCTGTCTGGCGTTGCTGCTAATAAAGCCGCACATGGCTCTGATCCCGGTGGCTCTGCTCCTGTGGCAGCGACGCTGGCAGTCTCTGTCGGCCTTCGGTACCATCGCCGTCCTGTTTGTCGCCGCATCGATCATTATCTCGGGACCGCAGGTGCTCGTTGACTACCCGCGTTTCCTGATGGAGACGAGCAGCTGGGATCACCAATGGGGAATCCACCTGACGAGCATGTACGGCTGGAATGGCCCCGTCGCCATCATCTTTGGTAGCAATCACGCCGCTACGACCGTCCTGCCGATGGTGCTAAGCCTGCTCACGCTCGGCGCGTTTGCTCGGGCGGCGCGCTACTCGTGGCAGCCGGGTCAGCCCGCCTTTTACCGCCTCATGGCTGCCGCGGTGCTCGCGACGCTGCTAATCAGCCCCCACCTTTATCTCCAGGACCTTTCGCTTGTGGCGCTCGCAATCGCCTTTGCGGCGAAGGCGAGCCTGATCGAAACCGGTACTCTGGGCCGCTGGCCTCTCGTTTTCGGCGCCGCCTGGCTGACGCAGCTCTACGCGCGGCGCCTCGTGCTCGAGCTCAGCCTCAACCTGCCGACACCGCTAATGGCGATCATCTTAATCGCGCTTATCGTCTCGCTGCTGCGCCGCGAAGGGGCCTCGAGCCGGCTCGAAGCGTCGGAAGACCCGCTGCAGCTCGCCCCCGCCGCCTGAACCGATCCTCCCGCGTCGTTATATCCAACGCGTCACCTGCGTTTATCAGGTGAGATGCAAATCAATTCCGCCGCGTTTTCCCAGCCGTTTGCTGCCGGCAGCCGCCGCACGATCACGATGGTCGTCGCCGTCCTGGTCGTCGCCGCCGTCTTCGCGCGGGTCTGGTTCCCGGTTCTCTCGAGCGTCAGTGACCGCCTCCACGGCGAGCTCGGCGCCTCCGATTACACGAGCTTCTACGCCGCCGGCAAACTCGTCGTCGATGGCCACGCCGGCGATCTCTACGATCTCGATGCGCTGCACCGAGTCGAGATCGATTCGGGCTACACCCTAGCGGCCGATGACACGATGCCCTTCTTCAACCCACCATTCGTCGCGGTGCTGTTCGCGCCGTTGGCGCTGCTCGGACCGGTTGATTTCGGCACGGCGCTGCTGGCGATCGTCGTCGCGCTCGTCATCGCCGGTGGCTTCGCGGCTGAGCGCATGCTCGGCATCGAGGATCGACGGCTGCGGCTGGCGTTCTGGCTCGCCTACCTTTCGCTGCAATCGGTCTCGTGGGTCGTGATGGAGCAACAGCTCTCGATGCTGCTGTTCCTCGGCCTGCTGGGCTTCGCCTTCTTCCAGATGCGCGGCGACGAGGGCTGGTCCGGCGTTTCGCTCGCCCTGCTGCTGGTCAAGCCGCAGATGCTCCTGCTGCTCGTCGCGCTTCTGATCTGGAAGCAGCGCTGGGACGCGCTACGCAGCCTGACGCTGATCGCCGGCGCCCTTGCCGCCGTCTCGGCCGTTGTCGCGGGGCTCGGCGTGCTGACCGACTACCCGCGCTTCGTCCTCGACAGCACGTCGTGGGTGAACGAGATGGGCATCTACAACTACGCCATGTTCGGCCTCAACGGCCTCGTGGCGAACCTCACCGGCGATGACAGCCCTTCGATGCTGCTGACGGGGCTGCTGGCGCTGCCGGTCCTCGGCGCCGTCGCGTGGGCCTGGCGCGGCGATTGGGAGCCGACGTCCTCGCGCTTCCCGCTGCTGATGGCGATCGCGCTGCTCGGGGCGCTGCTGCTGAACCCGCATCTCTATCTGCAAGACATGGTGCTGATGTTCCTCGCGGCCGTGTTCGCGGCGCGTTGGGCGAAGCAGAGCAGGTGGAGCGCGCTCTGGCCGCTGTTCATCGCCGCCGCGTGGCTACCGCAGTTCGGCGGGCGCTACGTGCAGCTGAACTACGGCCTGCCGGTGCTGCCGCTGGCGATGATCGCGCTGCTACTGGTAGCGACGGGCCTGCTATGGCTATCGGACCGTGCAGACGACGACCATGACGAGGCGCTGGAAGCGCGCCTCCAGGCGATGAAGCGCCGCGTCCTGATTACCGCGAGATAGACTCGATCGGTATCAACGCGTCGTCGCCTTCGTACTTTGACGCTTCGCCGGACTCTAGCTCGGCGATGACGCGGTCGCCCTCTTCGATCAGCGCTTCCATGAACTGCGGCTCATCGACGGTGCGAATGATCTCGCCCTTGCGGAAGATCACGCCGCGTCCCTTGCCGCCGGCGATGCCGAGGTCAGCCATCTTCGCCTCGCCGGGGCCGTTGACGACGCAGCCCATGACTGCGACCGTGATCGGCTTGCCGAGCTTCGTGAAGTGCGCCTCTACCTTGTTCGCCAGCGGGATCAGGTCGATCTCGATGCGGCCGCAGGTGGGGCAGGCGACGAGCGTCGGGCCGCGCCGGCGCAGACCAACCGTGTTCAAAATGTCCCAGCAGATCGGCACTTCTTCCGTCGGGTCGGCGGCGAGCGATACACGCAGCGTGTCGCCGATGCCCTCCGAGAGCAGCATGCCGATGCCGATGGCGCTGCGGACGGAGCCGGCGCGCGGCGTGCCCGCCTCCGTGACGCCGAGGTGCAGCGGGTAGGGCGTGCCGCGCTCGTCCAGCTGCTTCGCCAGGCGCCGGTTCGCCTCGACCATCGTCGGCACGTCGAACGCCTTCATCGATATCTTGATGTTGTCGTAGTCCATCTCCTCGAGGATGTTGATCTCCCAGAGGGCGGCATCGACCATGCGGTCGACCATCGAGGGCGGCAGCTCGTTGTCGGCGAGCGCGCGAATCGGCGGCAGGCTGCCGGCGTTGACGCCGATCCGGATCGGGATGCCCCGCTCCTTCGCGGCGGCGACGACCGTCTTCACCTTCTCGGGGTCGCGGATGTTGCCCGGGTTGAGGCGCAGCGCGTGGAAGCCCGACTTGATCGCGGCGAGCGCCCAGCGGTAGTCGAAGTGAATGTCGGCGATCAGCGGCAGCGGGCTCTTCGCGACGATCTCTGGCAGCGCGTCGGCCGCAGCGCGGTCGGGCACGGCAACGCGGACGACCTCGCAGCCGAGGTCCGCCAGCGCCTGGATCTGGCGGATCGTCGCCTCGACATCTTCGGTGATCGTGCTGCACATCGACTGGACGACAACGGGTGCGTCGCCACCGATCTTCACGTCGCCTATCTGGATCTGCTTGGAGACTCTTCGGGGGCTCATCTGAACAGTGTGTCTCCTCTCACGATGCGTGCGACATCAAAGTAGCTGAGCACGACAACGAGGATCAACATCAACGCCATGCCGACAAAGTGCACGAGTGCCTCTTTCTGGGGCGCGATGCGTCTACCGCGGCGGGCAATCTCGATGACGACGAAGGCCATACGGCCGCCATCGAGCATCGGCAGGGGAAGGATGTTGAGGATCGCGAGGTTGATGCTGAGCAGCGCCGCCATATCGACGAGGCTCTTCCAGCCTGCCTGCTTCACGACCTCGCCTGTCGCCTGGGCGATGCCGATCGGGCCGGAGACGGGCGCTTTGCTGCCGCCCTTGATCCACGAGATCAGCTCGTTGCGCGCCAGCTTCAGCGAATCGAAGGTCGATTGCCAGCCGCGCTGCAAGGCCGCCCAGGGCCCGAGCGAGCGCTTCTCCGTGAACGGGAACTCCGGCGCGATCTGAATGCCGGTTGCGCCCTGAACGAAGTTGAGATTCGCACCCGGCGTCAGCTTGCCCTGATCAGGCAGCCCCGCCGCCGTCGATACGGCCGACTCGCTGACGTGCAGAAGGCGCGCGACCGCCTCGACGGTCTGACCCTCAGTTGGCGTGTAGCTAATCGCCTCGCTGCCCGGCTCCTGAACGACGATCTCTTTGCCGGCAACGAGGAGCGTGGTTATGCCGGCGGCCTGGCGCACCGCTTCACGGTCGAAGCCGGTGAAGCGCGCGACGCTATCGACGTCGTCGCCCTCCTTGACCTCATAGACGAAGGGTGGCGGCGCCCAGCGCGGCGTTACGTGCACCGTTTCGGTGGTTGTCTCGCGCCGCGTGATCGGGTCGACGTAGCGGCGGACTTTGATCTCGGTGTTCTCGCCGAGGTTGAGGCGGATGTTGTAGCTGGCGTCGCCGACGCTCTCGATCTTCCGCCCGTCGATCTCTTCGATGATGTCGCCGGTCTTGAGCCCCGCCATCTGCGCCGGCGAGCCCGGCACGACCTGCGCGATCACGGCGCGGCCGATGTTCACCTCTCGCGGGATCATCAGCGCCAGCGTGAACAGCGTGATCGCGAGGACGAAGTTCATGAACGAACCGGCGCCCATGACGATGAGGCGGGTGCCCGCGGGCTGCGCCGCGAGGCTGCGCGGGTCCGTCGGGTCCTCTTCGCCGAGGAGACGGACGAAGCCGCCAAGGGGCAGCAGGTTGATCGTGTACTCGGTCTCGCCGCGCGTGATCCCGAAGACCCGCGGCGGGTAGCCGATGCCGAACTCGAGCACCTTGACGCCGGCGATCTTCGCCGTGATGAAGTGCCCCAGCTCGTGCACGACGACGAGCACAACGAGGATGCCGAGGAACGGCAGAACGCTGTGGAGGACTACGTCCACGGGTGAGCCTCGATCCACTCGCTGGCGTAGCGGCGGCCCCAGGCGTCCGCGGCGAGGACCGCCTCGAGGCCGGGGTCAGCAACGGCCGAATGCGCTTCTAGAGTATCGGCAAGCAGGTTCGGGATATCGAGGAAGCGCAGACGGCCCTCGAGGAAGGCGCCGACGCCCTCTTCGTCCGCGGCGGCGAGCGCGGCGGGGTAGGTCCCGCCCTTCTGCCCGGCGGCGAGCGCGAGGCCGAGGCAGGGATAGCGCCGCATGTCCATCGGCCCGAAGTGCAGCGCCCCCAGCTCGGCGAAATCGAGCCGCGGCATCGCCAGCTCCAGCCGCTCCGGGTAGGTCAGCGCGTACTGGATCGGCAGGCGCATGTCCGGCGCTGAAAGCTGCGCCTTCAGCGATCCGTCCCTGAACTCGACCAGCGAGTGGACGATGCTCTCGCGGTGCATAACGACGTCGATGCGCTCGAACGGCACGTCGAACAGCCAGCGCGCCTCGATCACCTCGAGGCCTTTGTTGAACAACGTGGCGGAATCGATCGTGATCCGGCGGCCCATCTGCCAAGTCGGGTGGGCCAGCGCTTCTTCGGGCGTAATCTTCGCCAGCGCTTCGAGAGGCAGGTCGCGCAGGGCGCCGCCGGAGGCGGTGAGGACGAGGCGGCTGACGCACTCCGGCGTCTCGCCGGCGAGGCACTGCCACAGCGCCGAGTGCTCGCTATCGACAGGGCGGATCTCGCCACCGCCCTGGGTCGCGGCTTC
>DATDPC010000223.1:0-4840 GCA_035292965.1 Dehalococcoidia bacterium | reverse complement strand
AGCGCGAGCAGTTGGTGCAGGACCGCGACAGGTTCCTCGGCGAGGCGCGCGAGGCCGAGACGGCGTTGGAGAAGGAGCGCGAGGCGTTCAACCTCCTCGTCCCGCGCCGGAACACAGCCGTCGACCAGGTGGCCGAGGCGGCGGCGGCCCACGCCGACCTCTCCGGAGAGGCGCGCTCGCTGGCGCGCCAGGGCTCGCTCTACCAGGCATCGCTGCAGCGCGCGGAGGAGCGCCTGCGCGACCGCGAGGCCTCGCTGAAGCGCCTCGACGGCGAGTTGCAGACGCTGCGCGACCTCGGCGAGACCGGCGCCGGCACGCTTGCAACCCAGCGCGAAGATCTCGCCGCGCTCGCCGCCGAGACGGAGCCGGCCGAGGGCGAGCTTTCGCACCTCCAGACCCGCGAGCGCTCGATGCGCGAACAGCTCGCCACGGCGCGCGCCCACCTGCTCGATGCCGAGCGCGCCCACCTCGAGGCCGAATCGACCGTGAAGCTGCGCAACGACGAGCTCGAAGGGCTGCGCGAGGCGATGCTCATCGAAGGCTTCCGCCCCGAAGGCGACGACGTGATCTCGCTCGACACGCCGCCGGCTTCGGCGCGACAGGGCGGCCTGCCGCCGGTACGCGGCGGAGCCACGCTCGACGCCGAAGCGCTGCGCGAGCGCATCGCCGAGCTGCGCGGCCAGATCCGCGGCATGGGGCCGGTAAACGAGCAGGCGCCGACAGACTACGGCGAGAGCAAGGAGCGCTACGACTTCCTCAAGGGCCAGGTAGACGACCTCGAAGGCTCTGAGGCGACGCTGCAGACGGCGATCGAGGAGCTCGAGTCGAACGTGCGCGAGCGCCTGAAGGCGACGTTCGCGATCGTCGACCGCGAGTTCCAGCGCTACTTCGAGTCGTTCTTCAACGGCGGTAGCGCCCACCTCAGCCTGACGCTGCCGGAAGACCACGTGAACAGCGGCATCGAGATCGTCGCTCAGCCGCCCGGCAAGCGCGTCAACACTTTGGCGATGCTCTCCGGCGGCGAGCGCGCCCTCACGGCGCTGGCGCTGCTGCTATCGCTGCTCGAGGCTCACCCGTCGCCGATCTGCGTCCTCGATGAGGTAGACGCGGCGCTGGACGAAACCAACGTCGGGCGCTTCGTCGAGGCGCTGCGGGCGCTGGAGCAGAAGACGCAGTTCATCGTGATCACGCACAACCCGCGCACCGTCGAAGCAGCCGACGCGATCTACGGCGTCTCGATGGGCCAGGACAACACGTCGCGCATCCTCTCCCTGCGCCTCGACGATCTAAAGAGTTGACCTGATAGGCGTAACGCCCGGCACTGCTAAGATCAGTCCGATGCCGTTCTTCCGCCGCGCCGCCCCCCAAGCCCAGGTTGAAGAGAAGACCGACACCGCCGTCGCGCGTACCAAGCGCTCCTGGTTCGGCCGGATCACCGGCATCCTCGACCGCGGCAAGATCGACGAAGACCTCTGGCTCGACCTCGAAGAGGTGCTGCTCGGCGCCGATGTCGGCGTCCACACGACGACGAAGGTCCTCGACCGCGTCCGCGAGCGCGTCGAGAGTCAGCGCATCAGCGACCCGCACGACGTGCGCCAGCTGCTCAAAGAAGAGCTGATGGCGATCCTCAAGTCAGTGCCCCTGCGCGGCAAGCTCTGGGGCGATGACGTCACGACGCCGCCGCGCCCTGGCGTCATCCTCGTCGTCGGCGTCAACGGGACGGGCAAGACGACGAGCATCGCCAAGCTGGCGCACCTCTACAAGAAGGAGGGCGAGAGCGTCGTCGTGGCCGCCGGTGATACGTTTCGCGCCGCCGCGATCGACCAGCTGAAGGCGTGGGCAGAGCGCGTCGGCGCTCAAGTCGTCGCCCACAAGGAGGGCGCAGACCCCGGCGCCGTCGCTTTCGACGCCATCGCCGCCGCCGAGGCGCGCAACGCCACGGTGGCGATCATCGATACGGCCGGGCGTCTGCACACCAAGTTCAACCTGATGGAGGAGCTGCGAAAGGTGAAGCGCGTGATCGAGCGCCGCGACCCGACGGCGCCGCACGAGGTCCTCCTCGTTCTCGACGCGACGACGGGCCAGAACGCGCTGCTCCAGGCGAAGGCGTTCACCGAAGCGGTAGACGTTACGGCGATCGCGCTGACCAAGCTCGACGGCACGTCGAAGGGCGGCATCGTCTTCGCCGTCTGCGACGAGCTGGCGCTGCCGGTGCGCTTCGTCGGCGCCGGCGAAGGCGAAGACGACCTCAGTCCATTCGATGCGGAGGCGTTCGTAGAAGCGCTCTTCGAGTGATCCTCCGAGCGCGCTGAAGATGAGCTAAGACATGGTCCCCCGCCGATGATCGCAGAAGCATTCAGCTGGTGGCTCGTAATCGAGATCGTCGGCCTTCTGGCGCTGCCGGTCGTCTTTAGCTTCTGCAGCGGTCTGCCCGGCCGCGGCTACGCCTTCACGAAGCCGATCGGCCTGCTGCTCATCGGCTACGGTTTCTGGCTGGCGCTCTCGCTGCACCTCCTGCCGAACCGGCCCGGTAGCGTCGTCTGGATCGCACTCGTCATCATCGTCGTCGACGCCTGGTTGCTGCGGAAGCGCTGGCAGGAGCTACGCGCCGCCGTCGAGGAGCGCATCGGCCTGATCATCGCCGTCGAGATCGTCTTCACGCTGGGCTTCTTCGTCGCGGCGCATTTGCGCTCCTTCATCCCGGAGATCGCCGGCACCGAGAAGCCGATGGACTTCATGCTGCTGAACACGGCCGCGCGCAGCCGCTACTACCCGCCGGACGACCCGTGGCTCTCCGGTGGCCACGTCAGCTACTACTACTTTGGCTACGTCATCCAGTCGATCATCGCCAAGCTCGCGGCGGTTAGGACGGCCGTCGCCTTCAACCTCGCGGTCGCGAGCACGGCGGCGCTGATCGGCGCCTGCGCCTTCGGTCTCGGCTACGAGCTGATGGCGCTGGCGCGCCGTTCGACCTTCAAGCTCGCGGTCGGCGCCGGCGTTGCCGCCGTGGTGCTGGTCAGCGTCATGGGCAACCTCGAAGGCGCCGTCGAGTTCGGCGTCGCCAACGACACCGACATCCCGCGGAGCGTGATCAACCGTATCGACATTCCGGACCTCGATACGGCGAAGCAGAGCGATGCCTGCCTGATCTCCTGGCCGGCGCACTGCATCGAGTACCCGAACGAGAAGTCGAGCGTCTGGTGGTGGTGGCGCGCGACGCGCATGTCGCCCGACGCGATCGAGGAGTTCCCGTTCTTCAGCTTCATCCTCGGCGACCTCCACCCGCACTACATGGCGCTGCCCTTCGTGCTGACCGTCGCCGGCCTCGGGCTCGCGCTCTGGCGCTGGGACACGCCCCTCAGCTTCGAGGTCTGGCGCAGAAGGCCCGCGTTCCTCCTCTTCGTCGCGATCGCGCTCGGCGCCCTCGCCTTCCTCAACGCCTGGGACCTGCCGACCTTCGCCTTCGTCGCGTCGCTGTTCGTGCTCGCCCGGAACCTGGCGAGCGCTTCCGGCGTCATTAGTAAGAGCTCCGGTCTACCGGGCGCGACGAGGTTTGCCGCCGTGCAGGACGTGCTCAAAGAGACGGCCGGGTTCCTGGCGCCGCTTGGCGTCGCCTCGATCCTGCTCTACCTGCCCTTCTACCTCAGCTTCTCGAGCCAGGCTGCCGGCATCGATACGGTGCGCGAAGGCGCCTCGCGGCCGCTGCACAGCTTCCTCTTCTGGGCGCCGATGATGGCGGCGACGCTGCCGCTGCCCTTCTACCTCCTCGCCCGCGACTCGAAGGCGCTCAGCCCGAAGCGCCTGCTGCTCGTCTCGTATTTGCCGCTGGCGCTGCTGCTCGCCTGGGTGCTGCTGACGCTCGGCGATCACGGCGGCGGCGCCCTCAGCGACGCCCTGCGCGCTCGAGGCTGGAACTGGCTGACGAGCGCCGTCTTCGCCGCCGGGCTCTGCGCGACGCTGCTGGCGCTCTGGCGCGCCTTCGAGCGCCGCGACGACGACGCGGCCGAGCCGGTGCTCGTACCGGTGCTGGGGCTGATGGCGCTCGGGCTGCTGCTGATCCTCGGCAGCGAGCTCTTCTACATCCGCGACGTCTTCGAGTCGCGGCTCAACACCGTGTTCAAGCTCTACTACCAGGCGTGGCCGCTGCTCGGCGTCGCCGGCGGCTTCGCGCTCGTTTGGCTGTGGCAGCACGCCGAGGTGCGCGTCATCCTGCCGGGGATCACGACGCGGCGCGTCTGGGCCGCCGCCGTTGCCGTGCTCGTCGGCTTCGCGCTGCTCTACCCGCTGGGCGCCACGCTCTCGCGCACGGAGGGCCTGGCGCGGCCGAAGCGGACGCTGGACGGCCTCGCCTACCTCAAGACGGCGCGTCCGGACGACTACGCCGCCGCGCAGTGGTTGAGCCTGAACGCGGGCCGCGGTGAGCGCGTCATCGAGGCGGTTGGCGCGCCCTACTCGGACGCGGGGCGGATCTCCGTCTGGACCGGCCTGCCTACGGTGCTTGGCTGGCCGGGCCACGAGTTCCAGTGGGGCCGCGACGAGCAGACGCTGGCCGAGCGCACCCGTGACGTCGACCTTGTATACGCAACACCCTCTATGGCGGAGGCGCTTTCCATCCTGCGAAAATATGGTGTGACCTACGTCGTCGTCGGCAGCATCGAGCGCGCCAATTACCCGCCGGAGGGCCTCACGAAGTTCGATTCGGGTCTGCCGATCGTCATGGGCTCCGGCGGGACGAGCATCTACCGCGTCTACGCCGAAGACTCGCCGCTTGCTCGGGAGGCGCCCTGAGTGGCTGAGCTAACCGCCGGCCGGCGCGCGTTGGCGTTGCCCGACACCTCCG
>DATDPC010000222.1:0-14246 GCA_035292965.1 Dehalococcoidia bacterium | reverse complement strand
GACTTCCACGTCACCGAGCGCATGCTGCATTACTTCATCCGCGCCGTGCACGAACGCTACGGCTTCGGCATCCCGCGGCCCCGCGTCGTCATCGGCATCCCCAGCGGCGTCACCGAAGTAGAGAAGCGCGCCGTCCACGACGCCGCCCTCAACGCCGGCGCCCGCGAGGCCTACCTGATCGAAGAGCCGATGGCGGCCGCAATCGGCGCCGGCCTGCCGATCATGGACCCGTCCGGCTGCATGATCGTCGACATCGGTGGTGGCACGACAGAGGTCGCCGTCATCTCCCTCGGCGGCATCGTCGAGAGCCACTCCGTACGCGTCGCCGGCGACGAGATGGACCAGGAGATCATTTCCTACGCCCGCCAGGTGCACAACATGATCATTGGTGAGCGCACGGCGGAGGAGATCAAGATCAACGCCGGCTCCGCCTTCCCCCTCGAAGAAGAAGAGACGATCGAGATCCGCGGCCGCGACCTGGCGACCGGCCTGCCGAAGGTCGTCGAAGTAAGCACCGTCGAATTGCGCGACGCGCTGTCAGGGCCCGTCAACGCCATCATCGAGTCCGTCCGCCTCGCCATCGAAGTGACGCCGCCGGAGCTCGTCGCCGACCTCATGTTCAAGGGCATCTGCCTCGCCGGCGGCGGTGCGCTGCTGCGCGGCATCGACCGGCGTCTCCAGCAGGAGACCAGGTTCCCCGTCTACGTCGCGGACGACCCCCTGACCTGCGTCGTTCGCGGTTGTGGCGAGGCGTTGGAAGAGACGCGCATGCTCGCCAAAGTGCAGGCCGCACTGGCCGCCCGGAAGCCGCCGCGATAACCCCAACCGGTCGTCAATCGTCATGACGGCATCCCCTTCGAGGAGGACCCGCACCTGACAGCGAGAACTGCTGCCTGGTTTGCTAGCGTCACCGTTGCCGGCCTCCTCCTGATCGCCCTCTCCGGTATCGGCCTTCTGCGCCCTGTCGAGGATCTCTCCTACTCCATCTTCTCGCCGATCGAGTCCGGCCTGCGCTCCGTCGCCCAGCCGATCGCCGACGTCGTCACCAATTACAGCGACGTTCGCGACCTGACCAGCGAAAACGAGACCCTCCGCGCCGAGAACGAGCGCCTCAACGCCGAAATCGCCCGCCTGCGCGAGGAGAAGACGCAGCAGGAGCAACTCGAGCGCCTGCTCGACGTCAAGAACAGCCTCGCCAACCAGCAGTTCCTCGCCGCCAAGGTCTTCGCGCGCGACCCGAGCAACCTGCGCCAGGTCATCGCCATCGACCGCGGCCGCTCGGACGGGCTCAAGGTCGGCATGCCCGTCGTCACAGAAGGCAACACCCTCGTCGGCACGATTACGAAGGTCGAAGACGACCACTCCTGGGTGACGCTCGTCACGGACGTCGATAGCGCCGTCAGCTGCCTCACGCTCGAGTCTCGCGCCCAGGGCGTCGTCTCCGGCGGCTACAACCGCCGCCTGACGATGGAGTTCGTCGCTCAGGACTCAACCGTGCACGAGGGCGATACGGTGCTGACCTCCGGCCTCGGCGGCAGCTACCCGGCCGGGCTCGTAATTGGCCGCGTCACCGGCGTTTCCGGTCACCCGCAGGAGGTCTTCCGTCAGGTGACCGTCGAACCGCTGGCGAGCCTCTCGAAGCTCGAGACGATCCTCGTGATGACGAGCTTCGTGCCGACGAAGCTGGCGACGCCGTGAGCTACTACGTCGGCGTGCCGCTCGTCATCTTCTTTGGCCTGCTGGAGGCGTCCGTCCTGCCGATGTTCCGCATCGCCGGACTGCAGCCGAACCTGCTGCTCGTCCTCTTCGTCGCCTGGCTCATGGTGCGCGGCCCCGGCGAGGCGTTCGTCCTGATCCCGCTGGGCGGTGTCATCCTCGGCCTCGTCGATGGCGCGCCGCTGGGCACGGCGCTGCTGGCGCTTGCCCCCTTGGCTGTCGTCCAGGAGATACGTGGCGCCCGTCTCAGCGAGAGCGGCCTCATCCTCTCGTCCGTCTTCGTCGTGGCGATGACCTTCCTCTACCACCTGATCTACCTCCTCGTATTCACGGTTCAGGGCGAAGCTGGCAGCTGGTTCCTCGCCCTCACGCGCGTGATCATTCCGACAGCCTTCCTCAACGTTCTCGTCCTGGTTCCTACATACTGGTTGCTGAACATGAGCAGCCGGGAGCTGCGTCGGGCGGGTTATGTGGAGGCGTGGCGGTAGATGGGATTCTCGACAGGACGTAAGCCATGGCGCTCGGAGCCGTTCCAGGAGCCCTCGGATGAGGACCGCGCTTCGAAGCAGAAGCTCTTCTTCTTCGCCCTCGCCGTTATCTTCCTCTTCGGCATCCTGACAATTCAGCTGGCGCGCCTCCAGCTGGTCCACGGCGACAAGTACCGCCTCCGCGCCGAGACGAACCGTCTGCGCCAGGAGCCCGTGCTGCCGTCCCGAGGCCTGATCTACGACAAGAACGGCACGCCGCTCGTCGCCAACCGCGCCAGCTACGCCGCCGCCGTCGTCGCCGCCGACGTCCCGGACGTCGACCTCTCAGCCGACCCGCCGGCCTGCGATGAGGGCTGCGACCAGATCGCGATCGCCCTGCAGGAGCTGACCGGCGTGCCCGGCGGCGACATCGAGGCGAAGATCCTCGAACGCGCCGCCTCCAACGACCCGTTTACGCCCGCCGTGATCAAGGGCGACCTGACGGAGGCGCAGGCGTTCATGCTGCGCGAGAAGCTCGCCGGGCTGCCCGGCGTCCGCGTCATCGTCGAACCGGAGCGCTCTTACACGCAGGGCGCGACGATGGGCCACATCCTCGGCTTCGTTGGCGCGATCAACGAGGACGAGTACGCCAGCCTCGAGGCCTCCGGCTACCAGCTCAATGACTTCGTCGGCAAGACCGGCGTCGAGCTGACCTACGAATCGATCCTGCGAGGCAAGGCCGGCGTCCGAGAGGTCGAGACGGACGCCTCCGGCCGCGAGATCCGCATCCTCCAGGAGAAGCCGGCGGTGTCGGGCGCCAGCCTGGTGCTCTCGATCGACCTCGACCTGCAAAAGAAGGTCGAGGAGCTGCTGCGCGCCGCCATGGGCAAGTCTGAGAACGCCGCCGCCGCCGTGATCGACGTGCACACCGGCGACGTCCTCGCGATGGTCTCGCTGCCGACCTACGACAACAACGTCTTCGCCATCGGCGGCGAGGCGAACGACCGCGAGCGCGTGCGCCTCCTCACCGACCCGGCGAAGCCTATGGTCGACCACGCGATCGCCGAGATGTACGCGCCCGGTAGTACGTTCAAGCAGGTCACCGGCCTCGCGGCGCTCCAGGAAGGCGTCGCCAACGCGAACACGCTGATCACCAGCTACGGCTACATCCAGGTCGAAGACGAGTACACGCCCGGGCGCAAGTACACCTTCAAGGACTGGCGCTCCGACCTCGGCACGATGAACTTCTACCGCGGCGTCGCCATGTCCTCAGACGTTTACTTCTACTACCTCGCCGGCGGCTACTCGGAGGGCGGCAAGGACCTGTTCACCGGCCTCGGCGCCGCGAAGCTCGCAGACTGGTCGCGGCGCTTCGGCCTCGGCTCGCCCACCGGCATCGACCTGCCCGGCGAGTCGGCGGGCATCGTCCCGGACCCAACCTGGAAGGAGAAGCAGGTCGGCAGCGTCTGGACGATCGGCGACACGTACAACTTCGGCATCGGCCAGGGCTACCTGACGACGACGCCGATGCAGATGCTGCTCGTGACCGCGGCCGTCGCCAACGGCGGCGACGTCCTCACGCCCCACGTTGTCAAGGAGCTGCGCGACAGCAACGGCAACACGATCAAGCTGGCGCGCCAGACGGTCAAGCGCAACCTCAACATAGACCCGCGGAACCTCAACGTCATGCGCGAAGGCATGCGCCAATCGGTCGCGGACGGCGCTGCCTTCACCGGCGCGTCGAAGAACGTTGTCGTCGGTGGCAAGACCGGTACGGCCGAGTTCGGCCCGCAGCACGCCGACGGCAACTACGACTCGCACGGCTGGTTCACCGGCTTCGCGCCCTTCAACGACCCCCAGATCGCCGTCGTCGTCTACCTGCAGCATGGTAACGGCCAGGGCACCGCCGCCCCTGTCGCCTCGAAGATCTTCGACTACTACTTCCGCGACAAGAACCTCGCCCAGGGAGCAACGCCGTGATCAGCTGGCGCGAGAACCGGCCGTTCGACTTCATCCTCCTGGTGACGACGCTCGCGCTCTGCGTCTACGGCCTGCTGCTCATTTACAGCGGCTCCGCGTCCACCCGCGGGGCAGCGTCCTTGCTGAGCGGCCCCGTGGGGCGTCAGGCGGCCTTCGCCATCGCCGGGCTCGGCTTCTGCCTGCTCGTCTCGCGCATGGACTATCGCTTCCTCGCCTCCGGCTCGATGGGCATGTACGTCGGGCTGATCGGCGCGCTGATCTTCGTGCTCACCGTCGGCACGCAGATCTACGGTTCGAAGCGCTGGATCGATATCGCCGGCACCCACGTCCAGCCGTCCGAGATCGGCAAGCTGGTGATCATCCTCGTCCTGGCGAAGTTCTTCTCCGACAACCAGGAGAACATCAAGGACATCCGCGTCTTCGTCACGTCGCTGGTGCTCGCCTCGGTGCCGGCGCTGCTTGTCTTCGCCGAACCCGACCTCGGTTCGGCCTCGATCTTCCTGCTGATCTGGCTCGGCATGGCGATCATGGCCGGCTGCGACATGCGCCACATCCTCGGTTCGCTCGGCATGGTCGCGGCGCTGGCGCCGTTCGCGCTGATCGCCATCGTCACCGACTACCAGCGCGAGCGCATCCAGGTCTTCCTCGACCCGGCGCGCGACGCGCTCGGCTCCGGCTACAACGTCCTCCAGGCCGAGATCAGCATCGGCTCCGGTGGGTTGTTCGGCAAAGGCTACATGCACGGCTCGCAGACGCAGCTCGACTACCTGCGCACCCAGACGACCGACTACGTCTTCAGTATCGCCGGCGAGGAGTTGGGCTTCGTCGGCGCGATGATCCTGTTCTCGCTCTTCATCCTGCTCTGCTTCCGCGGCCTCCGCGCCGCGTCGATGTCGCAGGACGTCTTCGGGCGGCTGATCGCCGTCGGGGTCGTGATCTTCATCTTGTTCCAGGCGTTCATCAACATCGGCGTCAACATCCGCCTCTTCCCGGTGACGGGCATCCCGTTACCGTTCGTCAGCCAGGGAGGCAGCTCGCTGATCACCGTCTTCATCGCCGTGGGGCTCTTAGAGAGCGTCATCGTGCGCCAGAGACAGGTGTCTCTCTAGGCCAAGGCCTCACTGCGCCCATCGCGCTAGGGTTGACAAGGTCAACGGCAGGGAGCCATCGTGCTCGCACGGGCAGGCAACTCATAGGAGGCCGTGCCGCACGGGAGGGCAACGCCTTGCTTTCACGCGAAGAGCTGTTCAACCGGGCTCGAGAGCTATTACCGGCGATCCGCGACCGCGCGCCGGCCACCGAAGCGCTGCGCCGCATACCGGATGAAACGATCGCCGACCTGCGAAACGCCGGCCTGCTGCGAATTGCTAACCCGCAGCGGTACGGGGGCTATGGCCTTGAACCAGACGTGCTGTTCGACATCGCCATGGAGCTGGCGTCCGCCTGCTCCTCCACTGGTTGGTGCTTCTGCGTCGTCCTCATTCACAACTGGATGATCGGCCAGTGGCCAGAGCAGCTCCAGGAGGAGTACTTTGCTACGGACCCGGACACGCTCGCTTCCAGCAGCTTCGGCCCCAGGGGCCGGCTGGAGTCCGCCCCGGGCGGATTCCGCCTCTCCGGCCGCTGGGACTTCTCCAGTGGTTGCGACGCGGCGTCATGGGCGCTGCTCGGCGCCATGAGCGACGAAGGCCCTTTCTGGGTGATGGTGCCTCGCGCGGACTATGCGATCGTCGATACTTGGTTCGTCTCCGGCCTGCAAGGTAGTGGCAGCAAGGACATCCAGGTGGACGATGCCTTCGTGCCCAGGCATCGCGTCATCAAACTGCCGAAGCTACACGAAAGGATCGGCGACGGCTGGGGCCTGCACGGGCGATCTTCCTATCGCTTGCCGATTTTCTCGATGCTCTCACAGGCCATTCCGACGCCGCTGGTCGGCATGGCGCAGGGTGCCGTGAACGAGTTCGTCGCCTCGCTGAGCGGCAAGAAGGGACCCGGTCGCACCGCCGATTCAGTGGCGCTCCAGCTTCGGCTGGCGGAGTCATCGGCGGAGGTGGACACCGCACGCATCCTCATTCGCCACAACGTCGCCGAGATGCTGGAGCGTGCTCAGCGAGGCGATTACGAGCTGAGCGAGCTCGACATGATCCGCTATCGTCGCGACGGCGCCTTCGCCGTCCGGCTGTGCGTCCAGGCAACGGGGCGGCTGTTCGAGGCCAGCGGCGGAGGCGGCATCTATACTTCCAAGGCGATCCAGCGCTTCTTCCGCGACATCAACGCCGCCTCTCATCACACGAGCCTCTACTGGGACTTCATCGCCGAGCAATATGGCCGCGGCCTTCTTGGCCAGGCCATGGCAATGACCAGCGCCTCCGCTCGCCCTGCCGGCCCCGACAAATAGAGAGGCCCTCGAATATCGAGGGCCTCTTCTTTAGCTACGTTGCGTGGCGTCAGGCGCTGGGGGCTGCCAGCTCCGGCGTCTTTTGCGTCGTAATGACCATCTCGCCACCGTCCGTGACGTCGATCAGCACCGTGTCGCCGGGGCCAAAGCGCTGCTCCAGCAACGCCTCCGAGAGCCGGTCCTCGATCTCGTTCTGGATCACGCGGCGTAGCGGCCGGGCGCCGAACACCGGGTCGTAACCCTTCTCACCGATCCAGTCGCGGGCGGCGTCGCTGACCTCCATGCTCATGCCCTTGAGCATCAGGTTCGTGCTCACCTTCGCCAGCTCGAGGTCGACGATCGAGCGGATGTGCTCCTTCGCCAGCGCGTGGAAGACGATCTGCGCGTCGATCCGGTTGAGGAACTCCGGGCGGAAGACGCGCTTCAACTCTTCCATCACCTTGTCGCGCATGCGCCGGTGCTGCTGCTCCGCCGTCTTCGACTCTTCCGTCTTGATCGAGAAGCCGAGCGCGCTCTCGCGACGGATCAAGTCAGACCCGACGTTGGAGGTCATGATGATGATCGTGTTGCGGAAGTCTACCTTGCGGCCCTTCGCGTCCGTCAGGCTGCCGTCGTCGAAGACCTGCAGCAGCATGTTGAACACGTCCGGGTGCGCTTTCTCGATCTCGTCGAGGAGGATGAGGCAGTAGCTCTTGCGCCGCACCGTGTCGGTCAGCTGCCCGCCGTCTTCGTAGCCGACGTAGCCGGGAGGGGCGCCGACGAGGCGCGAGACATTGTGCTTCTCCATGAACTCCGACATGTCCAGCCGGATCATCGAGTCCTGGCTGCCGAACATGAACTCGGCCAGGATGCGAGGCAGGTAGGTCTTGCCGACGCCGGTGGGGCCGAGGAACAGGAAGACGCCAATCGGGCGCTTCGGGTCCTTCAGGCCGGCGCGAGAGCGGCGGACCGCCTTGCTGATCGCCGTGATCGATTCTTCCTGGCCGACGACCTTCGCCCGCAGCGCTTCTTCCATGTGGACGAGACGCTCAGACTCCTCCGAGGCGATGCGCTGGACCGGGATGCCCGTCCACATCGCAACCACCTCGGCGATGTCCTCGTCCGTGACCTCTGGCTTCGCGACGACGCCTTCGTCCTCGAGGCCCTGTTCCATCTTCTCGATCCGGTCCTGCAGCTTCAGCTCGCGGTCGCGGAGCTCCGCGGCGAACTCGTACTGCTGGGCGCCGATCGCCTGGTCCTTCTCCTTGCGCAGGCTCTCGAGGCCGCGCATCGCCTCTTGCATCGAGGGCGGTGTCGCCGCCTTGCGGATGCGGACGTGCGAAGCCGCCTCGTCGACGAGGTCGATCGCCTTGTCGGGGAGGAAGCGGTCGGAGACGTAGCGCGCGGCCAGCTCTGCAGCCGCCTTCAGCGCCTCGTCCGTGATGATCAGCTTATGGTGCTCCTCGTAGCGCTCCTTGATCCCCCTGAGGATCTCGATCGTCTCTTCGACGCTCGGCTCCTCGACGAGGATCGGCTGGAGGCGGCGTTCGAGAGCCGCGTCGCGCTCGATGTGCTTGCGGTAGTCGTCCAGCGTCGTCGCGCCGACGCACTGCAACTCGCCCCGCGCGAGCGAGGGCTTGAGGATGTTCGCCGCGTCGACAGCGCCTTCGGCGGCGCCGGCGCCGACGAGCATGTGCATCTCGTCGATGAAGAGCACGCAGTTGCCGGAGCTCTTGATCTCTTCGATGACTTTCTTGAGGCGCTCCTCGAACTCGCCGCGGTACTTGGTACCGGCGACGAGCGAGCCGATGTCCAGCGTCAGCAGGCGCTTGCCCTGCAGCGTCTCCGGCACGTCGCCGGCGACGATGCGGTGCGCCAGGCCCTCCACGATCGCCGTCTTGCCCACGCCGGGCTCGCCGATCAGGATCGGGTTGTTCTTCGTGCGGCGTGAGAGGATCTGAATCAGACGCTCGATCTCGCGGCTGCGGCCGATAACGGGGTCGAGCTTGTTCGCACGCGCCGCCGCCGTCAGGTCGATGCCGAGCTGGTCGACGGTGGGTGTGCGTGTCGTCGTCCGGCCGCCCGGCGTCGCGCTCTGCGGCGTGCTCTGCGAGAGGATGCGCGCCGTCTCGGTGCGCACACGCTCGAGGCTGACGCCCAGCGACTCGAGGACGCCGAAAGCGATGCCTTCGCCCTCGCGGACGAGGCCGAGGAGCAGGTGCTCCGTACCGATGTAGCTGTGGTTGAGGCGTCGCGCTTCCTCGACCGCGAGTTCGATGACCTTCTTCGCCCGAGGCGTCAGGCCGATATCGCCCGAGATCGACTTTTCGCCCCGGCCGATGATGAACTCAACGGCGGAACGAACCTTGCTTAGCTCGACTCCAAGGTTGTTGAGGACCTTTGCGGCTACACCATCGCCCTCGCGGACGAGACCAAGGAGCAGATGCTCCGTGCCTATGTAGTTATGGTTGAACCGCTGGGCTTCCTCTTGAGCGAGAGTTAGGACCCGGCGCGCACGTTCAGTGAACTTGTCAAATCGGTCAGCCATTTCGTCCCCTAGCGCCCCTTCCTGCCATTCAGCGTAGCATGTGGGTTATAGCTAGTCCAACTCAGGCCAGACCCCCGGTTATTACGCTTTTGTTTCCTCCGGCGGGGTGTCTGCAGCCAGATCTTCCATCTTCAGGGCGGCGAATGCGGCCGCCATCTGAGTCTGAGGCTCTTCCTCCTCTTCTCTATGATCGACAGATTCGATCAGGCTTTTTACCTCAACCGGCGCCGGCGCTGATTCTTCACGCTGCGGCGGTTCGATAGCGAAGGCTTCGTCCTCCACCTTGGCGCTCTCACGCGCCTCCCGGATGACGGCCTCGATCTCGTCCTTGAAGGCAGCCCGGATGTCCTCCGGGACGTAGGTCACTTCGCCGTCCTGGCTGAAGTTGAACCCCATTTCCTCGCCGCGCTCGCGCGCCTGCTTCAGCGAAAGGCCGAGGCGGTGGCGGTCGCGCTCGATCCGGATGATCTTCAGCGGCAGGATGTCGCCCTCACGCACCGCCTCCTGCGAGTGGGCGATGCGCCGGTCGACGAGCTCGGAGACGTGGATCAACCCCTCGACGGGGCCCTCGATCCGCGCGAAGGCGCCGAACGTCGCCAGCTTCGTGACGATGCCGGGCACAACCTCGCCGACCTGGTACTTGTCGACGATGCCGTCCCAGTGCGCCGGCTGCGCCCGACGGATGCTCAGGGCGATCTTCTTCTTCTCCGAATCGACCTTCATTACATAGACGTCAACTTCGTCGCCGATGTGGAACATCTCCTCCGGCAGCTTGTTGCGGTCCCAGGAGATCTCAGAGAGGTGGACAAGGCCGTCCGCCCCGCCGAGGTCGACGAAGACGCCGAAGCTGCGGATCGAGCTGATCCGCCCCTTGCGAATCTCGCCTTCCTCCAACTCTGAGAGGAGGCGTTCTTTCTGCTGGCTGCGCCACTCCTGCAGCGCGCCGCGCTCCGAGAGGATGACGCGGTTGCGGCGCCGGTTCAGCTCGATCACCTTGAGACGCAGCGTCTTGCCGACGGCCGTCTGCAGGCCCGCGCCCGTGTCGTTGCGCTCCGGCCGCAGGCCGACGAGCTGCGAGAGCGGCACAAACGCGGCAACGCCTTCGACGTTGACCAGCAGGCCGCCCTTGTTGAAGCCCGTAACCTCGCCCTCGAAGCTTTCGCCGCTCTCGTAAAGCGTCTGTAGCTGGCGCCAGCCGCGCTCGCCGCGCGCCCGGTCGATCGAGAGGAGCACTTCGCCCTCCGTCGTCTCAGGCTGCACGACCGATGCGACGACCTTGTCGCCGACCGCAAGGCGCTGCAGTGGGTCTGCGCCCAGCGAATGCATCTCGTTGACCGGGATCATGCCTTCCGACTTGGAGCCGATATCGACGATGACACCGTCGCGTCCGACGCTGATGATCGTCCCCTCGAGAACCTCACCGCGCCTAAGCGAATGAATCCGCGACACTTCCTCCTGTGCAAGGAGGGTCTCCATGTCCATCATGGAGTCGTCGTCCTTAACGTCTACCGCGCCGCCCCGCTGTCCCCCCAGCTCCTCGGGGTTGTTCAAACCATCGCCCTCCGTCGTCTTAGCTTCACTGCCAAGATCGACGCATTCTAGCACAAGGCCTGCAACCGTCCCGCGCCATATTTTTCAAAGCAGGCAAGAGCACAGGGCGGAGGACTACAAGTTTCCTCAGATTCGCTCGGGCAGGCGGCAGCGAATCGGCTCGCAGGGCGCGTACTAATCAAGGGGCCGTTGAGGGCAAACGAGACGTCAAAGGTTGCTTCGTCGCTAGACGCTCCTCGCAATGGACTGAACGTGCCGCCTCTAACCATTGCGAGGAACGAAGCAATCTTTGACGAACCGGCCGTCAAATACGTCTCGTGCCAAGCAGCGCCCCGGAGCGGAGCGTCCCACTTCAGCGGGGCCACCGGGGTGTCCCCGGCATCGCCAAGC
Source organism: Dehalococcoidia bacterium (assembly GCA_035292965.1). Classification (GTDB taxonomy): domain Bacteria; phylum Chloroflexota; class Dehalococcoidia; order DSTF01; family WHTK01; genus WHTK01. Next base: position 3,217 of record DATDPC010000222.1, on the reverse strand, counting down.
AGCGCCCCGGAGCGGAGCGCCCCACTTCAGCGGGGCCACCGGGGTGTCCCCGGTCTCGTAACGAAGCAGCGCCCCGGAGCGGAGCGCCCCCCTTCAGCGGGGCCGCCGGGGTGTCCCCGGTCTCGTAACGAAGCAACGCCCCGGAGCGGAGCGCCCCACTTCAGCGGGGCCGCCGGGGTGTCCCCGGCCTAAGGGGTGTCCCCTGTATCGCCAAGCAGCGCCCCGGAGCGGAGCGCCCCCCTTCAGCGGGGCCGCCGGGGTGTCCCCGGCTCAAATATGAGAAAGCCCCCGAAGTTACTCGAGGGCTTTCATGACACCGGCGGCGGCCTATTTTCCACAGAGGCTTGCGCCCCCAGTATCGTAGGCGCTGCGACGTTTCACTTCCGTGTTCGGGATGGGAACGGGTGGTTCCATCGCGCTCTAGCTACCGGCCACCTCCGATATTACCGGCAAACCGCCGCTCAGACAAGCCGAGGCCCTACTTCTCTGCCTTCGACGTGTCCGGCTGCACCACATGCAGCGTCAGCACCTTCGCCGATCGCGTCGCGTAGGGTTCGCGGCGCTGGACGTTGAGCACGCCGGTCTGGTTCCAGAGCCCCGCCATCTCCTTGCCGCCGCTCGGCAGCTTCGACAGCCACTCCGACACGACGGCAAGCAGCGCCGCCTCGTCCACCGCCCCGACGCGCGGCGAGACGACGAGGCTGATCTTCGGCAGGCCCGCCACGTCTTCCTCCACGAGCTGGTAATCGACCGGGCTGCCGCCGAAACGCCGCGGCAGCACCTCCTCCAGCAGCATGTGCAGCTCGCTGCCCAGGTAGGTCACGCCCTCGCTCGTCAGCTTGTCGTAGCTGCGCAGGTTGGTGATGTGCGTGTTCAGGCCAAGCGCGCCCATCGGACAGCCGCACTCACGCACGACGATGTCGCCCGAGTCTCCCGACTCCGCGTTGAGCAGGACGGTCGGGCTCGACCGCAGCAGCGTCGTCAACGCGAGCGCGCGCACGGTCGCGCCGCCACGCACCGCGACCGGCCGCAGCGTAACCGCGACCTTCCCCGTGAACACGTGCATGTCGTCCACATCGACGGCGGAGCGATTGGCGCAGCCGTAGGCGATGTTGCCCACCTCCGACATCGCATACGTCGGCCCCGTGCCGACGCCCGCGTCGGCGATGATCTTTGCCCGCATCGGCGTCAGCGGCTCGCCACCGATCCGGAAGGTCGAACCGCTGATGTCGAGGCCTGCCTCCATCGCCGCCGTACAGACTCGCACCGCCGGGCTGACGATTGTGTGGATCACAGCCGGCGTGCCGCGCGCCCGCATCGCCGCCAGCCAGCGGACGACGGGCATCGGGTCATCGTAGGGGACGTAGTGGGGCCAGGGCAGCTTGCGTCCCATGCTGCGAAACACCGCCATCGTCGTCAGGGCGCGCGTCATCCCGCCACTCCCGTGCGATTTGAACGAGAACGGCGTCGGCGTGAACCAGACGTCGACGCGCCGGTTGAGCTTCGCGCCCATCAGCGCCGACGAGATCGCCGATGGCTCCGGCATCGACGGCCGCCAGTAGCCGATCGGCCGGCCCCTCGCCTTCAGCGCCGCGTACTGCAGGAACTGAGCGCTGCACTCGTCCTCGAGCCAGGCGAAGTTGCGCGGCAGACGCGTGCTCGGCCCGCGAGAACCGCTGGTACTGCTCTCGAAGACGCTCTTTACCAGCGGGTTGTTGAAATCGGACGTGCTGACCTTCAGCTCGAGCCCGGGCCGGACGATCGGTTCGCGGCCCTTGAGCTGCTGCAGTGTGATGTAGACGCCCGCGTCCGCCAGGCGCTCGAGCGCCCCTTCGAGGCCGTGGTCGCGCACAAGCCCGGCAACGTCTTCGTACTCGATGCCCGCGTGCGCCAGCAGACGCGCGTACGGGCTGGCCGCGTGGGCGTAAACAGCGTCCCGGACGATGCTGAGGAAGGTCGCTTCGCGGTTCGCCAGCTCACGCTCGAGGTTGGCGTAGACCTCCGCGTCGCTCAGCGGGTGCCTCAGGAAGCCGTAGAGGCCGCGGACGTACTGCAGATTGCGCGTAATCGCGTTCAGCATCGAGGAGCGAACCCTAGCAGGCGAACGAATCCAGCGCAACGCGGAGGCGTTACTGGTTACTGGTTACTTGTTACTATTGGTCAATGAAACGCGTCGTCATTGTCGATTACGGGGCCGGTAACCTGCGCAGCGTCTCGCGCGCCGTCGCCCATAACGGCTACGAGCCCGTGATCAGCTGCGAAGCGCGCGCGATCGCCGGCGCGGAGGTCGTCATCCTCCCCGGCGTCGGCGCCGCCGCCGATACGATGCGCAACCTCCAGGAAGGCGGCCTTGTGGAGCCCCTGCGCGAATACATCGCCGCCGGCAAGCCCTTCCTCGGCGTTTGCATGGGGCAGCAGGCGCTGCTCAGCGTCAGCGAAGAGGGCGGCGAGCACGCCTGCCTCGACGTGATCCCCGGCCGCGTGCGCAAGCTGCCGGGCGGCCACGGAAACAAGGTGCCGCACATGGGCTGGAACAACGTCCGTCAGCGCATCGCCCATCCCGTCTTCGAGGGCATCGACGACGGCGCCTACTTCTACTTCGTTCACAGCTACTACCCGGACCCAACCGACCGCGACGTCGTCATCGGCGAGACCGAGTACGGTGTCAACTTCGCCAGCGTCCTCGCCCGCGATAACATCGTCGCGACCCAGTTCCACCCGGAGAAGAGCGGCAAGGACGGCCTGCGCTTCTACGCCAACTTCCTGAAACACGCCTACAGCTAGAGCTGGGCATCCCGCGCGACGCTTGTTCTTGAAGTAGAGGCCTTAGTTGTGACCACGCCTGCGAAAGCTCTTTGCCCGTTTGCCCGTTTGCCCGTTTGCCCGTCGGCCCGCCCGTGACCTTCGAAGTCATCCCGGCGATCGACCTCCGCGGCGGCCACTGCGTGCGCCTGTTTCAGGGCGACTACGACCGCGAGACCGTCTACAGCGCTGACCCGGTGGCGATGGCGCTGCGCTGGCAATCAGCCGGCGCCGTCCGTCTCCACGTCGTCGACCTCGATGGCGCGCGCAGCGGTGAGCAGGCGAACGCCGCGGCCGTTCGCGCCATCGTCGAGGCCGTGTCCCTGCCGGTGGAGCTCGGCGGCGGTGTTCGTGATATCGATACGGTCGAACGCTGGCTCGCGGCCGGCGTCGAGCGCGTCTTCCTCGGTACTCT
>DATDPC010000221.1:0-3419 GCA_035292965.1 Dehalococcoidia bacterium | reverse complement strand
CGGTCGTGGCCGTCATTCGAGCATCGCGATGCGGCGGGCGTGGCGGCCGCCTTCGAAATCGGTGCTGAGGAACGTCTTCACCACGTCGCGCGCGACCTCGATGCCGATCATCCGCTCGCCGATCGAGAGGACGTTGGCGTCGTTGTGCTGCCGGGCGAGGCGGGCGCTGGTCACGTCCCAGCAGAGGGCGCAGCGCACGCCCTTCACCTTGTTCGCCGCCATCTGCTCGCCGTTGCCGGAGCCGCCGAGGACGATGCCGCGGTCGTGCTCGCCGCGCGCGACGGCCTCGGCGACGGGCCGGATGTAGGCCGGGTAGTCGACGCTCGCCTCCGAATTCGTGCCGAAGTCCTTGACCTCGTGCCCCAGCTCGCGCAGCAGCTCGATCAGCGCCGTCTTGTAGACGAAGCCGGCGTGGTCTGAGCCGATCGCGACGCGCATCAGGCTCTCAACGCCGCGAGGATGTCAGCCTCGCTGACGGCGCCGCGTCGCAGGATCACCGGCGTCTCGCCACTGCAATCGACGATCGTCGAGCCGACGCCGACGGGCGCGGGGCCGGTATCGATCACCAGGTCGACGTCATCGCCGAGCTGGCGGCGCACTTCTTCGGCGGTGACGGGGTCTTGTTCACCGCTGCGGTTGGCGCTCGTCGCCGAGACAGGCTCATCGAGCGCGGCGATTACGGCGCAGCAGACGTCGTCGTCCGGCCAGCGCACGGCGACCGTTTCGCCGCCGGCGAGGGCAAGCGACGCGAAGCCCGCGCGCTTCGGCAGCACCAGCGTCAGGCCGCCGGGCCAGAAGCGCTCGGCGAGGCGATGCGCCATCGGGTTGAAGACGGCGATGCGTTCGGCCATCGCCGTGCTGGACACGAAGACGGGCAGCGGTTTGCCTTCCTGCCGGCCCTTGATCGCGTAGATGCGGCGGACGGCGGAAGCGTCGTCGATGCGGGCGACCAGCGCGTACAATGTATCTGTCGGCAGGGCGATGACACCGCCATCACGCAGAAGCGATGCGGCCTTTTCGAGGTCCAGAGGGGGCGCTGTCATCGAGAAAATGCTCCGCTTGACGCGAGTGTAGCACGGTGCTAGCTTCCATCCATCCAGTCCCCAGAAAAGCGTAAACGCTTGAGCGATATGACAGCTGCCCCGCCCGAAAAGACGCTCCAGGACCCCGGCGAAGACAGCTGGCGCGCCGCCGCAACCGCGCGCCGCGCCGCCGACCGATCGCGCGTCAAAGAGTCCATCGTCATCCTTGACTTCGGGGCGCAGTACAGCCTGCTGATCGCGCGCCGCATCCGCGAATGCGGCGTCTACTGCGAGCTCCTGCCCTTTGACGCGCCGCTGGAGACCGTCGCCGAGCTCAACCCGAAGGGCTTCATCCTCTCCGGAGGCCCCGCCAGCGTCTACGACGAAGACGCGCCGATGGCGCCCTCCTACGTCTTCGAGTCTGAGCTGCCGGTGCTCGGCATCTGCTACGGCATGCAGCTGCTGGCGTACCAGATGGGCGGCTCCGTCCAGCCCGGCCAGACGCGCGAGTACGGCCCCGCGACGATTGAAGTCGAGGTTGAGGAGCACTCGCCGCTGTTCGCCGACCTGCCTTCGAGCCTCGCGGTCTGGATGAGCCACGGCGACCACGTCACGGCGCTGCCGCCCGGCTTCCGCCCGATCGCCACGTCGAACAACTCCGCCTACGCCGTCATCGCCGACGACCACGACCACTACGGCCTGCAGTTCCATCCGGAGGTCGTGCACACGCCCCAGGGCGCCGAGATGCTGCGCAACTTCGTCTTCAACGTCTGTCGCTGTGAGGGCGGCTGGACGGCGCAGTCGATCGTCGAGCGCGCCATCGAGGACGTGCGGCGCCAGGTCGGCGACGGCCGCGCGATCTGCGCCCTCTCCGGCGGCGTCGACAGCGCCGTCGCGGCGGCGATCACGCACGCGGCGATCGGCGACAGGCTGATCTGCGTCTTCGTCAACAACGGCGTCATGCGCGCCGGCGAGACCGATCAGGTGCAAGAGACGTTTCGGCGTCACCTCGGCATCCAGCTGCACTACGTCGACGCCGCCGATCGCTTCCTCGCCGAGCTCGCGGGCGTTACCGACCCGGAGACGAAGCGCAAACGCATCGGCGAGACGTTTATCCGCGTCTTCGAAGAAGCCGCCGCCGAGTTCGGCCAGATCGACTTCATGGTCCAGGGCACGACCTACCCGGACGTGATCGAGAGCGGCCAGACGGCCTCGAAGGGCAGCGCCGCGAAGGTTATCAAGACGCACCACAACGTCGGCGGGCTGCCGGAGGACATGGTCCTCCAGGTGATCGAGCCGCTGCGCTACCTGTTCAAGGACGAGGTGCGCCGCGTCGGCCGCGAGCTTGGTCTACCGTCCGAGATGGTCGACCGCCAGCCGTTCCCCGGCCCCGGCCTCTCGATCCGGATCATCGGCGAAGTCACGGCGGAGAAGGTCGCAACCCTGCAGGCGGCGGACGCGATCGTCATGCAGGAAATCGAGGCCGCCGGACTCTACGACGAGCTCTGGCAGGCGTTCGCGGTGCTTACGGACACGCGCACCGTCGGCGTCCAGGGCGACTACCGCACCTACAGTAACGTCGTCGCCCTGCGCGCCGTCACCGCGGACGACGCGATGACGGCAGACTGGGCGCGCCTGCCCTACGACGTGCTCGCGAAGATCGCCAACCGCATCGTCAATGAGGTGCGTGGCGTCAACCGCGTTGTCTACGACATCACCTCAAAGCCGCCCGGCACGATCGAGTGGGAGTGACGCCGGGTCGCTATGATGGCCCCATGACCTACATCGTCGTGCTCGCGGACAAGGCCGGCGGCGGCTACGAGGCCGTCTGCCCCGCTTTCGATTGCGCCGCCGAGGGCGCGTCCGTCCACGAGGCGATCGCCGCGATCAAGCGCGAGATCGACCGCGTCCTCAGCGCCATGCGCGCCGGCGGCCAGGCAGCGCCGAGCGATGACGGCTACCGCATCGCCCTCGAGTACGAAGACCGCCTGCGCGCCCTCGCCGCTAACGGCCAGCCCCTCTCCCTCGCCACGCACGAGGTCGAGGTCGGCGTCTAGACCAGAGTGAACGTCCTCGTCATCGGCGGCGGCGGACGCGAGTACGCTATCGCCTGGAAGCTCCGCCAGTCGCCTCGTCTGACCGACCTCCACATCGCCCCAGGTAACGCCGGCAGCGCCGGAGTCGCGCACCAGATCGACCTTGCCGTCCCGAAGACGACGGCGGCCGCTGTAGACATCGAGGCGTATCTCGACGCTGTCGTGAAGAAGGCGCGCGAGCTGAAGATCGACCTCGTCTTCGTCGCCCCGGACGACCCGTTGTCCTGGGGCCTCGTCGACCGGCTGGAGGCGGCCGGCATCGCCGCGTTCGGGCCGAACAAAGCGGCGGCGCGGCTCGAAG
>DATDPC010000220.1:0-5159 GCA_035292965.1 Dehalococcoidia bacterium | reverse complement strand
CCGGCAGCTCCGACGTCCGCCGCCGCTCCACCACAGCCAACCGCGGCTCCACCACAGCCGACCGTGGCTCCGCCGCAGCCGACCGTGGCTCCGCCGAAGCCGAACACGAGCACGAAGGGCTCCTGACGTGCCCTTCCTGCCATCGCTGCCGGATTGGGGTTATCACACCTACTGGTACCTGGGTCGCGCTGGTGGCTTCGTAGCGTTTGGCCTGCTGCTCGCATCGATCGTGCTCGGTCTGGCGATCAGCTCACGCCTCTTCGATGGCGTGCTGGCGCGGCCGTGGTTCTTCGAGATGCACCGCTTCCTTTCGTTGTTCGTCATCGTGGCGATCCTCTTCCACGCCCTGATCATGCTGCCGGACCCGTACGCGAGCTTCACACCCCGGGAGCTCTTGCTGCCGTTCCAATCGCACATCAAGAACGTGGCGATGTCGCTCGGCGTCTTCGCGCTATACGGCTCGGCCCTGGTTAGCTTCAGCTTCTACGTGACACGCTGGATTGGACAGAAGACGTGGCGGCTCTTGCACTACCTGACGTTCCCGGTCTTCGTCCTTGGTCTGGCGCACGGCATTCTCGCGGGGACAGATACGGGGCTGCAGGAGGTTCAGGCGTACTACACCATCGGCATGCTGCTTGTGATCTTCTTCCTCCTCTACCGTATCCTGGCTGTACGTAGTCAGAAGTCCCGCACGCCTCGCCATGCTGCAGAACCAAGCCGCGCCCACGCGCCCGACAGTCTTGCAAAGCCAGCGACTTAGTTGGAGGGGACATCTCGGCTCGGGGAAGCCTGGTTCATGCCTTTGAACGCCGTCAGGTCTGAGGATGAGAGGCCCGTGATGCTGGACGAACGCCAGCTTGTGGTGGACCTTGCCCGGTTGGACGGCGCCGCCTGGGAAGCAGTCTTCGATGCGAACTATGACGGCATTCAGCGCTTTGCCTACGTGCGTACCGGTGACTGGTCTCTCGCCGAAGAGATCGCGGCCGAGACCTTTGCCGAAGCGGCGCGCTCGATCCATCAGTTCGAGTACAGAGGCATTCCCTTCGCCGGTTGGCTGTACCGCATCGCCCGCAACGTCGTCGTCGATGCGCTCAAGCGGCGCAGGCGACGGCCGTCCGTGTCCCTCGAAGTCGTCGAGGAGTCGGCGGCTGCCGAAGGCCAGGACTTCGAGAATCGCGCTGATCTCGGTCGCGCGATGCGGCTGCTGTCACCGGACCAGCAAACCGTGCTGGTGCTGCGGTTCATGAACGACTGCAGCCTCGCTGAGACCGCGGACGCGACCGGGAAGAGCGTTGACGCCGTCAAGCAACTCCAACGCCGAGCGATCGCTGCTCTTAGACGCTGTCTCGGCTCCGCTGGGGGGCTGGGAACGTGAAACAGGAAGAACCAATGGATGCTCTCTCTGCCACCGAAAGAGACCTCGCACAGACGCTGCGCGCTTACGGCGCGACTATGCAGTCGTCCCCTCCGCAAAAGCAGCGGGCGCGCCAGCTGCTGCAGACGACCCTGGCTGACCTGCGGGAACAGGGTCGCGCCGGCGTGCCACTTGTAGCGCCGCGGTGGCTGCGCTGGCCGGTGATCTCGTTCCGGATGATGGCGAGCTTCTCGGCGCTCGCGGCCTCCGCGGTGGTGGCCGTTGCGCTCGTGCTAGGCGCGGGTGGCCTCGGCCTCAAGCCGGGGACAACCGAGGCAGTGACCCTGGACGGTGACGTGCAGTCGATCAACTCCGGGCGTCTCCTCTTCGTCGACGTCAGCAGCGTCGTCCATGAGTCGACGTTGCCCGCGGACGTTGCCGTTGTCGACGCCTTTGGCAACGACCTCGGCGCCGCGTGTATAGCTCCCGGCGAGCGCGTTTCGCTGAGCGGCCGGCGCGACGGCGATGGCCTCGTCGCCGAGCGCGTCGTGCTCGTGACCAAGCTCTTCGGCCGCATCGCCGCGGTCGAAGCGGACTCGCTGCTCGTATCGGGCGGCTCTGGAACCTTCCGCGTCCACCTCACGCCGGAGACGAAGCTGGAAGGACGCCTGAGCCAGGGAGCGCTGGTCGAAATCGAGCTGCTGCGCAGCCCGGACGGCGCCCTGGTTGCGGACGAAGTCGAGGTAGAAGACGACGACGAGCGGCAGGACACATGTCTCGCCCAGTCCAAGGACAGGGAGAGTGCCCCCGCTGCCTCGACCGGCACGGCGCCGGCGGCGTCGAGCTCCGGCAAGGATTCGTCCAACGGCAAAGATGGCGAAGAGAACGACGACGACCCGACGGCCACGGCCGAGGTGACGGCCGCTGCCACGTCGACGCCTGACGACCACGACCAGACCGGCGAAGGCGACGCCGAGGATAGCCCCGAGGGGACCAGCACGCCGACCACCCAGGCTGAGGACGACGAGAGCGAAGCAGAGGCGCAAGAGACGCCTGAGCCGGAACACGATGACGAACCAGAGGACGATTACGAGGAAGACGAACCCGGCGACTAACGTCTCCGGCGGCGAATCATGCCTGGCTAAGTGAGCTTCCGATCTCTCGCGGAGAAGCGCACAATCTCTAGCAGTGACCACGCCACCAGACGACGCCCGCCGCCGCGACGCCTCTACAAGGATGATGTCTCCGGAAGCGGCGGCGGCGCTCGTACGCTCCGGCCAGCGCGTCTTTCTGCAGGGCGGCTGCGCCGTCCCGCGAGCGATCGTCGATGCGCTCATTGCTCGCTATCGGGAGCTCCACGACGTCGAGATCGTCCACCTGCACACGGAGGGAGCGGCGGACTACACGCGGCCGGAGATGGCGGGCCACTTCCGCCACAACGCCCTCTTCGTCGGCAAGAACGTCCGCGACGCCGTGAACGACGGCCGGGCCGACTTCACGCCGGCGCTCCTCTCCGAAGTGCCGCGACTGCTCGAGTCGACGCTGCGGCCTGACGTCACGATCGTCCAGGTGTCGCCGCCGGACCGGTTCGGCTTCTGCAGCCTTGGTATCTCGGTCGATTGCGCCAAACCCGCCGTCGCTGCCGCAGGCACGGTGATCGCGCAGGTGAACGCGCGCATGCCGCGCACCCACGGCGACAGCATGGTCCACGTCTCGCAGATCGATGCGCTCGTTCCCTTCGATGCCGAGCTGATGGAGGTGCCGCCGGCGCCGCACGACGAGGAATGCCTGCGCCAGATCGGCGCCAACGTCGCCGGGCTGGTTGCAAACGGCAGCACGATCCAGACCGGCATCGGCGCCGTGCCCAACGGCGTGCTTGCGGCGCTGGCGCACCACCAACACATCGGCGTGCACACGGAGATGTTCTCGGACGGCCTCATCGACCTCGTCGAGCGCGGCGTCGTCGACGGCGAGGCAAAGACGTACCACAGGGGCAAGATCGTTGCCTCCTTCGTCATGGGCACGCGCCGCCTCTACGACTTCGTCGACGACAACCCGATGGTGGAGATGCAACCGACGAGCTTCACGAACGACCCGGCGCACATCGCCCGGCACGACCGCATGGTCGCGATCAACTCGGCGATCGAGGTCGATCTAACGGGACAGGTCTGCGCCGATAGCATCGGCCATAAGCTCTACAGCGGCATCGGCGGTCAGCTCGATTTCATTCGCGGCGCCACTCGCGCCAAAGACGGCAAGGCGATCATCGCGCTGCCTTCTACCGCGGCCGGCGGCAGCGTCTCGCGCGTCGTCGCCGAACTGCGACCGGGAGCAGGCGTCGTCACCACACGCGGCGACGTCCACTTCGTCGTGACCGAATACGGCGTCGCCGACCTCTTCGGCAGGAGCATCCGCGAGCGCGTCGCGGCGCTGACAGCGATCGCGCACCCGGACTTTCGCGACGAGCTTCGCGCCGCAGCGTCGCGAATGCACCTCGCCTGAGAGGGACTAGACGTCGGGCGCGAAGCCTCGACGCGTCGTGTTCTCGGAGATCGAGCGCGGTTCGAGGAACTGCAGGAGGTAGTCGGGACCGCCCGCCTTGTCGCCGGCGCCGGAGAGCCGGAGGCCGCCGAAGGGATGGCGCCCCACGACAGCGCCCGTCGTCTTGCGGTTGATGTAGAGGTTGCCGACGCGGAACGCAGACCGCGCCCGCTCGATGTTGCGGGGGTTGCGCGAAAACACGCCGCCCGTCAGGCCGAACTCTGAGTCCATCGCCAGCGCGATTGCGGCGTCGAAGTCGGCGACGTGGAAGACGCTCAGCACCGGCCCGAAGATCTCCTCGCGCGCCAGGCGGTCATCCGGCGGCACGTCGACGAACACGGTCGGCGGCACGAAGTTGCCGGGGCCGTCCGGCAGCGGCGCCTGCGCCAGCAGCCGCGCCGAGCCCAGACCAGCGTCGATGTAGCCCTGAATCCGTTCCTGCGCCGAGGCGCCGATCACCGGCGGTACGGCGGTCTGCGGTTCGTGCGGCGGCCCGACGACGAGGCTCTCGACCGCGGGCGCCAGCCGCGCCAGCATGTCCTCGTAGGCGGAGCCGACGATGATCAGACGGCTGCAGGCGCTGCACTTCTGGCCGGCGTAGCCAAACGCTGAGGTGATTACACCAGCGACGGCCTGATCGAGGTCCGCGTCCTCGTCGACGATGATCGCGTTCTTGCCGCCCATCTCCGCGACGACGCGCTTCAGCGACGCCTGGCCGGGACGCACGATCGAGGCCGCTTGGATGATGCCGAGGCCAACCTCTTTGCTGCCGGTGAACGCGATCGTCGTGACGTCCGGGTGCTCGACCAACGTCTGGCCGACCTCGCCGCCCGGCCCCGGCAGGCACTGCACGACGGCCTCCGGGACGCCCGCTTCCCGCAGCGTCTCAACCATCAACGAGGCGATCAGCGGCGACTGCGCGGCCGGCTTGAGGATGGCGCAGTTCCCCGCCGCCAGCGCCGCGCTGCTCATGCCAGTGATGATCGCCAGCGGGAAGTTCCAGGGCGCGATCACCGCCGTCACGCCGCGCGCCTCGCGCAGGTAGCGGTTCTCCTCGCCGAGGACGTCTCCCATCTCCACCGGCTCCAGCAGACGCTCCGCCTGCAGGGCGTAGTAGCGCAGGTAGTCGCACGCCTCGATGACGTCTCCGTCGGCCTCGCGCCACGGCTTGCCGCTCTCGAAGACCATTAGCGCCGCCAGCCGGTAGCGCCGCGCCTCCAGCAGGTCCGCCGCGTGGCGAAGGACCGCCGCGCGATCGGCGGCC
>DATDPC010000219.1:0-2616 GCA_035292965.1 Dehalococcoidia bacterium | reverse complement strand
GCTTTAATCGCGCCAGCTGCTGGGGCGAGAGCTTACCGATATCGGGCACGGGAAGCGGCTCGCCGCCGGTCAGCGTGTTAATCAGGTTGAGGCGCGAGAAGATCGTCGCGCTGTTCAGCCAGTGCGTGCCGCCCGGCCAGCCGGCGACGTTCGGCGGCTCGAACGGGACCTGACCCATGTCGGTCAGGTAACCGCCGCCGCGACCAAGCCCCGCCTGCTGCAGAAGCTGCAGCGAGGTCGATTGCAGGCCAAGCGCCCTGATCGCGCCGACGGCGTACTCGAGCGGGCTCTTGACCACGGCCCGATACGCCCGCGGCGAGTAGAAGACGTCTGAGCGCAGCATCGCCTCGACGACGGCGCCGGTGCTGCGGTTGCTCGTCTGGTAGACGTCGACAAAGGGCGCGATGTCGTCATCCGTCGGCTCCGGGAAGACGAAGTAGGCGAAGAGGCGCCGGACGATGTACGACGCCGACGCCGGCTGATCGACGATTATGTCGACTATGTCTTCGCCCCGGAAGTTGCCCGTCTTGCCGAGGAACGTCTTCGTCCCGTTATCGAATAGCTGCGGCGAGAAGACGGGCGCCGCCAGCGTGAACGCCACCTGGTCGACGCGCGTCTTGGGAACGCGCCAGCCGGTGAAGGCGCGCGCCGCCTCGCGCACGTCCGTCTCCGTGTAGTTGCCAACGCCGAGCGCGAACAGCTCCATCAGCTCGCGGGCGTAGTTCTCGTTTGGGGCGCGGCGGCTGCTGCCATCGACGTCGAGGTAGACCATCATCGCCCGGTCGTTGGAGATGCCACTGAGGACGTTGGGGAACGTGTCGGTCGCGTGGCCGCGGAGGAACTCGTTCTGCGCCACCATCGCCGTCGGGTCCTTGACGACGGTGATCTGGCTCGTGAGGAGGCTGTGCCAGAAGAGCGTCAGCTTCTCTTGCAGCGGGCGCTTCGTGTTCGCCATGCGGAGGATCCACCAACCGATCGGCGCCGCCCGGTTCGCCGGGTCCGTGACGTCGATCTGGTTCGCGATGCGCAGCGCTTCGGCGTCGTCGACGGCCGTGAAGTTGATCAGCTCGTCGAGCGTCTTCTGAAGGCCGAGCGTCTGGTAGCGGTCGTGCTCCTCTTTCGAGGCGCCGAAGCCGGCGCGGCGCAGGAGGTGGCTCACCTTGACGCTCTCGCTGCTGATCGCGTCCGTATCGCCGCGCACGGCGGCGAGACCGGCTCCACCGCCTTCGCCATTGCTGCCGCCGAAGAGCTCGCCGCCGAGCGCGGCGTAGACGATAGCGGCGGATGCGGCCGCGATCGAACCGCCGACGACGGCGCGACGCGTGTAGCGCCGAGGCTGCGGGCTCGATTTCTGGGTGGGTGCTTCATCTGGCATCGGTGTCCTCGCAATCGCGCAAATCGCGCGCTAGTTACGAGTTACATCGCCAGCGTAGGCAGTTAGGTATCGGGTCGACAATTAAACGTCTGTAAACAGACGTCCAAGCTTTCGCGCGAAGCGCCCTCAAGTGTAGCGGCGACCTTCAGGTCGCCAATCCCACGGTTCGTACCCAAGTAAACGTCATGCTTCGAGAGACGCGACACGTCCATGGCGACCTGAAGGTCGCCGCTACATTCCTTGGGCCTTGGGTTCGCTTTAGACGACGTTGGGCAGCGGCCACTTCAGCTCACAGCTGAGGCAGCGCGCCTGCACGAGGACGCCGTCAGACCAGTAGCTGACTGTGAACGATTCGTGGCAACGCGGGCATTCCTGATCGCCGAGGCGCACTTCGCGCTTGCGGGATGGGTTGCGTGGGGCGGGCTGCGAGGTCATCGCGCTTATTGTACCCGCCGCAGCGCCGTCCGGCGCACTCGACGTTAGTCGAGGGCCGGTACGGGGCGGTGGTTAGTTGGTGTTGAACTCTTCGACGTCTTCGACGGCGAGCGGGTCGATCTTGACGCCGAGCGTGACGAGGGCCGTCGCGAGGCGGCGGCGGATCGATTGGCTCTGGGCCAAGTCATCCTCGATCAGCGTCTCAGGGTCGAGTCGCAGACGCGGCGCCTTTTCCGCTTGAATGGCTTTTACTTCGGCAATTCCCCAGTTGTACATGTGCGGGTGTCTCCTTTGCAAAATAGATATTACCAATAATTCGCCTTCTTGTCACTAGAATACGTAAATGTGATATTAACGTTATGTTTCGTGCTAGATTCGCCCAGGTTTAGAATCAGGCTGACAGTCAATCAGTTGACGAATCGTCAGGGATATCCTTGACGATTCGTTTTCGGCGAGCCCAGGGCGGGCTTCGCTGCGCTCAGAATGACGGCGTGGGAGTCGCTACGGCGACATCTCAACGACGGTGACACCCTCGCCGCCTTCGCGCGGGTCGGCGAAGTCGAAGCTCTGCACCAGCGGGTGCTTCGCGAGCATGGCGCGGACGGCGTTGCGCATCTTGCCGGTGCCCTTGCCGTGGATCACGCGCAGCCGCGGCACGCCGGCGCGGAAGCCGGCGTCGAGGAACTGCTCGACCTTCGGCAGCGCCTCGTCCAGCGTCTGGCCTCGCACCTCGATCTCCTCGGCGGCGTAGGACGGCGGCGGTGGCATGATGCTGCGCTCCGGCGGCCGCTGCGACGGCGGCTGGA
>DATDPC010000218.1:0-8953 GCA_035292965.1 Dehalococcoidia bacterium | reverse complement strand
GTCTCCAGGAAGCCCGCCTTGAAGACGGCCGCGAGCCGCCGCAGCGCCTCGTCGTGATATTCGCCGCCGAGGGTGATCGGCGGTCCCTTCGCCGTGTCGTTCACATCGACCACGTAGATGCGGCCGTCCACCCGATCGCGCAGCACATCCAGCGCGCCCAGGTCGACACCCATCTCGCGACAGAGGCGCAGAAGCCCGGCGACTTCCCCGTCGCTGAGGACTTCACCGGTCTCTTTGAGCTCGACCGCGCTGATATTGTTCGTGAAACGAGCCGATAGAAACCGGTAGTAGTGATAGACGAACGGAATCGTGTCGGCGCAGACGATCACCCGCAGATCGGCGAAGCGGTCTTCGCCGGAGCGGTTGTCGATCAGCTTCTGGTAGACGAATCCCTCCTCCGGTTCGGCCGGCGCCTCGAGCACGACGCCATCGTGGGTGGCATTTAGGTCCGACTTGCGGACGTAGGGTCCAGCGTGAGTGCCTGGGTCGACCGAGATCGAGTAGCCGAAGACGCGGGCGAAGGCGGTGTCGACGGCGCGCTTCGAGACATCGGTGCAGCGACCGTTGATCACACGGCGACCGGAGCGCATCCATTCGGCGAGCCGGGCGTCATTGTGCTTCCAGGTCTCGTCTTCGAAGCGAAACGTCAGGACCATGTCGGCCTTGGGATCGTTTGTCATACGCAGGCCGAGCTGATGGCAGACCTTGTAATGCATATAGCCCCACTCTCGCGGCCGGTCAGGGTAGAAGAGCACCGTTTCGGCGCGCAGGCCGTTGGCGGCGAAGGCGGCGAGGAAGCGCCGCTTGTAGGTCAGCGAGTGCCAGGCGCGACGGACCGCGCCGGCTACCCGCCGTGTCGGGCTGTTCTTGCGCGTCAGGACGTCGAAGAGGCTAGCCATGTCTCGTAATTGAAATCATACGTTTCTCTGATCCGGCCGCGGGCTACCTTGCGCAGCGCCGTCTTTGGCAGCGGCGCGTCCGTCAGCTCGACGTTTGCGATGCGCTTGTACGCCGCCAGCTCGCGGCCGAGACGCTCGACGTCCTGCGCAACGAAGCGCCGTAGCGCCGCCTCGTCGAGATCGACGCCTGCTTCGGCGGCTCGAGCGCGTGCGGCCTCGACGTTCGCGTAGACGATGGCGACGACCTGCGTCCGCTCGCGCGGCTTGCGCCCGACGACGCAGACGTCTTCGAGCAGGACGCTCTCGCGCAGCTTGTCCTCGACCTCGTCCGGGAACACCTTCTCGCCCGACTCGAGGACGATGACGTACTTGCTGCGACCCGTCAGCCAGACGGCGCCATCGCGGCCGATGCGACCGAGGTCGCCGGTGTGGAGCCAGCCGTCGACGAGGACGGCGCGCGTCTCCGCCTCCGCCTGCCAGTAGCCGCGAAACAGGTTCTCGCCGCGGACGATGACTTCTCCTTGACCCGTCTCGGCGACGGTGATCCCCTTATCCGGCACGTCGATCAGGCGCAGCTCGATGCCGGGCAGCGCCGGCCCGACGCTGCCGGCGTGGCGCTCGTAGTAGCGCGTGAAGCGAAAGCGCCAGGGAGAGAAGCTCTGCAGCGCGATCGCCGGCGCGGCCTCGGTCATGCCCCAGCCCTGCAGCAAGGGCAACCCAAGGGCAAAGTAGTCGAGCGCCGTCTGCGGGTTGAGCGCCGCGCCGCCGCTCACGAGGAAGCGCAGCCGCCCGCCCAGCGCCTCGTGCACCTGCTTGAAGAGCAACGGCCCGATGTTCAGCCCCGTCAGGCGCTTGACAAGGCGCGAGATACGCAGCCCCTTCTGCAGCGTCGCCAGGCGGCCCTCCGCCTCGGCGCGCGCGAGGATGTTGCGGTAGAGCAGCTCGTAAAGCGCCGGCACGCCGAAGAAGATCGTCGGCTTGTACTCGCGCAGGCGGTCGCGCAGGCGCAGCAGGTCGTTCTCGATGATGAAGTGGGCGCCGACGAGCGCCGGCAGGACGACCGTCGCGATGAACGTCATCGCGTGGTGCAGCGGCAGGACGAGGAGCACAGACTCGTCGCTGCCGAAGCTGATGTGCTGCCTTATGGCGTGGCCGTTGGCCAGGAAGTTGCGGTGCGTCAGCATGACGCCCTTGGCGCCGCCCGTCGTGCCCGAGGTGTATATGATCGCCGCGAGGTCATCCGGCGCCGGCGCCCGCGACGCCAGCTCAGCCCGCGACGCGTCCGTCGCCTTCGCCGCGACGTCCGAGAGGCGCAGCATCCCGGCTGCACCCCGATCGCCGGCGAGGATCACGGTCTCGACGCCCGGCACGCCGTCCGGCAGCTTCGCCAGCACCGACGCCGACGCCACGAGGAAGCGCGAGCCGGGGCGGCTGACCTGCTCGACGATCTCGCCGGGCTTCAGCTCGAAGTAGACGAGGATGCCGCAGCCGCCGGCCATAGCCACCGCGTGATAGGCGACGATCCAGTTGATGCTGTTCTCGGCGCAGATCGCGACGCGGTCGCCCTTCTGCAGCCCGACCGCCACCAGCCCCGCCGCCGCGTCCTGGGCTCGACGCCACGTCTCGGACCACGTAACGCCGCGCTCGCCCTCGACGTAGGCGCGCCGGTCGCCGAAGAGACGCGCCGCGCGTTCCAGCGTCGCGGGTATGGTCAGGGGGCGGTCGTCGGGCATCGCAGGCGCAGTATAGTCGCGCCTCGTTGCGGTCGGACGGCGCCTGAGCTACGCTCGCTGCATCGTCGACCTCTCCCCTCAATCCCCTCTCCGTCCACAGAGAGGGGAAGCTCAAACATCGAGGTCTCGTCAGCCAAACGGGATTCTCAGTTCGATCTCCCTCTCTGCGTGCGGAGAGGGAGATGGCGGCAGCCAGAGGGAGAGGTCGCGGAGGAGACGTAATGGATATTTCGCTTGAAGGTAAGGTTGCGCTGGTCACCGGCACCGGGCCGAACATCGGCTCCGGGCTGGCGCTGATGCTCTCGAAGTACGGCGCCAGGGTGGCGTGCAACGACATGAACCCGGACGCTGCCGCCGCCGCCGTGAAGCGCATCGAGCGCAACGGCGGCACGGCGATGTCGATCCCCGGCGACGTCACGGACGAAGAGACCGTGAAGGCCTACGTCCAGCACGTCTGCAACACCTGGGGCAAGATCGACATCCTCGTCAACAGCGCGGCGATGATGAGCGGCGGCGGCCTGCTCGAGCGCTCGCTGAAGGACTTCAACCGCCAGGTCGAGGTCGGCGCGGCGGGCAACTTCCTCAACACGAAGTACGTCGCCGAGTCGATGATCGAGCGCCAGATCAAGGGCAGCATCATCTGCATCATCTCGACGGCGGGCTGGCAAGGCCCGGCGGGCAACATCGGCTACGCGACGAGCAAGGGCGGCCTGATCCAGTTCGCCCGCGCCGCGGCGATGGACCTCGCGCCCTACGGCATCCGCGTCAACAGCTTCTCGCCGACGTTCACGCAGGCCGACAACCCGGAGCTGATCGCCGCCCGTCGCGCCGCTGCCGCGGCGAACCCACAGGGCATACGCGCCTTCGTCGGCATCGACCCGGCGCGCATGATCCCGATGGGCGAGCAGCCGACGCCGACGGACTACGGCCACGTCATCGCCTTCCTCGCCTCGGACTACGCGCGCCTGATCACGGGCACCGACTACCGCGTCGATGGCGGCGCGCTGGCGAAGTACTGGCCCTACGTCCCGTCAGAAGAGAAGGCAGGACCGCTGCCACTGATTAGAATGGACGTCACCGAAGACGCGTAGCGTCACAAGAGGGAGACAGAGCGATGGCAGACGATCTGAACACGGTTGCCGAGAAGATGGCCGAGGCGGCGAACGCCTTCCTCGAATCGCTGACGGACGCGGGGCGCGAGAAGGCGACTCTGCCGATCGGCGACGAGACGGAGCGCCGCCGCTGGTACTACACCCCGAACGAGCGCGCCGGCCTGCCGCTGATCGAGATGGCGCCGCTTGAGCAGAAGGCGGCCCTCAAGCTGCTCTCCACCGGCCTCAGCGAGCCCGCCTACAACGTCGCGACGATGGTCATGGGCCTCGAGAACGTGCTCCTCAGCCGCGAGGGCTTCAACGCCGCCACGTATCCCCTGCGCCACGGCTCGACGCGCTTCCGCGACCCCTCGATGTACTATTTCGCCGTCTTCGGCACGCCGGGCGATTCGTCCGGCTGGGGCTGGAAGATCGGCGGCCACCACGTCAGCTACCAGTACATGCTGAAAGGGGACTTCGTCGCCTGCACGCCGGCGTTCTTCGGCTCCAACCCGGCAGTATGGCCGGTTCCCGGAGGCCTCAAGCTGCGCATGCTCGCCCCGGAAGAAGACCTCGCGCGCGCCTTGCTCGCGAAGCTCGATGCTGACCAGCGCATGCAGGCGATCATCTCGCCCGCCGCGCCGACCGACATCGTCCAGTCGAATCGCTCGACGATCGAGGACGGCGCGTTGCCGCTGGTCGCCGGCGCGATGATGGGCCGCCCGCGCGTCGAGAGCGAGGACCAGGCGCGCATCCTGCTCGGCATGACGCCGGCGCTCGACGAGGTGCTGCGCTTCTCGCCCCGGCCGAAGGGCCTCGCCGCGTCCGACATGGACGAGGCGCAGCGGGACGCGTTCACGAAGCTCGTGCAGCTGTACATCAGCCGCGTGCCGGAGGCCGTCGGCGCGCAGTACGCATCGCAGCTCGAGCCGGGGGCGATGGACGGGACGGCGTTCGCCTGGGCGGGCCCTACCGACGTCGGCGGGCCGCACTACTACCGCGTCCAGTCGGACCGCATGCTGATCGAGTACGACAACACGCAGAACGGCGCGAACCACATCCACGCCGTCTGGCGCGACCGTCAGCTAGACTTCGGCGGCGACGTCCTCGCGCAGCACTACGCCGCCGCGCACTAGGGGGACTCGTCGGTAGATGGTCGACGCCGAGCCTGGAAAGGCTCGGCTACGTCATTCCTGGAGCGTGTGTCTACCACCGTAGCCGAGGCTTTCTAGCCTCGGCGTCGTCACGCGAAGTACGCTTCGAGGTCCGTCTCGGCGTCGGGTGCTGCCGACGAGAACCTGTAATCCTCCGGCCGCGCCACGAGCCCGTCCTTGACCGGGTTCATGTGGATGTATTCGATCGTATCGGCGAGTTGGCGCTCGTCACGAATAATCCGGTCGTAATAGCTCTGCTGCCATATCGGACCCTTCGTGTCATTAAGACGGTTCACCTCTCGCGAAGCGAAGCCCTTCAGGCTTTGCATGACCTGCGACACCGTAAAGGGCGCTCTCGGTGCAATGAGCGCATGGAAATGATCGGGCATGATCGCGTAGGCGAGCACGAAGGCTCGTTCGCGTCGAACGAATTGCAGCGCATCCTGAAGGATCGTCGCTGCGCGCTCATCGGCAAAGATCGGTTCGCGGCCACGCGTCGCTGACGTGACGTGGTAGCAGTGGTTCTCCAGAACGAAGCGATTGAGTTTAGTCATGGCTCGTTCGTTAGACGCCGAGCCTGGAAAGGCTCGGCTACGTCTCGTTTATCGTTTACTTCGCCGAAGCTGCCTTGGCGCGCTTCTTCGGCGCTGCCTTCTTCGCTGCGCCGTCTCCGTTGCTGTTCGCCAACGCCAACGCTAACGCTTTGCGGCGGGCGAGGGCGCGGCGCAGGTGCTCGCCCGTGAGGCTGCGGCCGTTCTCGGCGACTTCCTCCGGCGTGCCCTCCGCGACGACCTCGCCGCCGCGGTAACCGCCGTTGGGGCCGAGGTCGATGACGTGGTCGGCGTTGAGGATCACGTCTGTGTGGTGTTCGATTACCACGACTGTATTGCCGCCATCGACGAGGCGCTGCAGCACGGCGAGCAGGTTCTTCACGTCCTCGAACGACAGGCCGGTCGTCGGCTCGTCGAGGATGTAGAGCGTGCGTCCGGTCGAGCGGCGCGACAGCTCGGTCGAGAGCTTGACGCGCTGCGCCTCACCGCCGGAGACGGTCGTCGCCGGCTGGCCGAGGGTGATGTAGCCGAGGCCGACGTCGCGCAGCGTCTCGAGCTTGTTGCGCACCTTGGGGAAGGCGGTGAAGAATTCGAGCGCCTGCTCCACGGTCATGGCGAGCACCTCGGCGATGTTCTTGCCGCGGAAGAGGATCTCCAGCGCCTCTCGGTTGTAGCGCTTGCCCTTGCAGACCTCGCAGGGGACGGTGACGTCCGGCAGGAACTGCATCTCGATTTCGATGTAGCCCTCGCCCTGGCACGCCTCGCAGCGGCCGCCCTTGACGTTGAACGAGAAGCGCCCCGGCTGATAGCCGCGCAGCCGCGCCTCTGGCACCGAGGCGAAGAGCTCCCGGATCGGCGTGAACAGGCCGGTGTAGGTCGCCGGGTTGGAGCGCGGCGTCCGGCCGATCGGCGACTGGTCGACGTTGATCACCTTGTCGAGGTGGTTGAGGCCGATGATCTGGTCGTGCTCGCCGGGGCGGTCGCGCGCCTGGTAGAGCAGCTGCGCCGCCTTCCTGTAGAGAATCTCGGTGACGAGCGTGCTCTTGCCGGAGCCGGAGACGCCGGTGACGACAACGAACTCGGCGAGCGGTATCTCGACCGTGACGTTCTTCAGGTTGTGCTCGCGCGCGCCCTTGATCGTGACGACATCGCCGTTGCCGCGACGTCGCTTTGCCGGCGCCGGGATCTGGCGCCGCCCCGAGAGATAGGCGCCGGTTAGCGACTTCTCATCCGCCATGACCTCGGCCGGCGTGCCCTGCGAGACGACCTCGCCGCCGTGGATGCCGGCGCCGGGGCCCATGTCGATCAGGTGGTCGGCCGCCCGCATCATCGATTCGTCGTGCTCGACGATCAGCACCGTGTTGCCGAGGTCGCGCAGGTGGGTCAGCGTCCGGATCAGGCGGTCGTCATCGGCAGGGTGGAGGCCGATCGTCGGCTCGTCGCAGACGTAGAGGACGCCCATGAGGCTCGAGCCGATCTGGGTCGCCAGGCGGATGCGCTGCGCCTCGCCGCCGGAGAGCGTCGCCGTGCCGCGGTCGATTGTCAGGTAGTCGAGGCCGACTTCGACGAGGAAGTCGAGACGGGACCTGATCTCCTTGAGCACCTGGTAGGCGATCGCCTGCTCGCGCTCGTTCAGCGGCGTCTTATCGCCGGCAAGAAACTCGAACCAGACCTGCGCCTCGATGATGCTGAGCTTGGTCGTCTCGGTGATGTTCTTGTCGCCGACCTTGACGGCGCGCGACTCGGGCTTGAGCTTCGTGCCGCCGCAGGTGGGGCAGGGCACCGCCGCCATGTAGCGCTCGAACTCCTGGCGCATGTAGTCGGAGTCGGTCTCTTTGTAGCGGCGCTGCAGGTTGGTGACGACGCCCTCGAACTTCGTCTCCCAGCTGTGGTGATGGCCGCCCGAGCCCTCGAAGCGCACCGAGACGGGCTCCTTGTCGCCGTGAAGGACGACGTTGAGCTGCTCCGGCGTCAGCTCTCGCACCGGCGCCTTGAGGCTGAACTGGTGGCGCCGCGCCACCGACTCGAGCTGGCGGAAGTACCAGCCGCTGATCGCCGCCGAGCGCGTCCAGGGGACGATCGCACCCTCGGCGATGCTGAGGTTCTTGTTCGGGATCACCAGCTCAGGTTCGATCTCCATCTTGACTCCGAGGCCGGTGCAGTCCGGGCAGGCGCCGTGGGGGCTGTTGAAGGAGAAGTTGCGCGGCGCCAGCTCGCCGAAGGAGACCTCGTCGATGGGGCACCAGAGGTGCTCCGAGTACAACCGCTCGTCCTCGTCCTCGATGACGACACGGATGACGCCGCCCCCGAGCTTCAGCGCCGTCTCGACCGAATCGGCGAGACGGCTGGCGGACGACGCCGTGCTCGCGTCCGCAGCGTCCTCGCCGTCGCGCCCTTCGACAGGCTCAGGACGAACGGATGAATCCTCGGTGACGATGCGGTCGACGACGACCTCGATCGTGTGGTTCTTGTAGCGGTCGAGCTCGATCTTGTCCTCGAGGTCGTGGACGGTGCCGTCGACGCGCACGCGGACGAAGCCGGCGCGGCGCGCGTCTTCGAGGACGCCGTGGTGCTCGCCCTTACGGTCGAGGATCACCGGCGCGAGGATCAGCAGGCGCTTGCCCGGCTCGATCGCGAGGATCGAGTCGACGATCTGCTGCACGGTTTGCTGCGTGATCGGGCGGCCGCAGACGGGGCAGTGGGGCCGGCCGGCGCGGGCGAAGAGCAGGCGCAGGTAGTCGTAGATCTCCGTCACGGTGCCGACGGTCGAGCGCGGGTTGCGGCTGGCGCCCTTCTGGTCGATCGAAATCGCCGGCGAGAGGCCCTCGATGTAGTCGACGTCGGGCTTCTCCATCTGACCGAGGAACTGGCGCGCGTAGGCGGACAGAGATTCTACATAACGGCGCTGGCCCTCGGCATAAATCGTCTCGAACGCGAGGGACGACTTGCCGGAGCCGGAGACGCCGGTGATCACGACCAGCTTGTCGCGCGGGATCGTGACGTCGATGTTCTTGAGGTTATGCTCGCGGGCGCCGCGAACGATGATCGCGTCTAAGGGCACGGGGAATCACCAGTCTAGGTATCAGTAGCCAGTCGACTATTCTATCGCGGGACGGCCATTTGGAACAAGGGTGCTAAAGGCTTCTCGAATCTGAGAACGCTACATCCGGAGTCTAGGCAAGGCTGGAGCTTTCGTCTAATCTATCGCCTAATCACGAAGAAGGGTTCGGGCCGGGTTTGGCTCGTTAGTCGCCAGAGCGGGGGCGGAATGGCGACGGTTCTACTGGCTATTGGTGACGCGGCGCTGCTGATGGCGTGCCGCGCCCACCTGCAGGCATCCGGCCACACTGCGGTCGCGCTTGACCGGCCGCTGGCGGCGCTTTCGCTGGCGCTGAAGCTCGCGTGGACGGTCGTGCTGATCGATTCGTCACCGCTGGGGCGCGAAACGCTGCGCACGCTGGTCGGCCGCCGCGACCGGTCGCCGCGCATCGGCATCGGCTTCGATTCGGCTGCGCTCGACTTCAA
>DATDPC010000217.1:0-34284 GCA_035292965.1 Dehalococcoidia bacterium | reverse complement strand
GAGGTAGACGGCGGACAGCTCCTCATACTTGTCGGCGGCGTATGCGCGCAGACAGCGGGCTGGTGTGCCTTCTGTGAGAACGAGACCCTTCATCAGGTCCTCTCTATAACGCGGCGGCATAGGAACGCGGCCGCGTTCGTCCATTGAGTAATCGTTCCGGCCTAGGAAGAGCATGCGTCGGGAGCCCCATCTCTCTCGTCACTACTCCACTGTTTCCCACAAGTTCCCACATCGTACCACCCCAGCCTTACATGTCAACCACTTTCGTCCCGTGTCGACGAAATAATCGCCACGAGGTGGCCGCCGGCGGTGCTTCGCGGTCTGCGGGGTGAATCCCGCGGCTTCTCGGACGGGGCGTTGTGGCGGGTGGGGAGTAATGGGGCGCAGTTGCGTGGGCACTCCACCCTGAAGGGTGGAGCATGGCTGGCCGGCCGTAGCTGCGGGGCTTTAGGCCTGCTCGACGCTCCGCGCTGAGAAGACGCGGCTTGCGCCCGCCCCTCCCGGCAGGTCTGAAGACCCGCGGCTGCATGACTTATGCTTTCGTTATGCCGATCAACGCCGCCGTCCTCACCGTCAGCGACAAGGCCTCGAAGGGCGAGCGCGTCGATACCGCCGGGCCGGCGGTCGAGGCGCTGCTCGGGACGATCGGCATCGACGTGATCGAGCGGCTGGTGTTGCCGGACGAGCGCGAGCTGATCGCCAACGCGCTGATCGTGTGGGCGGACGCGGCGAGGGTCGACCTCGTGCTGACGACGGGCGGCACCGGGCTCACGGCGCGCGACGTGACGCCGGAGGCGACGCTGGACGTCGCCGAGCGCCACGTCCCCGGCATCGCCGAGGTGATGCGCGAGTTGGGGCGCAAGAGCACGCACCTCGCGGCGCTTTCGCGCGGCGTGGCGGTGACGCGCAAGCGGACGCTGATCGTCAACCTGCCCGGCAGCGAGAAGGGCGCGGTCGAGAGCCTCGCCGCGGTGCTGGACCTGATCCCGCACGCCGTCGAGCTTCTAAAGGAAGGCGCCGTGGAGCAGCACCCGGTAGACGAAGTCTGATGCGGATTGACGTGCTGACTCTGTTTCCGGAGATGTTTGCGGGGCCGTTGCAGGCGAGCATCCTCGGGCGGGCGCTGGCGGGTGGCGTTGCGAGCGTCGAGCTGCACAACATCCGCGACTACGCGACGGACAAGCACCAGATCGTCGACGACTACGCCTACGGTGGCGGGCCGGGCATGGTGATGAAGCCGGAGCCGCTCGCCGCCGCGATCGAGTCGGTGCGCGAGCTCGCGACGCCGCCGGGACGGACGATCCTGCTGACGCCGCAGGGGCGTCTGCTGAACCAGAGCGTCGTCGATGAGCTGGTGCGCGAGGAGCGACTCGTCCTCGTCTGCGGCCACTACGAGGGTGTCGACGAGCGCATCCGCGAGCACTTTGTCGATGACGAGATCAGCATCGGTGACTACGTTCTCTCGGGCGGCGAGGTGGCGGCGCTGGTCGTGATCGACGCCGTCGTGCGGCGGCTGCCGGGCACGCTGGGCGGCGCGGATTCGCTGCTGGAGGAGTCGCACACGGACGGGCTGCTGGAGTATCCGCAGTACACACGGCCGGCGGAGTTTCGCGGTTGGAAGGTTCCAGATATACTTCTTTCCGGTAACCACGGCGAAATTGCCCGCTGGCGCCGCCAACAGCGCATCGTGCGTACTGCCCGCAGACGGCCTGACCTGATCGAGAAGGCGTGTCTTTCGGACGACGAGCGGCGGCTGGCCGACGAGTAACAAGTAACCAGTAACAAGTAACCAGCGGGGCTCGGACGAACGTCCGCGTCCCGCGGCGAGGAAAAGACATGGTGCAGGCAGACAGCTTCTCCAACGCGAAAGTAAACCCGAACATCGCCCCGTTCGGCCCGGGCGACCGCGTGCGCGTCAGCGCCAAGGTGGTCGAGGGCGACCGCGAGCGCATCCAGGTCTTCGAGGGCGACGTGATCCGGGTGCGCGAGGGCGGCCCGGCATCGACGTTCACGGTGCGAAAGATCGCCTCGGGCGTCGGCGTCGAGCGCACCTTCCTGCGCCACTCGCCCCGTCTCGACAAGGTCGAGGTCGTCCGCGAGGGCAAGGTGCGGCGGGCGCGTCTCTACTATCTACGGGCGCTCACGGGCCGCGCGGCGAGGATCAAGGAGAGGGCGCGGCGGTAACGCGAGTAACCAGTAAC
Source organism: Dehalococcoidia bacterium (assembly GCA_035292965.1). GTDB lineage: Bacteria > Chloroflexota > Dehalococcoidia > DSTF01 > WHTK01 > WHTK01. The sequence continues at coordinate 32,083 of DATDPC010000217.1, read as the reverse complement.
CAGTAACCAGTACACGAGAGGCGGCCTTTGGGCCGTCTTCTTGTTTGGGGTTAGAATCGGGTCGAGCAGGAAAGAGAGGGGACGGATGTCAGAACCGAATCGCGCGCTTGGGCTTCACTTTGTTACGCGGCAGGACCAGATGCGCGGCGGGCCGGACCCGGCGCTCTGCGCTCCGGGTTACACAGCGCGGATCAACGGCCAAGTGCTGGACCTCGCCGGGCACACGGCGCTTGCCGGTGCCTTCTACGCCGCTTTCCCCGACCTCAACCACATCCTCGAGGACACGGTGGCCGACGAGGCGAAGGTGGCGGTGCGTTTTCACCTCGAAGGCACGCACAAGGGCGACTTCATGGGCGTCGCCGCGACGGGCAAACGGATCAAGGTCGAAGTGATCGCGATTCTGGAAGTGAAGGACGGCAAGGTGACGGAGCTGCAGGCCCTGTCCGATCAGGCAGGGATGATGCAGCAGATGGGTGTTCAGTAACCAGTAACAAGTAACCAGTAACAAGTAACCAGAGGCGGCTTTCGGGCCGTCTCTTTGTTTGGGGTGTTAGATCGCCGGTTGCTGGCGGTCGAGGTAGGGATCGCCGCGCCAGGAGCCGCGGTCGCTCTTCTGGACGTAGGCGTTCTTCAGCATCGGCGCCGGGAAGTCGCGGTTGGCGCCGCCACAGGCGAAGTTGTAGAGCGCGACGTTGAAGATGCCTTCCATCGCCTTGATCGCGGCGACGCCGATCAGGAGCAGCGGCAGGCTGACGAGCAGACCGAGGACGATCGCCAGCGCCGCGCCGGCGAGGCCGAAGGCGATGCCAGCCGGGACCAGCGCGACGATGAGGACTGCGAAGTAGGCGAGGCCGAAGCCGAAGTTCCCGACGATGCGCTTGCCCCACGTCTCGCCGATCAGCGAGCTCGAGCGGCCGATCGCCTCGATCGGGCTGACGTTCTCGATGATCAGGGCGGGCACGGCGAAGAAGGTGAGGAAGCCCCAGGCGGCGCCTAACAGCGAGGCGGCGATGCGGCCGGGGACGCCGCGGTCGCTGATCACGACGCGGAGGATGAAGGCGACGGTCGCGGCGATAACGGACCACCAGAAGATCGCACCGATGCGCTCGTTGGCGATCTCGAGGCCGTAGCGGACGCTGCCGTCGCCGCCCTGCATGCGGTCGTACACGGCGGCGACCAACGCGGCGTTGAAGTAGATGACGCCGAAAGACGTGAGGATATAGAAGAGGAAGAGGAGCACGAGATCGAAGATCGTCGGGGTCTGGCCGGCGTCCATACGGTCGAAGAAGTGACCGGCGAAGAGGACGCCCGCCCCGGAGGTGATGGCGGCGAGTCCGGCGAGACCGGAGAGGACGGGGAAGACGAGCAGCGCTTTATCACCCATGAGCACGCGCCAGGACAGGCGCATGAGGTCGAATGTGTTGCCGATCGTCCTAAACATCGCTTTGCGGCCGCGCGGGCAGCCTCTCGTAGTAATGATCGGCAGGTGGTCTGGGTTCTTTGGCCTAGGTTTATCCGCCTGACTCACGGCTCCTGGTTACTTGTTACTGGTTACTTGTTACTATCGCTTTAGAACAAATGCCCTTTGTCGAAGTCGCCGTCAACTCGGGGCTGCCCCACCGGCAGACGTTCAGCTACGCCGTGCCGCCGGAGATGACGCTCGTCGCCGGCGACGCCGTGTTCGTGCCCTTCGGGCGGCGGTTCTTGCAGGGCATCGTCATGGGTGTCGTCGAGGTGCCGGCGTTCGCCAACCCGAAGCCGGTCGACGCGCGCATCGGCGATCAGCCGGTCGTCAGCGCCGAGCGCGTCGAGCTGGCGGGCTGGTTGGCCGAGTACTACCTCTCTCCCCTCTTCGCCGCGGTGGCGCCGATGCTGCCGCCGGGCTTCGAGCGCAAGCCGCAGACGTTCTACGAGCCGCTGATCACCGCGGACGAGCTGGCGTCGACGAAGCTGCCACCGCGGCAGCAGGCGGTGCTCTCGTATCTGATCGGCGCCGGCGAGCGCCGCGAGGCGAAGGAGATCGAGCGCGACTTCACGCACGGTGAAACCGGCAAACTGGCCGACGGGACAAGGGTTACCGGCGTCGTCACGGCGCTTTCGCAGCTGGCGCAGCGGGGTCTTGTGCAGCGGAGCTACGGGCTGGCGCGGCCGAGCGTGCGCGCGAAGACGGCGCGTTATGTCTATCTTCTCGTCCCGCCCGAGCAGGCGCGCGAGGCGTCGGAGGCGCTGGCGGCGCAGCGCAAGAAGCGCCTCGCGACGGCGCTGACGCACCTGGCGGCGTCGGGGCAGCGGATGCTCGCTTCGGAGCTGCGGATGCGCGCCGGCGTTGGCCTGCCCGACCTGCGCCCGCTGGCCGAGCAGGGCCTGATCGAGGTGCGCGAGGACCAGGTCGAGCGCGACCCGCTGGCGGGGCGTTTCTACGACACGCGGCCGGTCGCCGAGCTGACGCCGGAGCAGACCGAGGCGGCAAACGCCGTCTGCGCCGCGATCGACGCGGCGTCCGGCGAGTCGTTTCTGCTGCACGGGGTCACGGGCAGCGGCAAGACGGAGGTGTATCTTGCGGCGCTGGACCACGCCGTGGCGCAGGGCAAGCGTGGCATCGTCCTCGTGCCGGAGATCGCGCTGACGCCGCAGACGGTGCGCCGCTTCGCTGAGCGCTTCGCGGGGCAGGTGGCGGTGCTGCACTCCGGCCTCTCGCAGGGGGAGCTGTACGACCAGTGGCACGGCATCCGCGACGGCAGGTACAACGTCGTCGTCGGCAGCCGGTCGGCGGTGTTCGCGCCGCAGCCAAACCTCGGCCTGATCGTCATCGACGAGGAGCACGAGTGGACGTACAAGCAGCAGGACCAATCGCCGCGCTACCACGCGCGCGAGACGGCGGAGCAGTTGGCGAAGCTGACGGGCGCGGCGCTCGTCCTCGGCAGCGCGACGCCGGACGTCGTCAGCTACCAGAACGCGCTCTGGGGGCGGCACCGGTTGCTGGAGCTGAAGGACCGCGTCCGCCCCGTGATCGACGACACGGGCAAAGTCGTCTCGATCTCGACGTCGCCCGACCTGCCGCCGGTCGACGTCGTCGACATGCGGGAGGAGCTGAAGGGCGGCAATCGCAGCGTCTTCAGCCGGTCGTTGCAGCTGGGGCTGTTTCAGGTGCTCGACCGCAACGAGCAGGCGATCTTGTTCCTGAATCGACGCGGGACGGCGGGCTTCGTGCAGTGCCGCGATTGCGGCTACGTGCCGCAGTGCAGCGCCTGCGCGATCGCGATGGGCTTCCACCGGCGCATGCACCCGGAGGGCTTCGCGATCGAGCGGCTGCTCTGCCACCAGTGCAACCGCGGCCGGCCGATGTTCGATCGCTGCCCGACCTGTGGCAGCGCCCGCCTGCGGCCGATGGGCCTCGGCGTCGAGGCGGTCGAGGATGAGGTGCACGCGCTGTTCCCGGAGGCGCGGACGCTGCGCTGGGACCGAGACGTGACGCAAGGGCGCCACTCGCACGAGCAGATCCTCGCCGAGTTCATGGAAGGCAAGGCGGACGTGCTGATCGGCACGCAGATGGTCGCGAAGGGCCTGGACCTGCCGGCGGTGACGCTGGTCGGCGTGATCAGCGCCGACATCGGCCTCCACATCCCGGACTTTCGCTCCGGCGAGCGCACGTTTCAGCTGCTGACCCAGGTCGCCGGGCGCGCGGGACGGGTGATGATCCTGGGGCGGGACGGGCCGCCGGCTGGGCGCGTCGTGATCCAGACGTACACGCCGGACAACTACGCAATCGTAGCGGCGGCGCAGCACGACTACGCGTCGTTCTTCGCCGAAGAGGTGGCTTTGCGGCGGGAGCAAGCCTACCCGCCGTTCACGCGCCTGGCGCGGCTCGTCTTCTCGCACTCGAACGCGGCCTACGGCGAGCGGCAGGCGGACGCGATGGCGCAGGAGCTGCGCACTCGAATCTCGCAGCGGGGGTTGCCGGGCGCCGAGGTGCTGGGGCCGGCGCCGCCGCACGTGCCGAAGTGGCACGGACGGTTCCGCTGGCAGGTGACGGTGCGCTCGCCGAACCCGGTCGAGCTGGTGGGCGACCTGACGCTGGCGGAGGGGTGGCTGCTGGACATCGACCCGGCGTCTCTGGCGTAGAACGGCCTCTCCCTTCAGTCCCCCTCTCCCCTTCGACAGGCTCAGGGCGGCGCCTAGCCCTCTCCCCTCGAGGGAGAGGGAACTTAGACGCTGGAATGAAGGCCCGAGATCGTGGCGTGTGGCGGAGATTGTGGGATTGCTTCGCCGTCTCCGACTGGCTCGCAAAGACGCTCTGACGGCGTAGAATCCGCGCCATGGTCTTCGATATCGGGCCGAGCGTTGACGAGGCGAAGGCTTTCTACGGGACGTCGATTAACTTTGACCGCGTTACGTTCAAAGCGAGCGGGCTGGTCTTCGGGCCGGGGACGGCGTGGACGGCGAACAACACGGTGCGCTTCAAGCAGGACGCGCCGCCGAGCACTTCGACGCTGATCCACGAGCTTGGTCACGTCTGGGAGCATCAGAACGGCCAGACGCAGCTGCTGAAGGGCTTCCTGGAGCAGGCGCTGCGGGCGCTGAGCCGCGGCAAGTACGACCCGTACGACTTCGGCGGCCCGGCCGCGGTGCGCGCGGCGGTGGCGGCGGGCAGGCGGCTGCAGAGCTTCAATAAGGAAGGGCAGGCGCAGATCATCCAGGAGCGCTGGAAGTCGCAGAACGGGTTCGCGGCCGACCGGATGGGCAACGCGTTCACGGCTGAGTACGTCGACGACCTGGGGGCGCTGGTGCAGGCGGCCGGCATCGGCGGGGCGCTGGTGCCGGCGACGCTGCCGACGGTGGTGACGTTCCTGATGCTGCCGATCGATTCGACGGTCGCGATGGTGGTGAACCTGGTTCTCGGCATCGCCGGGCTGTTCGGGCTCGAGCGCCGCATATTCGCCTGAGGCCGCCCGTTCTTTACCTCGACGCCGAGGCTGGAAAGCCCCGGCTACGGCTAACGATACGCGGGACGCTGAGGCTGGAAAGCCTCGGCTACGGCCAGCGATACGCGGCGGTGGGTTCGCCTCAAGGCGAAGGGCTGCGCTAGAATCGATGGCGCATGGCCGTTCTCCCGATCGTCAAAGTTCCGCAGGACGTGCTGCGTCAGAAGACGAAGAAGGTCAAGAAGATCGATTCGTCGATTCAGCGCCTGATCGACGACATGATCGAGACGATGCACGACGCGCCGGGCGTCGGCCTCGCCGCGAACCAGGTCGGCATCTCGCTGCGTCTCTGCGTGATCCACGTGCCGGGCGAGGAAGTTGTGACTCTGATCAACCCTGAGATCGTGCGCCGGAGCGGCGCGCGCCAGTGCGACGAGGGCTGTCTCTCGCTGCCGGGCTACAAGGGGACGATCCAGCGTTCTGAGAAGGTGGTCGTCAAGGCGCTGAACCGCGACGGGCGGCCGATCCGCTATCACGCCAGCGACCTCTTCGCCGAGGCGATCGAGCACGAGGTCGACCACCTCAACGGCGTCCTCTACTTCGATTACCTCGACAGCTTCGAGCAGCTGCAGGCGCTGCGTCCCGGCGACGAAGAAGACGACGAAGCGGCCGGCGGCTGATGGTCGCCGCGATGTCGCTGAACACGCAGGCGATCGACCCGGAGCTGAGAGGCCTGCTGGCCGCTGCCCGGGCCGTGATGCCGGACGCGTACCTCGTCGGCGGCGCCGTGCGCGACCTCGTCCTCGGACGCAAGCCCTACGACCTCGATTTCGTGACGCCGGGTGACACGCAGGCCGCCGCCGAGGCGCTCGCGCGAGGGCTGGGCGCCAGCGCCTTCGCGCTGGACGACGCGCGCGGCCACTACCGCCTCGTCTTCGACGAGCATGACCACGAAGAAGCGCACCACCAAGACGCCGCGCACGTCCACCAGATCGACGTGGCGCCGCTGCACGCTGACGGCATCGAGGCGGACCTGCGACGGCGCGACTTCACGGTCGACGCGATGGCGGCGCCGCTCCTCGCAGACGGCACGCCGGGCGCGCTGATTGACCCGACGGACGGCCTGCGTGACCTAGACTCGAGGACGCTGCGCATGACCGGCGAAGCGGCGCTGCGCGAAGACCCGCTGCGCCTGCTGCGCGCCGTGCGCCTCGCCGTCGAGCTGGAGCTGACGGTCGCAGACGCGACGGCGGACGCGGTGCGCGTGCTTGCGGCGAGCGTCACGTCGGCGGCGGCCGAACGGCAGCGCGATGAGCTCGTGCGCATCTTCGTCACGCCTCGGGCGGCGGCGGGCGTGCGGCTGATGGACGGCCTCGGCCTGCTATCGGCGCTGCTGCCGGAGCTGGACGAGGGGCGCGGCGTTGAGCAGCCGCCCACCCACCACTACTACGACGTCTTCGATCACTCGGTCGAGACGCTGGCGGCGCTGGACGAGCTGCTCGCCGGCGATGACGTGCCGTCAGAGCGGCCGTGGCTGCGCCGCGTCTTCCGCGAGGCGATCGCGTTCTACGACCTCGGTGCTTACCTCGACGAGGCGGTGGGCGGCAGCTCGCGGCGGGCGCTGCTCAAGCTCGCGGGGCTGCTGCACGACGTGGCGAAGCCGGAGACGAAGACGCTGGAGGCAGACGGCCGCACGCGCTTCTTCGGCCACGCCGAGCTGGGCGCCGAGACGGCGATGCGGATCTGCGGCCGCCTGCGCTTCGGCGGGCGCGAGGCGGGCTTCATCGGCTCGCTGATCGAGGAGCACCTGCGCCCGATGCAGCTGTCGAACGGCACGCTGCCTAGCAGGCGCGCGCTGTATCGCTTCTTCCGTGACCTAGGTGAGGCGGCGCCGGGCTGCCTCGTCCTGAGCCTCGCCGATGCGGCGGCGGCGCAGGGGCCGCGCCTGACGCAGGAGCGCTGGTCAGCGCAGTCGCTGTACATCGCCTACGTTCTGCGCGAGGGATCGTCGCAGGCGGAGACGATCGCGGAGACGCCGCGGCTGATCACGGGCCACGACCTGATCGAGGCGCTGCAGATCGCGCCGGGGCCGGAGCTTGGCCGGCTGATAGAGGCGGTCGAAGAGGCGGCGGCGACGGGTGAGGTGACGACGCGCGAAGAAGCGCTGGCGCTGGCGAAGAGACTGACCTCTCCCCCTGCTGCCGCTTCCCCCTCTCCGTCCACAGAGAGGGGGATCGAGGCTCGTGCCGAGGGTGACCAACCACTGCGCGAGTGGACGACGAACCCGAATCTATGGGCACGGATCAAGCCCCTCCCTCAGGAAATGCGCCGCACGCCGACACCAGCGGAAGACAAGCTCTGGCAGGCGCTCAGACGCAAGCAGCTTGACGGACAGCAGTTTCGACGACAGCATCCCATCGATCGCTTCGTGGTCGATTTCTACTGCCCAGCCGCACGACTTGTCGTGGAATTGGACGGTCCGGTTCATCGAACGCAAGCCGAAGCAGACAGGATTCGGGAGGAGGCCCTGGAGCACCTGGGCGTGAGGGTGCTCCGGTTCGACAACGAACTAGTAATGACGAACCTCGAAGCTGTGTTGGATCAGATTCGAGTTGCCCTCGCCGATTCGTCGGCAGACTCTTCCCCCTCTCCGTGGACGGAGAGGGGGACCGAGGGGGAGAGGTCGGAGCCATGAACGACGCTGAGCTGATGGCGGTTGTGTTTGTCGGTGTCGTCATCGCCTTCTACATCATGTTCATGCGGCCGATTCAGAAGGACCAGGAGAGGCACAAGCGCCAGATGCGCGAGCTGCGTCCCGGCGATCGCGTCGTCACCACGTCTAACTTCATTGCTACGATCCGCGATATCCAGGTGCTTGCGGACGGCGGTACGGAGATCGCGCTGGAGCTGACCGATGGCGTCATCGTCAGGGCGCTGCCGAATGCGATCTTGCGCCGTCTCACGCCTGAGACCGAAACTGCTCGCATCGGCCAGAAAGGCGCCTCCGTTTGAAGCAACGTCAGACCCAGATCCTCCTCGCCATCGTCTTTCTGCTTACCGTCTTCTCGGTCTGCGTTGTCTGGCCATCCGACCCGGACCGCTACCTGCCGGACGCCGTGCCGTGGCCGAAGGCAGCCTGCGCGGGGCCGATCTGCATCGGCAAGGGGATCGACCTGTTCGGGGCTGAGCGGCGGGAGATGCGCCTCGGCCTCGACCTGAAGGGCGGTACGCGGCTCGTCCTTGAAGCCGACCTTTCGCAGCAGCCCGACGTCAACCTCGACGAGGCGCTGAACACGGCCGTCGACGTCGTCGAGCGGCGCGTCAACGCCTTCGGTGTCGCCGAGTCGATCACGGAGCGGGTCGGCGCCAACCGGATCTCGGTGCAGCTACCGGGCATCTCAGCGGAAGAAGCGATCGCGAAGATCGGCAAGACGGCGCAGCTACAGTTCATGGAGCTGGCGCGCGACCCAAGCGGCAACGTGATCCTGACGCAGCCGGGGCCGAACGGGCAGCTAACCGCGTCGTTCGCCGATGCGATTCAGAACCAGGCGCTGCTCGAGATCGCGAAGTGGGTGCCTGTGGCGGCAACGGACGACAACGGCGTGCGCCGCGAGCTCACCGGCGCCTATCTCGACCGCAGCAAGCTTGCCGTCCAGCCAAACGTCGCGGGGCTGCCGGTGCTTAACTTCGGGATGAACTCGGAGGGCGCGAAGCTGCTCGGCCAGGCGACGGCGCGGCTATCGAACCCGTCTCAGCCGATGGCGTTCTTCCTCGACAACGAGCCGATCCGCGGCACCGACGGCCAGATCATCGCGCCGCTGGTGCGGAGCCAGATCACCGACCAGGGTTCGATCTCCGGCCTGACGCTCGGCGACTCGCAGACGCTGGCGACGCTGCTGCGCACCGGCGCCTTCCCGGTGCCGCTGGTCGTCGTGCAGCAGGACGAAGTAGACGCGACGCTGGGCGACGAGGCGGTGGTGGAGACGGTTGAAGCCGGCTTGATCGCGATCCTGATCGTGATGACGTTCATGGTCCTCTACTACCGTTTGCCGGGCGCGCTGGCGGCGCTGGCGCTGTTCGTCTACGTGTCGCTGACGCTGGCGGTGTACAAGCTGCTGCCGGTGACGATCACCTCGGCGGGCATGGCGGCGTTCGTGCTCTCGGTCGGCATGGCGGTCGATGCGAACATCCTGATCTTCGAGCGCATGAAGGAGGAGCTGCGCCTCGGCCGCAGCCTCGTCGGCGCGATTGACGCCGGTTTCAGCCGCGCCTGGACATCGATCCGGGACAGCAACGCGGCGACGGTGATCATCTGCATCATCCTCTACTGGTTCGGCGACCAGTTCGGCGCGAGCCTGGTGAAGGGCTTCGCGCTGACGCTGTTCTTCGGCGTGCTGGTGAGCATGTTCTCCGCGATCGTGGTGACGAAGACGTTCCTGCACGCGCTGATCGGCACGCCGGTGATGCGCCACCTCTGGCTGTTCGGCAGCGACGTGGAAGAAGCGCGCCGGATATCGGCGCCGCCGATCCCGATTACGGCACGCCGTGAAGGAGCGGAATCGTGATCGACTTCGTCGGCAAGCGCAACTGGTTCTACGTCGTCTCTCTGCTGGTGTTGATACCGGGCATTGTCTCGCTGATCCTGCCGGGCGGGCTCCACCGCGGCATCGAGTTCAGCAGCGGCACGACGTTCAGCGTCCGGTTTGCGGAGGACGTGAGCGAGGTCGAACTGCGCGACGCGCTGGCGCAGCTGGGCCACGACGAGGCGCGGATCCAGAAGACGCCGCAGGGACGCATGCTCGTGCGCACCGACCTGATCGGCGGTGCGACGCAGGCGCCGCCATTCGGACCGGCGCTGCCGTCCGAGCGCGAGGACCTGGAGACGGCGCTGGGGCAGCGCTTCGGCGGGTTGCTCGACAGCGACGGCAACCCATCGAGCCGATTCATCGAGTTCTCATCCGTGTCGTCCAGCGTTTCGTCCGACATCGGGCGCAACGCGGCTCTGGCGATCCTCGTCGCGTCGCTGGCGATCCTGATCTACATCACGCTGTCGTTCGTCTCCGTGCCGAAGCCGGTGCGTTATGGCGCCAGCGCGATCTTCGCGCTCGGGCACGACGTGCTGCTGACGCTGGGCGCGGCTTCGATCCTCGGCCGCATCGCCGGCTTCGAGATCGACACGTTGTTCATCACGGCGATGCTGACGATCGTCGGGTTCTCGGTGCACGACTCGATCGTCGTGTTCGACCGCGTGCGTGAGAACGTGCGCCGCGCCGAGTCAGCCGGCTACGAAGTACGCCTTGCCGACGCGGTGAACGCGAGCCTGAACCAGACGCTGGGGCGGTCGCTGAACACGTCGCTGACGGTTGTGCTCAGCCTCGTGGCGCTGATCTTGCTCGGCGGCGACACGATCCGCGACTTCCTGATCATCATGCTGGTCGGCCTCGTCAGCGGTACGTACAGCTCGATCTTCGTCGCGAGCCAGCTGCTGGTCTCGTGGGACGAAGGCGACCTGCCGCGGCTGCTCGGACGCTTCCGGCGCCAACGCCCGCACGCCGTCGAAAGCCCCGCTTAGCTTCACGGAGGCAGCGGCGACGGTGCAGGCTGATCGGCCTCTCGGCGTCCATCGACGGGCTCAGGACGAACGGTATCTAGTCTCGGAAAGGACGCAGCCTTGAACCAGCCGACAGAGGTCGATATCCCCGCTGGCGTCGAGCTCGTGCGCGACGTTGAGTTCGGTACGGGTGGCGGGCGGCCGCTGAAGCTGCACATCGTCCGCGCCGAGAATCGCGAGCCGGGCGCACGCACGCCGGCGATCGTCTACGTGCACGGCGGCTTCTGGCGCGCGGGCAGCAAGGAGACGGGGCTGGAGCGGCTGATCCCGCTGGCGCAGCGCGGCTACTTCTGCGTTGCGGTCGAGTATCGCCTCGTCCAGGAGTCGATCTGGCCGGCACAGATCGAGGATTGCAAGCTGGCCGTGCGCTGGCTGCGCGCCCACGCCGGCGAGTACGGCATCGACCGGGAGCGCATCGGCGTATGGGGCGCTTCGGCGGGCGGTCACCTGGCGGCGATGCTCGGCGCCGCGGGCGACGCTGCGCAGCTCGAGGGCAACGGCGGCTGGAGCGACCAGCCGAGCCAGGTCCAGGCCGTCGTCGACCAGTTCGGCATCGCCGACCTGCTGACGATGGGCAAGAACAACATCGACCACGACGCGCCGGACGCTCCCGGCTCGATGCTGATCGGCGGGCCGGTGCAGGAGAACAAGGCGGCGGCCGCAGCGGCGAGCCCGGTTAGCTACCTGACGTCGAATTGCCCGCCCTTCCTCATCCTCCACGGTACGGCGGACGTGATCGTCAACGTTGGTCAGGGGAAGCAGCTGCACGCGGCGATGCAGGCGGCCGGCCTCGACTCGACGCTGCAGCTGTTCGAGGGCAAAGGCCACGAAGACCTCGGCGACGAGTCGCGTCGCATGGTCTACGCGTTCTTCGACAAGCACCTGAAGGGCTGACGGGGCGTAGAACCTCTCCCCCTCATCCCCCTCTCCGTCCACAGAGAGGGGGAAGCTCAGCCGTAGGTAGCTCGTCAGCCGATGCGCCTCGTGGTTCGATCTCCTCGCCGTGGACGGAGAGGAGATGGCGGCAGCCAGAGGAGAGGTTCAACGCACCGCTATAGTTGCCTCATGCCGCCGACAATCATCACGGAGCAGCTGCGCGGCTTCGACCTGCGGTTCGCGACGCAGCCCGGCGTATTCTCGCACCGCGAGCTCGATCCGGGGACGCGGTTGCTGATCGAGGCGATGCGGATTGCGCCGACGGCCCGGGTGCTTGACCTCGGGTGTGGTTACGGGGCGATCGGCATCGTTGCGGCGAAGCTGGCGTCGAAGGGCGAGGTTGTGCTCGTCGACGCGGACATACGGGCGACGCGACTGGCGGAGCGCAACCTGACGCTGAACAACGTGACGAACGCGAGCGTCGTCCTCGGCGACGGGACGCACGACCTGCCGCCGAAGTCGCGCTTCCACGTCATCGTCAGCAACCCGCCGACGCACGACGGACGCGAGGTGCTTGACGACATGGTGCGCGGCGCCTACAAGCTGCTGCGGCCGCGCGGCACGCTCTACCTCGTCGTCAACCGCCTGCTCAGCCTGCGTCACGAGGTCGAAGAGGTGTTCGGCAACTCCGAGACCGTGGCGCGCGAGAAGGGCTACGTCGTGATCAAGGCGGTGAAGACGGTCCGCCACGCCGGCGACGAGGACGACTGGAAGGCGGCGGTGGACGAGGCATGAGCATTGCCCTTTACTACGACCCGCTGTTCCTCGGCCACGAGACGCTGGGGCACCCGGAGAGCGCCGACCGTGTACTGGCGTGCCTGCGGCTGATCGAGGACTCAGGCCTCGGCGCGCGGCTCGAGCGGCCGGAGTGCCGCGACGCCTCGGAGACGGAGCTTGTGCGCATCCACACGCCGAGCTACGTCGAGCGCATGGAAGTGGTCGGCGAGCACGGGGCGAACTGGGTGCTGCCGGACACGATTGCGAACACGGGGACGTACGCGGCGGCGCTGCGGGCGGCGGGCGCCTGCCTCGGCGCAACGGAGGCGGTCGTCGCCGGGACCTACGGCGGCGCCTTCTGCCTTGTGCGGCCGCCGGGCCACCACGCCGTCGCGGACGCGCCGATGGGCTTCTGCTTCTTCAACAACGTCGCAATCGCGGCGCGCCACGCCGTCGTCGAGCTGGGGCTGGAGCGCGTCGCCGTCGTCGACATCGATATCCACCAGGGCAACGGCACGCAGGACGCCTTCTACGAGGACCCGTCCGTGCTCTACGTCTCGACGCATCAGTACCCCTACTACCCGGGCACCGGCCACTGGCGCGAGCACGGCGCCGGCGACGGCCTCGGCACGACGCTGAACCTCTCGATGCCGGCCGGCTGCGGCGACGCGGAGTACGGGCGCGTCTTCGAGGCGGTGATCGCGCCGAAGCTGCGCGCCTACGCGCCGCAGCTGATCCTCGTCAGCGCCGGCTACGACGCGCATCACGCCGACCCGATCGACGGCGCCGAGATGCGCCTCTCGTGCGACGGCTACGCCTCGCTGATGGCGGGGCTGCGGGACGTCGCGGGCGAGGTCTGCGAGGGACGGATCGTCGCGGCGCTGGAGGGCGGCTACGACCTCAGGGCGCTTTCGTGGAGCGTGCGCAACAGCATCGAAGCGCTGCTCGGCGAGACGGCGACGCCCGACCCGGTCGGCGCGGCGCCGTCCTTCGACGGGCTCAGAGGGAACGGACGCGTGGACATCGAGCCGCTGATCGAGGCGGTGCGGGGGCTACACGGGCTGACGTAGACCGACCTCTCCCCTGGCTGCCGCCATCCCCTCTCCGTGCACAGAGAGGGGATGGCAGTTGGAACCGTGTTAATCGGGTAAGAAGCGTAGGAAGGCTTCGTCGCCTAGGAGGACGGCTTCGTCTCGGAGGCGGAGGCGGCCTTCGACGAGCTCTGTGAGGCCGAGGTCTAGCGTCTCTTGCAACGGGGCGGCGAAGACGGTATCGAGGTCGACGCCGAAGCGATCGCGAAACGAGGCGAGGCTGAGGCCTTCGCGCAGGCGCAGGGCGAGGATTACGGTCTCTGACATCTCGCGCTGGGGGTCGGCGGGCTCCCGGAAGGTGATTTGGCGCATCGTTTGCGGAACCTCGCGTCCTTCGACAGGCTCAGGACGAACGGAGCTTGCTGCTTCCGAGGCTTCGTTGATGAGGGCGATGTAGCGGGAGGGGCTGGCGGCGGCGGCGAAGCGCTCGCCGGCGAGATGGGAGTGGGCGCCGGCGCCGAGGCCTAGCCAATCGCCGTTGCGCCAGTAGGTGAGGTTGTGGCGGCACTCGCGGCCGGGCTTCGACCAGTTCGAGACCTCGTAGTAGGCGTAGCCGGCGGCGGCCATGCGCTCGCGGCTCCATTCGTACATGTCGGCCTGCAGGTCCGGGTCTGGGCCGATGGCACGGCCGCGCTCGACGTCGCGGGTGAGGGGCGTGCCTTCTTCGAGCGTCAGCGCGTACATGGAAAGGTGTTCGGGGGCGAGCGCGAGGGCCTGCTCGACGTTCTCCTGCCAGAGCTCGAGCGTCTGGCCGGCGAGGCCGTAGATCAGGTCGAGGTTGACGTTTTCGAAGCCGGCGGCGCGGGCCCAGGCGTAGGCCTGGTGCACCTCTTCGCGGTCGTGGATGCGCTCCAGGCGGATCAGCTCGTCATCGTGGAAGCTCTGGACGCCGAAGCTGATGCGGTTGAAGCCGAGACGCCGCAGCCCTTCGAGGTGAGTCGCGTCGACGGTGCCGGGGTTAGCCTCGAGCGTTACTTCGGCGTCCGGGGCGATGTCGAACCGCGAGCGCATCGCCTCGACGATCGTGCTCATCTCAGGCAGAGGGAGGATGCTGGGCGTGCCGCCGCCGAAGAACACGGTCTCGACCTGCCGCCCGGCGAGCCGGGGCGACCACAACGCGGCTTCGCGCGCGACGGCCTCGGCGTAGGGCGCGATCAGCGATTCTTGACCGGCGTAAGAGTTGAAGTCGCAGTAGGTGCACTTGGCGGTGCAGAAGGGGATGTGGACGTAGAGGGCGAGCGGCTGGGTCACGAGAGAAGTGTAGGACATGGATGCCGTTGCCAGATGGCGCGTATCTGACTAGGATTAGGCAACACACAGGAGGCGCCGCTTTGAAAAAGCTACCGCTTATCGGCCTGCTCATCGGCGCGGTCGTCGCCGCCTTTGCGTTCTTGAAGCGCAAGAAGGGTGATGACGAGACGGAAGATTCCGGCTCCGCCTCAGGCGGAGCATCCTCGAGCTAACTGTCCTTAGTCGACCTTCGTCGGCAGGCGTCTTTCGGGACGCCCGTTTCGTTCTGCCCACGCGAGCGAGGTTAGGAACCCGTTCGTGGTGAGCCCCTCGAACCACGCATCCTGGTCGACCACACGGCATCCTTCGACAAGCTCAGGACGAACGGGCCTTGAGACGGCCCGGCACTTCGATTTACAAGGAGACCTGACATGCTGAAGAGCCAGTACTGCGGTGAGCTGCGCGCTGAACACGCCGGCCAGGAAGTAACCCTGGCCGGCTGGGTGCACCGTCGCCGCGACCACGGCAACCTGATCTTCATCGACCTGCGCGACTCGACCGGGCTGGTGCAGGTTGTCGTCAACCCGCAGAGCGCGCCGGACGCGCACGCCGCCGCGAGCGACGCGCGCAACGAGTACGTGCTGCAGATCACGGGCACGGTGGCATTGCGACGCCCGGGCACCGAGAACGCGAACATGCCCACGGGCGAGATCGAGGTCGCGGCGTCGAAGGTCGTCGTGCTGAACGCGGCGAAGACACCGCCCTTCTACATCAACGAGGAGTCGACGGTCGACGAGGTGTTGCGCCTGCGCCATCGCTACCTCGACCTGCGGCGCGAGCGGATGCACTCGAACATCGTCCTGCGCGACGCCGTCGTCCAGACGATCCGGAGCTTCCTGCGCGAGCGCGGCTTCGTCGAGATCGAGACGCCGATGCTGGCGAACCCGACGCCGGAGGGCGCGCGCGACTACCTGGTGCCGAGCCGCGTCTATCCCGGCAACTTCTACGCCCTGCCGCAATCGCCGCAGCAGTTCAAGCAGCTGCTGATGGTCGCGGGGTTCGAGCGCTACTTCCAGATCGCGCGCTGCTTCCGCGACGAGGACCTGCGCGCCGACCGCCAGCCCGAGTTCACGCAGCTCGACCTCGAGGTGAGCTTCGCGACGCAGGAAGACATCCTCGAACTGACAGAGAAGCTTTATGTCGAGTTGGCGACGGAGCTACGGCCTGGCTTGAAGCTGCAGACGCCGTTCCCGCGCCTGACGTATGCGGAGTGCATGCGGCGATTCGGGACGGACAAGCCCGACCTGCGCTACGGACTCGAGCTGATCGACTTCACCGGCCTCGTGCGCACTACCGAGTTCGCCGTGTTCCGCACGGCGGCCGAGAGCGGCGGCAGCGTCGAGGGCCTCTGCGTGCCGGGCGGCGCCGCGTTCTCCCGCCGCGAGATCGATGAGCTGACGGAGACGGCGAAGGGCCTCGGCGCCAAGGGGCTCGTCTCGATCGGCTACGCGACGGACCCGGCGACGGCGAGCGAAGACGAGATCAAGTCGCCGGTGCTCAAGTTCCTCGGCCTCGAGCTCGCGCGGGCGATCGGCGCGCTGGCGGGCGCGAACGCCGGCGACCTCGTGCTGATCGTCGCGGGCATGGGCGGTGTGCCGGCGAAGGAGTCCGGCTCCGCCGGGCGGGTCAAGCCGTCGCTCGACGCGCTGCGACGGGCGCTGGCGGCGAAGCTCGACCTCGCGGACAAGGACAGGCTGGCGTTTCTCTTCGTCGTCGACTTCCCGCTGGTCGAGTGGAGCGACGAGGACGAGCGCTGGGAGCCGAGCCACCATCTGTTCACGTCGGTGAAGGCGGAGGACCTGCCGCTGCTCGACACGGACCCGGGCGCGGCGCGCAGCAACGCCTACGACCTTGCCTGCAACGGCCAGGAGATCGGCTCCGGTTCGATCAGGATCCACGACCGCAGCGAGCAGGAGCGGATCTTCGGGATGCTGAAGATCAGCGATGCGACGGCGCGCGAGCGCTTCGGTCACATGCTGGACGCGTTCGAGTACGGCGCGCCACCGCACGGCGGCATCGCTCCCGGCATCGACCGGACGGTGGCGCTGCTGGCGCAGGAGACGGACATCCGCGAGGTGATCGCCTTCCCGAAGACGAAGAGCGCCTCCGACCCGATGACCAGCTCCCCCTCGCCGGCGAGCGAGGAGCAGCTGGCGGTGCTGCACATCCGGGTGGTTGAGGAGTGACCAGCCAGAGGCGGCCCTAGTTGCCGAGCACGACCAGCCCGCGCACGCCGGTACGGCCGGGTGACGCTGCAATCTCGATCCAATCTCCAGCCGTCACTGCGCCCCAATCGCGCGTCGACGCGTTCGGCAGCTTGGTCACGCGGCTGCTAGCCCACCAAGCGACGTAAAGGCTGTCGTCACCAGGATCGTAGGCAATGGCCTGGGGAGTGGTCAGTGTGCCACTGGGCAATGCGCTGATGTTTGTCCACGTGCTTCCGGCGTCCGTCGACCTAGCAAGGACATGCCTGGGCGAGGAGTCTGAAGACTTACAGAAGGTGAACAGGACTGACAAATCCCCCGCTTTCGTGATGACACCTTCGGTGAGTTCGTAGACAGAGGTTGTTGAGAAGCTAGAGGGGTTAGCGTCGCTCCAGGTCTGACCATCGTTGACGGAATACTGCAGGCGGAAGGCGCCAGCGCGGTCGCCTACCAGTACGAGACGTGTGGCGCCGGCCCAGATGATCTGAGGCGCGCTTCCGGCCGCGTTGGGCACGGAATACGTAGTGAAGGGCCCGGGTGTGGGCGACCCGTTGGCGAAAGTATTCACAGCCACCTTCGTCGTATTTGAGCTGGTTTGCCAGGATACGGCGACGCGCGAGCTGTCCGTCGGGTGGGCGGCGATAGAGCCGTACTGCCCCCCGGTACCGATTGTGAGTTCCTGGGCCAGCAGCCACGAGTCGCCATTGGTGTCGGAGAAGAAGACCTTGTAGGTGCCGGTAGCAGGCTTGCTCATGAGCACCACAGACGTCCATTGGGGCTCCGGGCGGTGTCTACAGGCCTGCGAGAGCTGTCCGGAGTCGAAAGCGTCGTCCACGTCTCGCCGGAGTCGGTCGACCGCCTGAATTGACCACCTGCAGACACCGGCGGCGTATTCAACATTAGACCGTTGCCGTAGTACTCAAGATCGTGACTGCCGCCTGGGGCAGCGCCTTTCGACACCCAAGCCCCGACACTCAAGCGTGCGTAGTCGGGCGTGGAGTCTTCGGTTACGGCGTACAGATAACCGCACGGATGGCCCGTGCCGGTGCTATCAACCCAAATACAGCCGCCCTCGAAGGGCTGGTAGCTAGCGCAGCTCGGGGAGGACTCCGGCGGGCAGGGCGAGAAAGCGTCGGAGAGTGGGAGGCCATACGTCGCGAAGTTGTAGACGGACCAGAATCCACCGGCTACGAGCCAGAGGTCGGTTGGGCCCACACCACTGGTAAGGGAACTTGGCACGCCTGTTGACGAGATGAAGTTCTGAGTGATCAGAGACCCCCACTTCGTGCTGGTGCACAGATGCAGCCAGCGCGTTGAGTTGCCGCAGGCACCGCCTGGGGATGAATACGTGGAGCCCAACGAACCGCCAAGGGCCGCGTACTTATCGCGTACCAGCGTGGAGTAGTTCATCGCCGAGTCGTAGCCGGGGCCGCTGTTGTTGGAGAAGTGAGGGTCATCATCAGGGTTTGGGGGTGGGTCTGGATCAGGATAAGGAATGTCGCTGAGATGCTGAATGGAAAATCCTGATAGTGTTGCGTCAAGTGCAGTACCATCGGCCTCCAAGCTGAAGTGCAGATGAGCTGACGGTAAATCAGTCAGTTCGGAACACCTCCCATTCGGGGGCTCCGGTTGCACATTCCCAGTATTTCCAGCTCCCCCGATCCACTCACCTTGGTGCACGACGCTGTCGTCCGGGAAGACCTGCCACGAACAAAGGTGTGCGTACCTAGAAACGAATCCGCCTGGATGAGATATCAAGGCGAACCTTCCGTATCCTGCCTCGTCGCCGCCATTGTTGAAGTAGGCAATTGTTCCGCCGCCGATAGCCTTAATAGGCTGGCGATCGTTCATAGACTGAAAATCGATTGCGTAGTGGTCTGAGTCTTCGTGAGCGTCGCAGTATCCATCGTCTGGTAGCTGGCCCAGGGGATCGTTACCCCCGACGGGGCAGCCATCGCCTCGAGATTCATCGGTCCCCTCGGACCAGGGTAGACGCCAAGCGTCGTAGGCGTTCGACGGCAATCCGTCGGCAAGTGCCGATCGAAGCTCTGCATCCGCGATCCACGCACCAACCAGTACGAGTAGCCCCAGCAGCATCCGTGCCGCCACGTTTCGCACTAGGAGTGCTCCTTCCCCGGCGTCCCCTAAGGGTTGAATTCTAGGCTTGCGACTATTCCTAAGGCCTCGGCTTGATCCTGGGTAGAGACTTGAACTGACGTGTCATCTGGAGACCGATTGACTAGTTGGATGCCTGCCCAGACTGCAGGCAACTCATCCAAAGCGTGGGGGATTTGAACGCCTATCAGACGGGCGATTCCGTTTGGAATACCATTGAAACGATGCTGCTTCCAGTCATGGAAGCAAGCTGCTGCTGATAACGAAGCAACGCCAAAGGCTCCCTTGTCCGGGCAATCCAGAAGCGTGAAGGGACGTGGACCTGCGACCTGGAAGAATACCCGTGCCAATTCGCGACCTGATTGTGGGTCAGTCTTGGTGATTAGTAACGAGAAGCTGTAGCCTTCAGCCCTCTGCGCCGCTGGTGGCAAGATCGTGTCGCCTCGCACGATCTTCCAGGTCGCCGGAAAGCAGAAACTGCCATCGAGCAATTTGGATGCGTAAGTGAGGTAGGTAGCCGGACAGCGTTGTCCCGATGCCTTTACCGTCGCTGAATCCTGTTCAGCTCGGGCAAGTGCGGGCTTGTCGGGCGCCACATAGTTGGGGTAAAACGGCTTCTCGGCCGTGGCGGTGCCGGCTGAAGAAGGCAGTGTTGTTGAAGTCTTTTCGGGCGCAGGCGTGAATGTTGCCGCTACCACCTGAGCCGAAGGCCCGGCTTGATTGCCGCCACCGTTAGCACCGATGGCAATTGCGCCCGCCATGACACCGCCGACGGCGAGGGGGATGATGACGCGGAGGGCGGCGGTTACTGACACTGCATTTACATGATCGACTGTCGTTCGCGAGATAGGTAGGGCTGACCCTCCAACAAGCTCTCGTGCGCCGCGCGAAGCCCAATGCCCGGCGGGCAGCGCCTTGTCGCGCATCCGTGAGGCCTGTATCTTCGTAGCTAGTGTTAGCGGTACGTTTACCGGGGTGGACGCGGGGTAGGAGGCAGACGTGAAGGGCAAGAACGCAGCTCTACTGGCAGGCATCGGCGGGCTGGTTCTGCTCGTGGTCGTCTTCGTCGTTCTCCTCGGCGGTGGTGGTGGCGGCGACAGTGGCGATGGCGGCGACAAGGCGTCCGCGAACCCGACACCGGGCTCCGGCGGCGGCTGCGACGCGCCCAAGGGCACCGACCTGCGGCTGCTCGGCCCCGAGCCGATCGACCTCGACCCGGCGCTGATCCGCGATGCGGGCTCGGCGCAGTACGCCGTCGAGGTGTTCAGCGGGCTCGTCCAGCTGAACGCGGACCTGAAGGTCGTGCCGGACATCGCCGAGAGCTGGACGATCAGCCCGGACGGTAAGGTCTACACCTTCACCCTGCGCAAGAACGCCCTCTTCCACGTCGACGAGCGAGCCGTCACGGCGGACGACTTCAAGTTCTCGCTCGACCGCGCCGCGAAGCTCGGTCGCACGTTATCAACGACGGCTGATGCGTACCTCGGCGACATCGTCGGCGTGCGCGACGTGATCCTCGGGAAGTCGGAGTCGATCTCGGGCGTGAAGGCGATCAACGCGACGACGCTGGAGATCACGATCGACGCGCCGAAGCCGTACTTCCTCGCGAAGATGACCTACCCGACGGCCTACGTCGTCGAGCGCTCGCAGGTGACGGCGAACCCGGAGCGCTGGTGGTACAAGCCGAAAGGGACCGGCCCCTACAAGGTCCGCACGTGGGAGATCGGCGAGCGGATCATCCTCGAAGCGAACGAGAAGTACTACGGCGGCGCGCCGAAGATCAAGCAGATCCTGTTCAACCTCGCCGGCGGCTCATCGCTGACGCAGTTCGAGAACTGCGAGATCGACGTCTCGGGTCTCGGCATCGACGACCTCGAGCGCGTCCAGAGCGCGGGCGACCCGCTGCACGATCAGTACGTGACGGGGCCTGAGCTGGCGCTGAGCTACATCGGCTTCAGCGTCAAGACGCCGCCCTTCGACGACCCGAAGGTGCGCCAGGCGTTCGCGATCTCGATCGACCGCGACCAGCTGACGCGCGTCGTTGGCAAAGACGCCTCGCCGGTGGCGACGAGCTTCATGATGCCCGGCCTGCCGGGTTACAACCCGAACGCGAAGCTGCCGGCGTTCGACCCGGTGCGCGCTAAGCAGCTGCTGCAGGAGTCTAAATACGGCGGGGCCTCCGGCCTGCCGAAGGTGAGGCTGACCGTCGCGGGTGGCGCGGGCGGCGCGACCGTCGGCGCCGGGCTCGAGGCGATTCAGCAGATGTGGAAGCAGAACCTCGGCGTAGACGTCGAGATCAACCAGGTCGAGACGGCCGCGTTCTACGACGACCTCGACCGCGGGCGGGTGCAGATGTGGAGCCTCGGCTGGATCATGGACTACCCGGACCCGGAGGACCTGATCGACCTGCTGTTCTACAGCAAGAGCCGCCAGAACAACAGCGGTTACAACAACCCGCAGTTCGACGCGCTGATCGAGAAGGCGCGCTCCGAGGCGAACCCGGAGGCGCGGCTGAAGCTCTACCAGGACGCGGAGCAGATCCTGATCCAGGACCTGCCGTGGATGCCGCTGAACTTCGGGCAGCAGCACATGGTGGTGAACCCGCACGTGAAGGGATACACGGTGAACAAGATCATCGTGCCCTTCCTTCGCAACGTAACGATCGAGCCGTAGCGGCCCCGCGGGGAGCGTCATGGATAGCGCCCTGGCCTCGTACCTATTACGACGGCTCCTCTGGGTTCCGCCGATCCTCTTCATCGTCACCTTCGTGACGTTTACGCTCGCGCGTCTCGGCCCGGGCGACCCGGTGAGCATCGCGACGGGGCAGTTCCGCGACCCGGAGGTGCTGGAGCGCGTGCGCCACGCCAAGGGCCTCGATAAGCCGATCCACGAGCAGTACTACATCTACATGAAGGGCCTGCTGACGCGCGGCGACCTGGGCGAGAGCTACCGCTACAAAGGCCGCAACGTCAAAGACATCATCTTCCCGGCGATGTACCGCTCGGCGCAGTACAACGCCGTCGCGTTGACGATCACGATCTCGTGCGGCATCGCGCTGGGGGTATTCGCGGCGCGTAAACAGGGCACCTGGTCTGACCCGACGGCGATCGGGTCGGCGCTGGCGATCCAATCGATCCCGACGATGGTGGGCGTGCCGTTCTTGTTGCTGATCTTCGCGCTGAAGCTCGGCTGGGTGCCGGCGAGCGGCTGGCCGCGCGATTGCAACGTCTCGTTGGGCTTCCTCGGCGGCAACTACGACTGCATCGGCGTGCTGAGCAAGGAGGCGATCATCCCGGTGATCGCGCTGGCGCTGCCGGCGATCGCGGTGTGGGGGCGTTATACGCGCGCCTTCACGCTGGAGGTGATGAAAGAGGACTACGTGCGCACGGCGCGCGCCAAGGGGATCAGCGAGTTCCAGGTGATGACGCAGCACGTGCTGCGAAACGCGCTGCTGCCGCTGAGCACGATGATCGCCTTCTCGCTGATCGGCATCCTGGAGGGCTCGTTCATCCTCGAGAACCTGACGGGCATCCCGGGCGTCGGCCGCCTCGCCTTCGAGTCGATCGGCAGCCGCGACTACGACCTGATCATGGCGATCACGGTCGTCGGCGCGACCCTGTTCATCATGACGAGCATCTTCATCGACATCGCCTACACGTTCATCGACCCGCGGATCCGCTATGGCTCGCGAAGCGGCTGAGCTAACACCAGGCGAGAGCATCGCTGAGGTCAGCGGCGCGGCGAGCGGCAGCCCGACGGGGATGGCGATCCGCCGCCTGTTGCGGCGCAAAGTCGCCGTCATCTCGCTGACGTTCATCTTCGCTTTCTACCTGATGGGGCTGACGGCGCCGCTTCTGGGCGCGACCCACGTGATCCAGGACTACCAGCACCAGGACCTCGATCACGATCTCGAAGGGCCGAGCTGGTCTCACCCCTTCGGCACGGACCGTTTGGGCCGGGACCAGCTGGCGCGCGTCGTCTGGGCGTCACAGACGACGGTCATCGTCACGGTGGCGACGTTGTTCACGGGCGGTGTCGTCCTCGCCGTGGGGCTGGGGTTGCTCTCGGGCTACGTCGGCGGTTGGGTGGACACGCTGATCATGCGCATCGGCGACGTGTTCGCGTCGCTACCGACGATCCTGATGCTGATCCTGATCAACGCGACGTTGAAGACGCAGGTGCGATCGATCGCCGCGGACGTTCAGGACTTCACCGGCATCGGCGGCATCGTACGCTCGGGCGCGCCGGACTACATCCTGATCTTCGGGGCGCTATCGCTGTTCGGCTGGGTTGGCGGCGCGCGCGTGATCCGGTCTCAGATTCTATCGCTGCGCGAGACCGAGTTCGTCACGGCGGCGCGGTCGCTGGGAGCGACGACGCCGCAGATCCTCTTCCGCCACCTGCTGCCGAACGTAAGCAACATCATCATCGTCAGCCTCTCGCTCGGGCTCGCCGGTATCGCCGGGTCGGAGCTGGTGCTGACCTGGTTCGGCGTCGGCATCCAGCCGCCGCGCCCAAGCTTCGGCGCGCTGATCTTCGATACGAGCAGCATCCGGACGCTGAACCAGCACGCGTATCTCCTGCTGTTCCCCGGCGGCATCGTCACGGGGCTGTTCTTCGCGTTCAACCTGCTCGGCGACGCGATGACGGACGTGTTTACGCCGAAGGCGCGGTAGGGAGAGCTACGGGGGCGTAGGACCTCTCCCTGCCTGCCGGCATCCCTCTCCGTCCACGGAGAGGGACCTACGATGCACCGTTGGTTGACGGCGTTGCAAAGGCTGAGCTTCCCCTCTCTGCTGCGCGCCGCCCTGAGCCTGTCGAAGGGGAGAGGGGACTGAGGGGAGAGGTTCTACGCCCCACCCGCCAATAACGCCTGTCATATAGGAGGGGGACGCTTGTTATAATTCCTGCAGGCCCCGAAACGGAGAGGAACCGAACGCCCACTTGAAAGTCACAAGCGAAACTCTGCCCGAACGACAGGTGCGCCTCCAGATCGAGGTGGACGACGAGCGCCACAACCAGGCGATCGAGACCGCCTACAAGAAGCTGGCGCCGAGCGTGCGCGTCCCCGGCTTCCGGCCGGGCAAGGCGCCCCGCACGATGATCGAGAAGCAGCTCGGCCGCCACCGCCTCCTCGATGAGGCGATGGACCTGCTGCTGCCCAACGTCTACCGCGAGGCGATCGAGGAGCAATCGCTCGACCCGGTCGCGAGCCCGAGCGTCGAGCTCGTCAGCCACGAGCCGTTGGTGTTTGCCGCGACCGTGCCGCTGATGCCGGTGATCGAGCTGGGCGACTACAAGTCGCTGCGCGTGCCGAAGGAGACGGCCGAGGTCACGGAGAAGCAGGTCGACGAGGCGCTGACGGACCTGCAGCGGCGCTACGGCACGATCGAGCCGGTGAACCGCGCCGCGAAGAAGGGCGACATCATCCGCGGCAGCCTCAGCGCCACGGCGGATGACGGCACGCTCTTCTCCCAGGACGACCTCGAGTTCCGGCTCGAGGAGGAGGGCCTCTCCTCGCTACCCGGCCTCTACGAAGCGATCGCCGGGCTGAAGAAGGGCGCCGACATCGAGACGAAGACCGAGGTGCGCAAGGACTTCGCGGACGAGCGCGTCGCCGGAAAGACGGTGACATACAAGGTCAAGGTCGACGAGGTCAAAGAAGAGAAGCCGGCCAAGGCGGACGACGCCTTCGCGAAGGAGGTCGGTGAGGGCTTCGATAGCCTCAAGGCGCTGCGCGACCGCCTGCGCGAGGACCTGGTGAAGGCGACGCAGGACGCGGCTGATCACAACTACGAGCACGCCGTCATCGACGCGCTGACGGCCGGGGCGACAATCGAGTTCCCGGCGGTGCTGGTCGAGCGCGAGATCGACCACATCCTCGAGGAGCAGACGCAGCTGGACCCGCGCGATCCGCGCGCCGTGGAGCTGTACCTGGCCCGCTTGGGCAAGGAAGAGGCGGAGGTCCGCGACTCTGTACGCGAGGAGGCAATTGAAAGATTGCGCCGCTCACTCGTGCTGAGTGAGTTCGCGGAAGCCGAAAATATCGTAGTAGAGGACGCTGATGTCGATGCTGAGCTTCAGACGCTGGTGGCCTCTGCGGGAGAGCAGGCAGACGCGATTTTGCAGCTGCTAGGCAGTGAAAGCAGCCGAGAATCGATAAAGCGCTCCTTACACACGCGAAAGACTCTGGGGCGTCTCACGGAGATAGCTTCCAGTTCGGACGGAGCCAGCGCTGCGAAGAAGCCCGCGAAGGCGCGTCGCAGCACCCCCCGCAAGGCGGCGGACAAGGATCAGGAGAAGGAATGAACCCCGAAGAACTGCGAGCCATTATTCCCGCAGTCGTCGAAACTACGCCCCGCGGCGAACGCGTCTACGACATCTACTCGATGCTGCTGAAGGAGCGGATCATCTTCCTCGGCACGCCGATCGATGACCAGGTGGCGAACAGCATCATCGCCCAGCTCCTGCACCTGGAGCGCGAGGACCCCGACCGAGACGTCTCGATCTACATCAACTCTCCCGGCGGCTCCGTGCACGCCGGCCTGGCGATCTACGACGCGATGCGGCTCAACCGCTGCGAGGTCGCGACCTATTGCGTCGGCCTTTGTGCCAGCATGGCGACGGTGCTGCTGAGCTCCGGCGCGGCGGGCAAGCGCTACGCGATGCCGAACTCTACGATTCACATGCACCAGGTCATGGGTGGCACCCGCGGCCAGGCGTCCGACATCGAGATCGAGGCGCGCGAGACGTTGCGGGTGAACGACCTACTGCGGGACATCCTCGCGACGAACACGGGGCAGGACCCCGAGCGAATTCGCCGCGATTTCGACCGAAACTTCTATATGGACGCCCAGGCGGCGAAAGAGTACGGCATGATCGACGAGATTCTGCTGAAGCAGGCGAGCTAGAGAGGGTTTATGGCGACAACTAAAGGCAGCCGGCTCCAGTATCAGTGTTCCTTCTGCGCGAAGAGCCAGGACCAGGTCAAGAAGCTGATCGCCGGTCCGGGCGCGGTCTACATCTGCGACGAATGCGTCGAGCTGTGCCGCGAGATCATCGAGGAAGAGGGCGGGCCGGCGAAGGCGAAGACGGGCCAGAAGGTACCGCCGCCGAAGAGCCTTTACGAGCAGCTCAGCGAGTACGTCATCGGCCAGGACCAGGCGAAGAAGATCCTCTCCGTCGCCGTTTACAACCACTACAAGCGCGTCAACGCCAACACCGGCAACACCAGCGACATCGAGCTCGAGAAGAGCAACATCCTCCTCGCCGGGCCGACGGGCGTGGGCAAGACGCACCTGGCGCGGACGCTGGCGAAGATCCTCGACGTGCCGTTCACGATCGCCGACGCGACGGCGCTAACCGAAGCGGGCTACGTCGGTGAGGACGTGGAGAACATCCTCCTCCACCTGATCCAGGCCGCCGACCTCGACGTCAGCCGGGCGGAGCGCGGCATCGTCTACATCGACGAGATCGACAAGATATCGCGCAAGAGCGACAACCCATCGATCACGCGCGACGTCTCCGGTGAGGGCGTGCAGCAAGCGCTGCTGAAGATCATCGAGGGTACGGTTGCGAACGTGCCGCCTCAGGGCGGACGCAAGCACCCGCACCAGGAGTTCATCCAGATCAACACGCAGAACATCCTCTTCATCTGCGGCGGCGCCTTCGAAGGCATCGACCGGATCATCGAGAAGCGCCTCGGCCGCGACCGGCGGGCGCTGGGCTTCAAGTCGGAGATCGACACAAAGAAGGGCCAGGAGCGGATCGACGAGCTGATGAAGCACGTCACGCACGACGACCTGCTCATGTACGGCCTGATCCCGGAGTTCGTCGGCCGCCTGCCGCTGGTCGTCGGCCTCGAGTCGCTGACCAAGGACACGCTGATCCGGATCCTGACGGAGCCGAAGAACGCGGTGATGCGCCAGTTCCAGCGCTTCTTCTCGATCGATGGCGTCGAGCTCGTGTTCACGCAGGACGCGCTGGAGGCGATCGCCGACGAGGCGATCAGCCACAAGACCGGCGCCCGTGGCCTGCGCACCGTCCTGGAGGACACGCTGCTGGACGTGATGTACGAGGTGCCTTCGCGCAGCGATGTGCAGAAGTGCATCGTCAGCGGTGAGACGATCCGCAGCCGCCAGCGTCCCCTGCTGGTGACGAGCAGCGGCCAGGAGATCGCCCCGGAGGACACGGAGGCGATGGAGCGCCTGAAGGGCCAATCGGCGTAGCGAGCCGTCAGCGGTCAGCTTTCAGCCATCAGGAGGCCGGGTTCAACGCCCGGCTTCTTTGTTTATCCAGCGTTGACGAGACGCGCCTATAATTGCGCCTACGATGGAAGCGCCGCCGGTCCAGTACGTCAAGACGATCGATGGCTACGACATCGCCTACACGGTCACGGGTGAAGGGCCAACGTTGATGTTCATGCCGGTGCGCTTCAGCCACGTCGACTCGTGGAATCAGAGTGGCCTTCCACTGATCGCTTGGGGGAAAGGTCTTTCCGCGCGTTTCCGACTTGTTAGGTATGACGGTCGCGGTCAGGGCTTGTCTACTCGCGGTCTCTCGGGCGACCTGACAATGGATACGCTCGAGCGTGACCTCGAGACTGTCGTTGAACATTTGAAGCTCACACAGTTCGTCCTGTTCGGCTACGGCTGGTCTGCCCATGTGGCGGTCAACTACGCGATCAGGCACCCGGAGCGTCTGCGCATGCTCGTCCTGCTTTCCTGTTCGGTCGCGGGCACGGCCTGGCCAGCCGCGATGCATGAATCGCTGGCTGACGATGACTGGGACCTGTTTCTTCGTAGCCAAACAGGCATCGGCCAGGTACTCGACGTGGCGACTACTTTGCAGTACATGAAACTGGCGATAACGCCAGCAGATTATGGCGCCCTCATGCATGCCTTCAGCCGCTCGAACCTGCGTGAGGTCTTGCCGCGCGTCCAGACACCAACGCTCGTTATCCAGGCGAATGAGTCGCTGCTGTTCCGTCCGGAGGAATCGATCAAGGTCGCGGCTGCCATCCCGCGATCACGGCTAGTCCTCACCGATGGAGCGTCTTCGTTTGCCGACCCGTCGCAGGGACTAAAGGCCCTGGACGATTTCCTCGCCGCGCTTTCTGCCGAACAAGGGCTGCTTACCGCGGCGCCGGCCCTATCGCCGCGCCTAGACGGCCTTTCGGCGCGCGAGATCGAAGTGCTGCGGCTCGTCGCCGCGGGGCGGAGCAACGCGCAGATCGCGGACGAACTGGTGATCAGCGCCAGCACCGTCGCGAAGCACGTCAGCAGCATCTTCGCGAAGATCGGCGCCGCCAATCGGGTCGAGGCGGCGGGCTACGCGCGCGACCGGGGGCTGGTCTGAGACGGCATGCAGTACGTTAGCCTCGTCGCCGGGCTCGTCGTTGCGGTTGCCGCCTTCTTCGCGATCGGCGGGTGGGAGAGCCGGGCAGCGCAGCGTGCAGATGCCCGGCCGGGCACGATCGTCGCGGCATACTCGCCGCCGCCGCGTGCTCTCGATGCGGCAGCGACGGCGCCGGTACAGGCCCGCGACACGACGACGCCACCGCCATCGATCCTGCTGCTGATCGCTGATTCGCAGGACGCGGGTAACACGGCGCGGCTGCGTTATGCCGCGGCGGAGCCGGGCTGGCAGATCGACCTCATCGTCTTCGAGCCGGGGCAGAACGCGTCTGACCTTGACCTGATAACGGACTCGCTGAGCGAGGCGAAGGGCCGCGGCGAGATCGAGCGGCTGAAGATCGTCTACGTCCGGGGCGGCTAGAATAGCGCCTACGATGGATGGTGTAAGCCTGCAGTAGCAACTTCTTTCTATCGAAACGGCGAATCGGGCCGGTAGCCGCCGAAATCTGGCCTCGAAGACTCCCAGTTCTGCCGATGGCGTCGCTTCTTCGTAACGCGAGACTGATCTCGACCGATGGCTACGCAAATCGAAGAGCTCGACTCCATCATCGACGACCGAGACGCCGGGCTGTGGGAGGTTGTGAAGACGTTCTACGGCATCGCGATCGTCGGCGTCGCCGTGCTGGTGTTTGTCGGCGCGATGGCGATGCGCGATGGAGATGGGCGCCATCCCGCGACGGCGGTAGCAGCGGGCGCGCCGGTTTCTTCGACGCAGGCCCTTGTGCCGCGCAACCTGACGATCTACTTCGTCGATTCGCCGGTGCAGGCGGCCGACGTGAGCTTCGCTGACCAGCTTGCGAGCAGCATCCTCGACGCGACCGGGCATCCGATGCCGGGGCGCAGCTTCCACGTGCTTCAGGCGGGCACGCCGGAGGAGATGGCGCAGGCTCAGACCGAGGTCCTGCGCATCGTAGGCGCCAACGGCGGCACCAGGAGCGTCATCGAGCTGGTCGACGTTCGGCGCCGCTAGCTCAGCGGCGCTTTTCTAGCAGGAACGAAGGCCGGGCAGCCGGTCACTCCCGGCCTTCGTTCCGAATTTCGCCGACGCCTGACCCGGCGACGCTGTACTCTTAGGTCACTAGCGATGCAGTACGTCAGCCTGGTGACGGGACTCGCGGTCGCCTTTATCGCGGCGCTGGCGATGGGTGGCTGGCAGAGCGCTGACGGCGCGTCGAGCCGTAGCGCCGGCTTCAGCGGATCGAGCGCCTACAGCGCTGCATCGTCACGGCCGGCCGCGGCGGCAACGCCGGCGTACGACCTCCCGAAGGGCCCGCCGCCGTCGATGCTCGTCTTCGTCGTCGATACGCGGGAGGAGGCTGAGGATGCGGAGCGGCGCTTCGGGCCGTCATATCCTGGCTGGGAGCGCGCCGTCCTCATAATCGACAATCCGGTCGCGGCGCGCGAGTTCGTCTACGCGCTCGAGTCACTTCTGGAGGCGGAGCGTCTCGGCTCCGTGAGCGCGCTGAAGATACTCGACCTGCGCGGGCCCTGATGCAGTACGTAAGCCTGGTCGCCGGACTCGTGCTTGCGCTCGGCGCCGCGATCGCGCTGGATGGGTGGTCAAGCCTGCGCAACGGCGCCGAATCGCAGGCACACGCCCGCGAGCTACCGGCGCCGAGGACGACGCCGGCGCCGATCTACGCCGCGGCTTCGGCGCCCTCGACCATATCCGTGCAGCTCGTGCTGATTCGATCGCGCGCCGACCTGGAGGCAACGCGGCAACGCTACGCGTCGGCTGACCCCGGCTGGATCACAGACGTGATGGTGCTGGACACGCCGGAGTCTGAGGAGTACTTCGGTGACTACCTGATCCTCATCGGCGTCGGTCAGCTGAGGAACTTCCGGATCATCGACCTGACGCGGCAGTAGGCGGTAGCGGGTGCGGTTGTACTCGTAGTCCTCGCGCTGGCCGGGGCCGTCGGCGCGGTGGCCGGGCATCGCCGGGTTCGGCGGCTGACAGCCCCGAGGCGGCGGCAGGCACTGTGACTACCGAGGCCCGGTAGCCGGCGATGAGCCGGGTGCGCGTTTCAGCGTCCCTCAGTCGATCTTACTTCTGTCTTCCGGCGAGGAGCTCCAGGCAATGAAGCATGGCGCGGCCTTCGTGGTAGCAGGACCGCCACGCCCCCGCTTTATCGCCGGAAGCGCGGCCATTGGGCGCGATCTGCCAGTGCCAGCCGCCGTTCCGCCAGTCGACCTGCCGCGTGACGACCCAGTCGAGCGTCCGGACGAAGCAGTCGGCGTAAGCAGGATCGTTCGTCAGTCTGAAGAGCCGCAGCGCGGCGACAAGCGCTTCTGCCTGCACCCACCTGACCTTCTGACGCCAGAGCGCAGGCCCGGCAGTGAGGCCTCGCAAGTAGAAGCCACCGTTGCGGCGGTCGAACGCGTGCCCCAGAGCCGAGTCGAAGACGGCGCGATAGCTCACGAGGTCGGGCTGGATGGGTACGCCGAGCGCCTCCGATGCCTCGATGAGGAACCAGATGCTTTCGAGGTCGTGGCCGTAGGAGACCTGAGGGAATAGACGGGGTACAGGCGTCCAGTCGGGACGAAACTCGCTCGCGTAGGTCTTGTGGCGCGGAAGGTAGGCGACATCGCGCTCGATGTGGAAAAGCTCTTCGAGGCGGACACGGACGTCAGGATCGGCGGTCAGACGGTAGAGCGACGTATACGCCTCGAGCAGGTGCATGTGTGTCCCGAGCGTCTTGTCATGGGAATCGACGCCTTCGTGCGCGTTCCAGAGCGGTACCCGGCCGAAGTCGCGCTCGAACATCTCGAGGTAGCCGGCTTGCTCCGGGTCGCGGTAGCGCTCTTCGAGGTGACGGAAGAACTCGAGGGCGAAGGACGCTGCCTCGGGATCCTTCGACGCGAAGGCGTATTCGCAGATGGCATAGAGCGCGAAGCCCTGACCGCAGAGGCTCTTGCTGGCGTTCACCACTTCGCCAGAAGTGGCATCGACCGACCAGAACAAGCCGCCGTGTTCTGAGTCCCACATCCGTTCACGCAGGAAGCGAAAACCGTGCGCCGCTGCCGCGAGGTGCCGGTCGTCGCCGTACGGTGAACGGGCGAGGGCGGAGAAGAACCAGAGCGTGCGCGACTGGCTAACCACGTACCGCAGCGGGTTATCGCGCCAACGCGAGGCAGCGTCCATGTCACCGCGGTAGCCGCCGCGCTCCTCGTCGATGGCGCCGGGGTACCAGAGCGACGCGAGGTTCTGGGTCAGGACGGTCTCGAGCGCCGGCCGGCAGTCCTCGAGTGGCGATAGCGGACGGGGACGCAGGAGGCCGGCCGGCAGCGGATTGGACGGCGCACGATACGGCCCGAAGCCGGCATACAAGCGCCGGGCTCGAGCGAGAACGGATAGCATTCCGGCGTTAGCGGGTGCGGTTGTACTCGTAGTCCTCGCGCTGGCCGGGGCCGTCGGCGCGGAGGCCGGCCATCGCCGGGTTCGGCGGCTGATTCGCCATGCCGGCGGCGTGGACGTCGAGCGCTGCCTGGTCCTTCCAGAGCTCGAGCAGCGTCAGGTGGTCGGGCTCGACGGCGCTTTGGAACACCTCGAACTGCTCGCAGCCGGGCTCTTTCTGCACTTCGAGGCAGCGCTGCGCCATCGCCTTTGCGAGCTCGGCGCCTTTGCCGTGGACGGCGCTCATGCTGATTACCAAGCGTACTGACATGAAGGTTCCTTTCGGTGATAACGGGGCGAAAAAGATTGCTTCGTCGCTTGCGCTCCTCGCAATGGCAGATGGGGCCGTGCGGCTTTGGTGTAGCGCCGTCGCACCCTCACCCC
>DATDPC010000216.1:0-7315 GCA_035292965.1 Dehalococcoidia bacterium | reverse complement strand
GCTCCGCCGTCGCCAACTCGCTGCGACTGCTGACGCTATCGGACGAGATGCGCGAGAGCCTGGCGCGCGGCGAGATCAGCCCCGGCCACGCACGTGCCCTGCTTGGCATCGACGACGCCGCGGAGCGTCACCGCGCCTGGCGCCGCATCGTCGAAGGCGGCCTGACGGTTCGCGACGCGGAGACTCTGGCGAAGGCCGGAGCGAAGCGCCCGGGAACGGCGGCACGCCGTCGTGTCTCGCCAGACCTGGCGGCGGTCGAAGAGAAGCTGCGCGGCGCTCTCGGCACGCGCGTCGAGCTGCGCAAGACGCGCAAAGGCGGCCGCCTCGTGATCCACTTCTTCAGCGACGAAGAGCTCGACGCCATAATCGAGAAGCTGACCGAGGCGTGAAGGGCGTCGGCGGGGGTAGCGGGGCGCTCCTGAGCCTGTCGAAGGGCCATGCGCGGGGAGTCTGAGGGGTGTCCCCTCAGCTTCTCTTCTTATACTTGAGCGGAGCAGCGCGAGAGCGATGCGCAGCCGGGAGCGCGTAATGGAACGACTCGAAATCATCGAAGCGCTGAAGCATCTCGCCGACGTCGTCGAGGCTGAGCTGGCCGGCGTCCCCAACGACGTCCTCAGCGCCAGGCCCTCCGACGACGAGTGGTCGCTCAAGCAGGTCGTCGGCCACCTGCGCTTCGCCGACGATATCTGGTACAAGCGCCTCTACATGGTCTGCACCCAGACAGACCCCGTCCTGCCCACCTTCGCCGGCGAAGACGCCGCGCTCGAGGCCGCACGCAACGCCACGGACCTTCGACCCTACATCGAGGGCCTGCGCGCCAGCCGCCCCCGCATCGTTGACCTGCTATCGCACGCGATCGACTGGACACGCATCGGCAACTGGCGCGGCGAGGGCCGTCGCAGCCTCAAGCAGCTCGCCGAGTACCTCGTATCGCACGACTCCGATCACATCGCCCAGATCCGCGCCCTCAAGGCCCCCGTCGCAGCCCGGCAGCGCTAGGTCAGCTTCAGCGGCGCGACGGCGAACTGCACTTCGAACTGGCGGCACCAGACGACAACGCTCTTCACGCCCGTGAGGTCGATGCCCGGCGGGATCTCGTAGTTGAACGCGCCGTCCGTCGCCTTCAGCTTGCCGAGGTTCAGCATCTCGTCGACGCGCTTGCCGTTCTCGTCCTTCGACAGGTAGACGTAGAGGTCGGGGCCGTTGCGCACGGAGAAGTTCTCAAACCTGAGCACGCGCTCCGATTCGCCCGTAGCGACGATCAGCGCGTCGCCGCGGCCGAAATGGAAGTCGTCCGCGCCCTTGAACATGCCCGAGTGCGTCGTGCGCGGCTGGAACGCCGGCTTCGCGTCCATCGCAACCGCCTCGCCGGCAGCCGGAGCAGCGTCCACCGCCAGCGGGCTCGCCTCGTCGAGGTGGCTGCGCTCCCACAGCGGTGAGAACAGGTAGTTGCCCACCACGACCGCGACGACCAGCAGGGGAACGCCGATCAGCGTGCTCGCCAGCCGGTGGCGCATGAGGATCCGGTGTGCGCCGAAGCGGTATGCCAGGAAAAGCGCCGCCAGCGACAGGGCCACGGCGATTGCTCCGAGGGCGTATCGGTACGGGTAAAGGTCGTCGGCAAGGAACGTCTCGAGGTCACCGGGGATCGATAGCAGGCCGCCCATCTTCATGCCTCCCGCCTTGCTTACGACGAAACGCTGCGCCGGGTTCTAGCCCTCCGGCGGGCCGAGGGCGAGGCCGATCATCCGGTAGGTCAGCTTCGCGGCGGCATAGGCGCACGCCTTCGGGCCGAGGTCCGGCGCCAACTCCATGATGTCGAAGCCGACGATGCGCTTCTTCGCCGCCACGGCGCGGATCAGGTCGCTCACCTCTTCCCAGGCGAGGCCGCCCGGCTCCGGCGTGCCAACCGCCGGCATCTCTCCCGAATCGAGGCCGTCGAGGTCGATCGTCACGTAAACGTGGTCGCTAAGCCCGTCGACGATCTGCGACAGGTCTGCGCCCATCGCCCGGAACGCCTTCGGTGAGTAGAACGGCAGCCGGCGCTCGGCGATCAGCGCCGCTTCTTCGACCGCGGCGCTGCGGAGCCCCACCTGCGAGACAGGAACGTCGTCCAGCATGCGTCGCAGGCTGCAGGCGTGGTTGTAGCGCGTGTCCTGGTACTCGTCCCGCAGGTCGGCGTGCGCGTCGATCGCGAGGACGCTGAGGCCCGGGTAACGGTCCCGGTGCGCCCGGAACGACCCGACGGCGATCGTGTGCTCGCCGCCGAGCGTCACGAGGAACTTGCCCGCGTTCAGGTACTCCGCCGCGATCTCGTGGACGCGGTCGATCATCGCCTCCGGCGACGCGTTCGTGACGAACACGGCCGGTGACGTGTAGACGCCGTGCAGATACGGCTCGAAACCGATGCCGGCGTCGTACAGCTCCATGTCCATCGAGTTGGCGATGATCGCCGCCGGCCCGTCCTTGGCGCCGCTGCGGGCCGAGACGGTGGAGTCGTACGGCACGGGCAGGATGACGACGCGCGCGTCCGCGTATTCAGCGTAAGGGTGCGGCACGCCACCGAACGCGTGTGGCGGCCAGAAGCGCTCGTCTTCGGGGCGAATGAAGGTCATCGTATCCAAGTGTTCTTAGCTTCAATTGCCATTCGTTTGAGAAAAGTCCGCCAGTCTAAGATAGAGCAAGCCAGTTAACAATTAATCGAGTGATGATTCACTCAGTTCTTGGTTGATTGTATCGACAATCTCTTGTGCCAAGAAAACTCGGTCGCGACGTTGACCCGTGACCTCTCGCAGTATGCCTCTATCGACGAGAAGGCTAATTGCGGAATTGGCGGTTACCCAGGTCACGTCGAGCCTGAGAGCTGCATTACTGACAGTGATGGCTGGTGTGCTAAATAGGAGATCCAGCAATCGCTGGACTGACCGGGAGGCGCGCTGAAGTCTTTCTCTGTACTTCTGTTGAAGTTCGATTAGGTTTTCGGTTCGCTTGAGACCGTCTCTTGATTGAACAATGACTCCTCGAAGAAAGAACTCAATCCATTCTTCCCATTCACTTCTCTCGGTGATTCCACGAAGCAGAGAGTAGTAGCTATCCCTGTGTCTCGCGAAGAAGGGACTCAGGTAGAAGATTGGTGTGGAGATGTATTTTCTGTCGAGGAGATAAATGAGCAGAAGCAGGCGCCCAACTCTGCCGTTGCCGTCGACGAAGGGGTGAATAGCTTCGAACTGATAGTGGAGAAGAGCGCACTTGATCAGAGTTGGCAGAGGCCCTTCGTCATGTACAAAGGCCTCCCAGTCTGAAAGGCATGTCATCAACTGCGTTGGGGGTGGAGGCACATATGTGGCCTCGTCTATCTCGCAGCCTGGCGCGCCGATCCAGTTCTGAATTGAGCGGAACTCACCAGGCGTCTTGTCCTGCCCCAAAGTGTCATGGAGCAGTTCATGATGGAGCTCTCTTACAAAGCGAAGGCTGAGCGGGAAGGTTGAGAGCCGATCGATGCCATAGTTCAGGGCCCTTCTGTAGTTTCGGACCTCGCGCACATCCAGATGAGGTGAGAGAGCAATCTCGCCGGATGCTTCAAAGATTGCAAGGTCGGCGACAGAAGCCTGAGTACCTTCGATCTGAGACGACAAGACCGATTCTCGCTGAGTTAGAGGTGCGATCAGAAGCTGTTGATTTGGCAGCATCCTCGCCATCCCCATTAGTTCGCCGATACTTCGGTCCGCACGCGAGAGAAGAGCGAGGAGGCTAGGGGTTAGTTCAAGATATCTCGGTAGAGGCGCAGGGATGAATGCCTCGTGCCCCTGGGGAGTTTGTACAAGTTGTCCTGCTGGCTTGACAAAGAGGTGACTATCCATAGATATCCAAGAGTGTTTAGGTTCACTCCTAAGATATCATAGAAAAGTCTTTAATCCTATAATTACATGAAGACTTTTAGGCCAAGCGTAGCTACGCCCCGGCGTCGCCCATGGCGCCGGCGACGACGAGACGCTCGTCGCGCGCGACCGGGCGTGCCTCGTCGACGGCGTGCGGGTACTCGAGGCCGCGTTCGAGGATGTGCTGCGTCACGTGCGTCAGCCCGAAGGCGTCCGTGACGATGCCCAGCGCCTCCGGCGCCTCGAACTCTTTGCAGGAGAACACGTCGACCCAGACGTAGCCGCGGTCGGGAAAGGTGTGAATCGAGATGTGGCTCTCGGCGATGATCACGAAGCCGGTGACGCCCCAGTCCTCCGGCTTGTCGCCGACGTAGCGAAGCACGTGCGGCTGGGAGATCTTCGTCATGCCGATCTCACCCGGGAAGCTGTCGAGCAAGTTGTGAACCAGTTCTTCGCTACTCAGACGTTCCCGGTCCCCACCGAAGCCGTCGATAGTTAGATGCATGGCTCACCCCCTCTGCCCCGCCTGCGCGGGTGAACGTCCTTCCCTCCTCTCAAAGGGGGACAGGACAAATCCGGCCGATAGAACCTCCCGCCCTTTCGCAGGGCAGAGTTAAAGGCCCCCAGCAGCAACCCTTCCGGGAAGGGACCCCCGACTCACTCGGGAGTTCGGCGTGTCCTTTTCAGAATGGACTGCGCCGGCTACCAGATAGGCCTGGAACGATGCGCCCGGGAACCCCTAAGGGCCCTTTCTCACGAGCACGCTACACAGCGTAACAGACGCTGCCAACCTGAGCAATTACGAAACGCCAAGCAGCATTAGTAGGGACGAAGCTTCAGCTCCGTCCGCGACGTTCCCGTTGGACGAGACGCTGCGGCCTTGGAGAAATACGCACCCTGCGGGTTGAAACCCGCAGCTTCGCCCGAAAACACGGCTGATACAGTCCGACGTCGAACCTGAGGGATTCATCCCTCAGGCTCCGTCTTCAGAAGACGCTACGTCGTCGACGGTGGTTGCGGCGTGCCGCCTTCGCCGCCGCCCTGACCACCGCGCCCTCGCCCTCGGCGACGCCGGCGGCGCTTGCGGGAGCCTTCGCCGGCCGCGCCCTCGGTTGGCGTCTGGCTCACGGGCGGAACCGGCGGTTGTACCGGCTGCTGCGCCTGCGGTTGGGGCCTCTGGCGTCCGCCGCCGGGACGCGTGCGCTGCGTCGAATCGCCGGACGATGGGCGACCGGCGCCGCGACTGCGCGGCTCCTGCGTGCGGCCCGGTCGAGGCGGCGGCAGGCGCGTCGGCATGCTCTCGCGCGCCTCGCTGATCGGGCGCATCTGCCCCTCGATCTTCACGACCAGCTCCATCGGCCGGATCGTCACGCCGTGCTGCAGCTTGAAATCGATCGCCGCGACCTCGGCCAGCTGCTGCGACTCGGTCAGCCACAGCTTCACGACCTCGCGGTTGAAGTCGATGCCGGTGACCTTCGCCTCGCCGGCCGGCGTCGAGAGCATGGCGCCGACCTTGGGCAGCGTGCCGCGCAGCGCCTTGTAGCCGTCGTACTCGAAGGTCAGGCAGCAGTAGAGGCGGCCGCAGACGCCGGAGATCTTCTGGGGGTTCAGCGGTAGGTCCTGCTCCTTCGCCATGCGGATGCTGACGCTGGGGAAGTTCGTCATCCAGGAAGAGCAGCAGAGGCGCTCGCCGCAGATGTCGACGCCGTCCGTCAGCTTCGCCCGGTCGCGGTCGCCGACCTGCAGCAGCTGCACGCGGGCGCCGATGTCACGCGAGAGGTCGCGCACCAGGTTGCGGAAGTCGACGCGGTCCGGCGTCGTGAAGTAGGCCGTGAACTGAGTGCCGCCGAGGTCGAACTCGCCGCTGGCGATGCTCATGTTCAGGTCCATGGCGCCGATCTTGACCTTCGCCTGCCGCACGGCATCGAGCGCCCGCTCGCGCATCTCGTCCGCTTTCTCAACGTCTTCCTGAGTGGCGACGCGCAGCACCGGCTTGAGCTCGTCGATCCTCGACGATTCGTTGGCGATCACCTGGTCCGGCGCGATCACGACACGGCCGACGACAAGCCCGTACGTGGACTCGACGACGACATAGCCGCCGCTCTCGATCTCGAAATCGAGGGCATCGTAGTAGAAGATTTTGCCCGCCTGACGGAAGCGGATGCCTACCGTTCTGGCCATCTCAGTCCTTCCGTGGAAGGACGTCTCCCTTTCATAGTGCCCGGCTAGCGGGCAGGCCTGCCTGCCGTAGGCAGGTCAAGCGTCAGGTTCTCCAGCGCCAACTGAGGGTCGACGTTCTCCTGCAGGTGCTCCCGCGTCTTCAGCAGGGAGCGCAGGAAAGCGACCACTTCCGGCGCACTGTACAGTCTACCCTCTTCGCGGAGCTGCGGCTCGCGGTCCCGGTTGATCAGCCGTTCGCCCAAAGGCTTCCCGCCCTGAGCTTCGTCGAAGGGTCGAAGCGCGTCCGCCGCTGCGCCAACCAGCAGCACGTCTCGCCACCACTCCTCCCAGACGTCCAGCTCGCGCAGGAAGCGTTCGCGCGATGCGCCGCGTGTCTCCGCCTCCTTCGCCCAGGCGAAGCGCTCGAAGCGGCCCGCGTGCGCCAGCCGCACCGCTTCGTCCAGCATCGCCGCGCGCTCCTGCAGCAGCGACGGGTCCTCCAGCGCCTGCAGCGCCCAGCCGATGCGCCCGCCCGCCGCCGAGGCGATCGCCTCGGCCTGCTCCGCCTCGGCGCCCCGCGCCCGCAGCGCTTCGACCACCGTCTCGCGGTCGAGCGGCCTGAACGCGATGCGCTGGCAGCGCGACATAACCGTCTCCGGCAGGCGCTCCTCGCGCTCGACGAGCAGGATGATCACGCTGCCGGCTGGCGGCTCCTCCAGCGTCTTGAGGAACGCGTTTGCCGCCTCCGTGCGCAGCGTGTCCGCCGCATCGACGATGGCGACGCGCCGTTCTCCGGCGTAAGGGCTCAGCGAGAGCACGCGCTCGAGGCGTCTGACCTGGCAGATGCGCAGGTCGCGGCTCTCGGCGTGGTCCTTATGCTCCGATTCGTCGCACATCCCCCCCGGCGCGATGTACTCGACGTCCGGGTGTCGCCCCGCAAGCGTATCGCGACAGGACCGGCATGCACCGCAAGGCCGAGACCACGCCCGTAGGGACGAAGCTTCAGCTCCGTCCGCGGGCTCCGTCCCGTCGATCTCCGCCGGCCCCGTGCAGTTCAGCGCCGCCGCAAACTCCAGCGCCGCCGTGCGCTTGCCGACGCCGGCCGGGCCGCTGAACACCCAGGCATGCGCCGGCCCGCCGCCCGCCAGCGCCCGCTCGAGCGCCGCCAGCGCCGGCGCGTGCCCGATTACGCTCCACATATCAAGTCAGACGACTTCGGTGGCCATCAGGTCGGCGTAGGTCTCACGGCGGCGGACGAGGCGCGCCTTGCCGTCGCG
>DATDPC010000215.1:0-2160 GCA_035292965.1 Dehalococcoidia bacterium | reverse complement strand
TGCAGGCGCTGCTCTGCTTCGCGACGCCCAGCGTCTTCGGCACGGATATGACCGCGATGCTGTTCCTTCTGTTCGCCGTCAACGCCCTCGGTCAGGTCAGCGGTCCCAGCGAATCGTCTGTCATTCCCCTAGTCGCGACCGAGACGCAGCTGGCGAGCGCCGCGGCGCTGCTCAGCTTCGCGTCGACGCTCGGCACCGCCTTCGGCACGGCGTTGCTGGCGCCGGTGCTGGTTCGCGCCTTTGGCGTGCGACCGGTGCTCTACGTCGCCGGCGCGCTGTTGCTCCTCGCCGCGAGCCGCGTCTTCGACCTGACGCCGGGCTCGAAGGAGCCCGAGGGCAAGATCGACCGCGAGCTCTTTCGCCAGCGCGTCAGCGTCCGCACGACGATCGCCTGGCTCGCCGATCAGCCTTCCGTCGCGACGATGATCTTCGTCGGCGTGCTGGCGGGGACGGCGGGCATCGTCCTCCAGACGCTGGCGCCGCGCTTCGTCCAGAGCGCCCTTGGCGCCGACCCGGCGGACGCGGTCTATGTTTTCGCGCCGTCGGCGCTCGGCCTCGGACTCGCGTTGCTCGGGACGCCATTCCTGATCAAGCGCATCGGCGAGCGTTTCACGGCGCTGACGGGCTTCGTCTTCGTCACTACGTCGCTGGTGCTGCTCGGCCTCGTGCGTCACCTGACCTTCATCGATGCCGTGAGCCCGCTGCACATGCTCGACCCCTTCGGCGTCGAGTTGAACGACAAGCTGCGCACGGCGGCGTTGCTGGCGCTGCCTCTGGGCTTCGGCCTCGCGCTCAGCGGCACCTCGGTGCAGACGTACATCAACCGCCGCGTGCCGTTGCTTCAGCAGGGGCGCACTTTCGCGTTGCAGAGCGTGCTCAAGAACGGCGCCGCGCTCTTCCCCCTGTTCACGCTGGGAGCCGCCGCCAGCGCCTTCGGCGTCGAGAACGTCCTCGTCGCTTCTCCCTTCGTCCTGCTGGCGCTGGCCGTGGCGCTGATCCAGCTCAGCCGCAGATACGGCGGTCACGCGCCGCGCGGCCGCCTGGAGGAGCTGGCGTCGTTCTGGCAGGAACCGCAGCCGGGCCGTAGGATTGCGACGTGAGCCGTTCGCTGCTCCTGGGACCGGGTAAGACGCTTCGCAAGGACCTCTCGCTCGAAGAGCTGCGCGCGGCGAAACGCGACCGTGGCGGCGTCCTCTGGATCGACCTGAAGGCGTCGGACGACGACACGCAGACGATCCTCAGCGACGTCTTCGCCTTTCACCCGCTAGCGATCGAGGACTGCTACAACGACCACGTCGACACACCGAAGATCGATGACTACGGCGACTACCTCTTCGTCGTTGCCCAGAGCATCCGCTACGTCTCCCGCACCGACCGCCTCAGCCTCTTCGAGATCGACACCTTCGTCGGGCCGAACTACGTCGTCACGGTGCGTCAGCAGGAGATACCGGCGATCGATGATCTGTTCGACCGCGCCTCTGAGAACGGACGCTACCTCGAGCGCGGCGCCGACTTCCTCACGCACACGATCCTCGACAGCCTGATCGACCTGCTCCTGCCATCCGTCGAAGAGATGGACGAAGCGATCGACGACCTGGAGCGGCGCATCCTCGATCGCCCCGACCGCGAGCTGCTGCCGGAGGTGCTGCTTCTCAAACGCAACACGCTGCGCCTGCGACGCTCGATCCTGCCGCAGCGTGACATGGTCAACCGCCTCTCCCGCGGCGAGTTCTCGCACCTGATCCGGCCGGAAGCGCAGATCTTCTACCGCGACGTCTACGACCACATCGTGCGCGTCGAGGAGATGCTCGACGGCCTGCGCGACTTGGCGGACGGGGCGTTGAGCAGCTACCTCTCGTCCGTGAACAACCGCATGAACGAGGTCATGAAGGCGATGTCGGTCGTCGCCGTGATCTTCCTGCCCCTAACCCTGATCGCCAGCATCTACGGCACCAACCTCGACTTCTCGCCGTTCGGCATCGAGTTCAGGCAGGGCTTCCTGCTCATGCTCGGCGCGATGATCGCCGTCGCGGCCGCGACGTTTGGCTACTTCCGCTATCGTGGCTGGTTCTAGTCGACCGCGCCGAAGTACAGATCGTCCAGCCAGATCGAGCCGGCCGGGTCGGTCGACTTGATGTGGTCGAGCCAGGCGATGTCGAT
>DATDPC010000214.1:0-5783 GCA_035292965.1 Dehalococcoidia bacterium | reverse complement strand
GCGGGCGAGGTCAAGCGCTTCGTCTGGCGGCGCGACGGCGGACGCTGCATCGGCTGCGGCGGCCAGGAGCGCCTCGAGTTCGATCACGTCATCCCGCTGGCGATGGGTGGCAGCAACACGGCGCGCAACCTCCAGATCCTCTGCGAGGCGTGCAACCGCGAAAAGGGCGCTTCTCTGGTGTAGGGGGTCTAGGGGGCGCGAGTGGCGAAGACGCCGTTCATGTCCGGATGGACGTCGCAGCGGAAGTAGTAGTCGCCCGCCTCCGGCGAAGTAAACGAAATGTCCTCGGAGGCGATGCCGGCGAACGTCTTCGTCGTCGCGATCTTCTGCTTCACGCTCTTGTCCTGGTAAATCGCGACGTTGTGCAGCACGCCGCCGTCCGCGTTCTCGAAGTGCAGCGTCACGGTTGTGTTCGGTGGCGCCACCAGCGCCTTCTTGTCGAACTTCAACGACTTCGCCCGGATCGACAGCGATGCCGATGGCGTGGCAACCGCCGCTTCGTTCGCCGCGTCCTGGCCGCCGCCACCGCAGGCCGCCAGCGCAACGCTCGCGATCAGGAGCAGCGCGGGGAGAAGAAATGAGCGCTTCATGTCGATGTTTCTAACGTAGTCCAACCGCGAGGTAGGCGCGAGTCGTGGGTATGAAGGGCGGCTGAACTTAGGGGTTTTTCCTAAT
The DNA here is from genome assembly GCA_035292965.1 of Dehalococcoidia bacterium. Classification (GTDB taxonomy): domain Bacteria; phylum Chloroflexota; class Dehalococcoidia; order DSTF01; family WHTK01; genus WHTK01. The sequence continues at coordinate 5,108 of DATDPC010000214.1, read as the reverse complement.
GTTGCCGCTTCTCGCCACTACATAGGATTGGGCCACACTCGAAAAGGAGCCATTGCTCATGCAGACGCTAGTCCTGATCATCGCCTTCTGGCTCATCCTCCTCGGCATCTACGGCGCCCTGCCGATCATCATGGCGCCGTTCCGCCGCCGCGAGCGCGCCCGTCGCGCCGCCCCGGCCTCACGCTTCGAGTCTGCGCCGCCGGCGCCACGTGTCGCGCCTGCTCCTCCCCCGCCGATTCAGGCGACGGCGGCGCCCCCCATCGAGATCCCGCGCGTCGTCACCGTCTCGCAGCCGATCCCGGTGATCAAGTCGGTCCATCTGCCCGCCCAGATGCCGATGGAGCCGGTCATGCAAGCGCCGGAACCACCGAAGTCGGCCAAGTCGCGCAAGCAGCCCGTCGTCGAGAAAGAAGTCATCGTCGCGAGGCAGGCTGCGCCCGCCACGAACGGCAACGCCTCGCACACGCCGGCAGCCGCCGCAACCGGCGCCAGCGCCGTCTTCTCCGAGGTCGAGATGCTGCGCGAGCAGGTCGAAACCCTGCGCTCCGAGATCGCCTCGCTTTCGACGCGGGAGCAGCGCGACCGTACCGCTCGCGCCAAGCGCTACCGCACCGGCTCCTACACAGACCTGCCGCGCCACCTCCGCCGCCAGGTCCGCGAAGTGCGCAACGAGCGTCACCCGGCGCACGCCTAGCGCCCCTCAGCCCGCTAACGAGGCGTCTGGCCGAAAGCCGGGCGCCTCGTTCTATTTCCTGCGGTCTGTCTTTGCGAGCCATCGCGGCAGCGAGGCGCGGCAATCTGGGGCGGGGTGGTTTCACTACGAACTGGCTGACAAGCGCACTTCTGTCCGACGCAGCGTCCTGAGACCACGCCAGTCCCGGTCGTATACTCAATCGCATGGAAGAGCCGATCGCGCCGCTGCCCAAACGAGTGCTTGACCCGGTGCACGAAGCGCTGGAGACCTTCCCCTACGGCCTCTACATCATCGGCTCCCGCGGCTCCGATAACGTCAACGCCATGATGGCTGACTGGGTGATGCAGGTCTCCTTCGCGCCGCGCCTCGTCGCCGTCTCCCTCGAACGCAACAGCACGACGCTGCGCAACCTGCGCGAGACGGGCGTCTTCAGCGTCAATATCCTGCCCGCCGCGCAGCGCACCCTCGCCGTGAAGTTCTGCCAGCCGCGAGACGCATCGAAGATCGTCGGCCGCTCCGAGAAGCACAGCGCCCACGTCTACGACAAGCTCCGCGACGTCGACTACCGCGAGGGCGAGCTCACCGGCTGCGCCATCCTCGAAGCGGCGCTCTCCTTCCTCGAATGCGAGGTCCACGAGCTCGTCGACGTCGGCGACCACACGCTCGCCCTCGGCCGCGTCCTCGACGGCAACGTCCAGCACGACGGCGAACCGCTGACCAACCGCATCCTCGGCTGGCAATACGCCGGCTGATTGCATCACGCGCCTACGGCTACGGCGCATCGCCCTCACTGTCATTCTGAGCCTGCCGAAGAATCTGGAAGAACCCACAAGCACTCCGGTCTCGCCCAGCCCTGCCTTCTGAATCCGGCCGCCGTCCCGTCCGAACACGCGGGCCCGCCTTCGCTACCCATCGGCGCCGACTTGTAATCGCGCTGTAACGTGGGCTAGGCTTCGCAGCCAGACATAACCCCCGCCGCGAGGAACATGGACGTGATCGCGGTGTCCCATTAAGACCTCGGCCGCCAGGCCGGTCGCCCTCGTCTTCTTCTTCCTTGGCCTCGCCGTCGTGCTGTTCGTGGCGCTCAGCTCCAGCACAGCTCACGGCGGCGGCCACGTCGCTCAGGCGCTCGACGCCGTCTCCTCGCCCGTAGCCCAGGCGCCGGACTCGCTCCCCTGGCTGCCGCCGATGCAGACACCCACGCCGGCGCCGCCACAGCTCCCGCCGACCGCGTTCTGGATCTTCGCCCACCCGGACGATGAGACACTCGCCGCCGCCGCGGCGATGATCCAGTCGCAGCAGGCTGGCGTCCGCAACGTCGTCGTCATCATCAGCTCCGGCGAGTTCACGATCACCCGCCTGCGCCTCGGCCTGACGAACGCGCAGGTCAAGGTGGCGCGCCAGGCCGAATCGGCGGCGGCGCTATCGATCATCGGGATCAAGGATGTGCGCTACATCGGCCTGCCGGAGGGCCAGGTGACACCCCAGGTCCTCAGCGACCTCATCGACTCTCTCCTTCAAGAGGGCGGCAAGGACGCGCTGTTCCGGGGCCACTCGCCGTATGACGCCTACGCCGGCCTGCAGTGCGGCCACATGGACCACTGCGCCATCGGCCGCGGGCTCCTTGCCGCCTGGCAGGACGGGCGGGTCAAGAACCTCGTCTTCTACCGTCTCTCCCACCTGTTCGATGGCAAGCGCAGCGCTACCTGTCTGTCGCTGACGCCCTCGGAGCAGGCGACGAAGCGCCAGATGGCCGACGCCTACGCCCTCTACAAGCCCTCGATCGGTCGCTACGGCGTCGCGGCGCAGAGCGTTCCCGGCGCCTGGTACAAGGCGCGCACCGAACCGGAGTGCACCGACTTACCCGTAGCCGGTTAGCGGAAGACGAGCACGTAGTCGGAGACGCCGCTTACGTAGATCCGCAGGCTCTGCCCGGCGATCGTGTCCGTGTCGCCCGCCTCGAGCCCGAGCGCCTCTGCGTACCAGCCGCCGCCGTCGATCAGCTTCACGGGCGCCGTCCAATTCAGCAGGTCCTCGCTGAACGTGATGTAGATGCCTTCCTGCACGTAGTTCTCGCCGGCGGTGTGGTTGAGCAGCGCCACGTAGCGATTCAGATACGTGTTCCAGTGGACGCTCGGTCCCCAGTAGGCCTCGATATACGGGCCCTTCCAGCCCGTGCTCGACGGGAAGATCGCCGTCGCCTGGCCGCCGATGCCGGGTTCGCTCCAGGCCCAGCCGAAGTACTTCGTCACGCTCCCCGGCTGCCCCCGAGACGCAAACGGGCTGCGGGCGATGTTGACGCCCTGCTGGTCGATCGGCCCGGCGTAGTTCGAGAAGAGGAAGTAGAAGTACTGCCCCGCCGTGTCGAGGATCACGTCGAAGTCGCCGTTGCCGCCGGCGACGTAGCCGTTCGTGTAGTCGCAGTCGACCGGGTAGGGGCTGTCGATAACGAAGCCGCGGTCCTCCCAGGTCAGCCCGGCGTCGTACGACACGGCGGCGCCGATGATCGGCGCGGTGTAGCAATCGAGGTCTGCGGGCTCAAAGTGGTACCAGCCGTAGAGGACGCCGTCGCTCTCGTCCCGCCAGACCGATTCGATCCAGACGTAGCCGGGACGCGGCAGCAACGGCAGCTGCACCGCCATCGGCTCGTATAGGTTAGCGACGGAGTCGCCGCTCGTGCGAACAGTCGTCCCCTTCGCCGAGTTGAACATGACCAGCGTCCCGTCGATCCAGACAGCCGGGCTGTTGGAGTCGACCTGGGCCGGCATGACCAGGCGCAGGTCCTCGTACAGGTCGAACGGGAACGGCGAGAAGTCTCCCGGGTTCGGTAGCGCAGCCGGCTCCGGCGATGGCTCCCCGGCGCTTACTTCCGCTGTCTCGACCGGCTCCGGCGTTAGCTCCGGCTCCGGCTCCGGCGTGGGCGTGGCCGTGGGCGTGGCGCAGGAACCGGCCTCGGCGCAGGCGGATATTGCGGTGTCAGGCTGCGTCCGCTTCGAGCTCGATGACGAATTTGACGCGACGAGACCAACCCCGACGATGAGGAGCACGGCTGCCAGTACAATCGGCGCTCCCGGTCTCACGCGAATCGACACGATGAACTAAGAGAGATTAAGAGCGTCAACGCAAAGAAGCAAACCCTCAATAGGTGTAGGCGGATGTAGGTCTGCTATCCTGACGCCGCCAACTCAACAACGCGACGGAGGGCTTACGAAATGATCGGCGTCTACATCCCGAGCACAGACGCTCGCAGCTTCATCGACAACATCAAGCAGGCAGAAGCCGCCGGCGTGCCCTCGTTCTGGCTGACGACGGGTGGCCTTCTGCCAGACATCCCCACCGTCTTCGCCGCCGCCGCCATGGTCACGTCGAAGATCAAGCTCGGCACCTCGATCACGCAGACGTGGCCGCGCCACCCCGTCGCGCTCGCCTCGCAGTGCATCGCCCTGTCGCAGATCGCGCCCGGGCGCTTCCGCGTCGGCCTCGGCGCCAGCCACCAGCCCGCCGTCGAGGCGATGTACGGCGTCAAGTACGAGAAGCCGCTGACAAACCTGCGCGAGCACCTCTTCGTCCTCACGGAGCTGCTGCGCAAGGGCGAGGTCGATTTCGCCGGCGCCTTCGTCAAGTGCACCGCCAAGCTCGGCGGCGGCCCTCTGCCCTCGACGATCCCGGTGCCGATCGACGTGCCCGTGATGATCTCAGCCCTGCGTCCCGCCTCCTTCCGCCTCGCCGGTGAGCTGGCGGACGGCGCGATCAGCTGGGTCTGCCCCTGGAACTACCTGCGCGACGTCGCTCTCGTCGAGATGAAGAAGGCCGCTGTCGAGGCGAACCGCCCCGCCCCGGCGCTCGTCGCCCACGTCAACGTCTGCCTCACGACGGACCGCGAAGCGGCGCGCGAGGCGGCTCGAGCCCAGATCGGCCGCTACGGCAACCTCGTCAACTACCGCGGCATGTTCGAGTGGGCCGGCTTCGCCGATCCGACCGGCGCCGACCAGGACCGCCTGATCGACACGCTCTGCGTCTCCGGCTCCGAGGCAGAGGTCTCAGAGCGCCTGGCGACGATCATCCACGAAGGCGCAAGCGAGATCATCGCCCACCCGATCTACTACAGCGAAGACCGCGCCGCCGAGAACGAAGCGACGCTCAAGCTCGCCGCTCGCGCCAACAAAGAGGCCGGCATCAAGGTGTGAAAGAGCATCTCCTCGCCCTCACCGTAGAAGGCGTCTGTCTCAGCACGCCGGGCGTCCGCGTCGCCAAAGCGCCCCAGGACGAGGCGTTTCTCGGCCCCAACGGCTTCGTCGGCGACCGCCACGAGGCGGAGCTGCGCCGCCGCCGTGACGGCACGCTCGTGCCCAACAACCGCGCCTGGTCCGCCGTGTCCACGGAGGAAGTAGAAGCCCTCTGCGCCGACCTCGGC
>DATDPC010000213.1:0-4413 GCA_035292965.1 Dehalococcoidia bacterium | reverse complement strand
GGGCGCGCGGCGGCGTATGCGGGTCTGCGGGATGAATCCCGCAGCTTCGACGTCGTGATGTCGTTGGCGCGTGGAGACTCCAAGCGGTTGGCTGTAAGACGGTGCGGTTCTGCAGGGACGTTTCTTACGACGCCGCGTTTTGCTGTTCGGCTAGATTCCTCCTGTCGTCGGAATGACAGAAGGGGAGCGGCCTCCGGTTGTCGGAATGACATTGTTTGCGTCATAGCGGACTGAAGATCAGGACCAATACGGCGCTGATGACGAAGCCGGTGAAGGCTAGGGCGCCGTAGGTCTGAAACTGGCCGTTCTGGAGATAGCGCAGCGTTGCGGCGGTCTGGCGGGAGCCCTTGCCGACGCCGTTGACGACGCCATCGACGACGATGCGGTCGACGAGCATGAGGGCGCCGCCGAGGCCTTTGTAGAAGACGAGGCCGACGATGACGCGCTCGTACAGCTCATCGATGAAGTACTTGCGCTCGAGGAGGATGTGCAGCGGCCGGAAAAGCTTCGCGAAGAACGAGGACGGCACGAGCTTCCAGCCGTAGAGCACGTAGGCGAGGAAGATGCCCGCGACCGGCACGATCGTCGAGGCGATGGCGACGCCCCAGCGGAACTTGATTTCGTCGACCTCGAGGCCGGCGGGGAGGGCGCCGGCGAGGAGCTGCTCGAGCTGGTGGTCGAGGAAGCTGACGTTGGCGAATCCGGCGAGGATGGCCGGGACGGCGAGGACGATCAGGGGCAGCGTCATCACCCAGGGCGATTCGTGCGGGCCGGCATGCGTGGCGCTCACCACGTGCTCCGGGGCAGGCGTTTCGTCGTGCTCGGGCTCGGCGCCGCCGCGGTACTCGCCGAAGAAGGTCATGAAGATGGCGCGGAACATGTAGAACGCCGTCAGCCCAGCCGTGATCAGGGCGATGTAGAAGAGATAGCGCTCGTGCGCCCAAGCGTGGCTGAGGATCTCGTCCTTCGACCAGAAGCCGGCGAAGGGGAAGAGGCCGGAGAGGCTGAGGCTGCCGATGAGGAAGGTCAGGAAGGTGATCGGCATCTGCTTGCGCAGGCCGCCCATGAGCCGCATGTCGAACGTGTTGGTCGCGTGGTTGACGGAGCCGGAGCCGAGGAAGAGGAGCGCCTTGAAGAACGCGTGCGTGAACAGGTGGAAGATCGCCGCGACGTAGGCGCCCATGCCGAGCGCCAGCATCATGTAGCCGAGCTGCGAGATCGTCGAGTAGGCGAGGACGCGCTTTATGTCGGTCATGACGATGCCGGTTAGCGCCGCGCTCAGGGCCGTAACGCCACCGATCGCGCCGACGACGTCGAGAGCGTCGGGCGAGGCGTGGAACACGGGGAACATGCGCGCGACGAGGTAGACGCCGGCGGCGACCATCGTCGCGGCGTGGATCAAGGCGCTGACCGGCGTCGGGCCTTCCATCGCGTCGGGTAGCCAGACGTGGAACGGCACCTGGGCGCTCTTACCAGCGGCGCCGGCGAAGATACCGAGGGCGAACCAGGTAATCGTCGCGCTGCCGAGGGCGCCGGCGAGCGCCAGGTCCTGGATATCGGGGATGTTGAAGGTGCCGGCCTTGACTTAGATCAGCAGGATCGCGAGCAAGAAACCGATGTCGCCGAGGCGGGTGACGAGGAACGCCTTCTTCGCGGCGGCGGCGGCGGCGGGCCGGTGGAACCAGAAGCCGATTAGCAAATAGGACGAGACGCCGACCATCTCCCAGAAGACGTAGACGAGGAGCAGGCTATCGAACAGGATCAGCCCGAGCATCGAGGCGGTGAACAGCGACATGTAGGCGAAGTAGCGCCAGTAACCGCCATCGCCGCGCATGTAGCCCTGCGAGTAGATCTGGACGAGGAACGAGACGGAGGTGACGACGACCAGCATGATCGCCGAGAGGCCGTCGATGTTGAACGAGACATTGAGGTGGAGGTTGAGCACCGTGAGCCAGTCGTTCGTGCTCATGACGATGCGGTGGCCGTCGGCTTCGATGGCGCTATCGAGGACCCAGAGCGAGAGGACGAAGGCGGCGCCGATCGCGGCGGCGGCGACATGGCCGGCCCAGCGCGCCTGCGATCGCGGCAGGAAGAGGATCAGCGCCAGCGAGGCCAGCGGCAGGCCGAAGATCCCCCAGACTGCGGCCTCGGGGACGGTGCCGAGCCCCACCACTAGGCCCCTCCCCGGGGCAATCGGGCAATCTGGCAATCGGGCAATCTGCCGCGTCGAGATTCGCAGCGTTCGCTGGCGTATGAGGGTCTGCGGGATGAATCCCGCAGCTTCGACGCTGCAATGTCGCTGCGGGGCAGAAGCTCCTGGCGTGATCCACCAAGACGTAGCGGTTCTGCAGTGACGCCTCGGAGGATGCCGGGTGGTCTAGTTCGGCTAGATTCCTCCTCTGTCGGAATGACAGGAATAGGCGGCTTGCCAGATTGCCAGATTGCCAGAATGCCGGCCATGCTCACGCCTTCCTCATGATCTCGGCGGCGACGTGGGTCTTCGAGTCGGGCACCCAGATTTCGCGCGGCTCCGAGAGCGAGTTCGGGCCGTTGAGCGGCGGCACGACGCGGCAGGCGACGCCCTCGGCGTCGTAGAGGTTCTTCCAGATCTGGGCTACGTAGCCGTTCTTGACCGTGAGGAGCTTCGACCACATACCGCGCCCCTCCCCTACGCCGCCGCCCCGGGCAAACGGGCCCTTCGACGGGGCTCAAGACAGGCAATCGGGCAAACGGGCAGGCTGCCGCGCAGGGACTCGAGGCGTGCGGCGGCGTCTGTCGGTCTGCGGGATGAATCCCGCAGCTTCGACGCTGCGATGGCGCCGGCGCCCAAATATCCGGGGCGTGCTCCAACGGGACGGAGCGGTTCTGCAGGGGCGACTCGGACGAGGCCGCGTCCTGTGGTTCGGATAGATTCCTCCTGGCGTCGGAATGACAGGGTGGATGGTCGGAATGACATGGCGGACCGTCGGAATGACATGGTCTTAGCCCTTCAACGTGTCTAGCTGGTCGACGTCGATCGTCTGGCGAAGGCGGTAGATCGAGACGGCGAGGGCGAGGGCGACGGCTGCTTCGGCGGCGGCGACCGTAATCACGAAGACGGCGAAGACCTGGCCGTCGATGGGGCGCGGCGAGTCGGTGAAGCGCGCGAAGCCGATCAGGTTGAGGTTGACGGCGTTGAGCATCAGCTCGACGCCCATGAGGATGGCGACGGCGTTGCGCCGCGATAGCGCGACGAAGAGGCCGATCGCGAAAAGCAGCGCACCGACGACCATGACGCTCTGGATGTCTACCATCCGCCACTCCCCACTCCGTCGGGCAATCGGGCAATCGGGCAATCGGGCAATCCGCCGCGTAGAGACTCGATCGCGTCAATGCCGATGATCGGGGCGTATGGAGCCGGCGTGAGGTTGCTTCGCCTCGCTGCAGAGATGGCTCGCAATGACGTGCTCATTCGGACGCCTCTTCCTCATTGGACGGCTGGACGAGGATGATCGCGCCGACCATGGCGATGACGAGGAGTACGGACGCGACCTCGAACGGCAGGACGTAGGGGTCGAGCAGGGCCTTACCGATCTCGACGGCGGTGCTGCCGAAGCGATCGCCATCGGACGCGGCGGCGGTCGCCCAGGGCGTGTCCAGCGCGACGAAGATGATCACCGCCGCGACCGAGATTGCGAGCGACAGCAACGGCGCGGCGTAAGGGACGGCGGCGTTGTTCCGGGACGACTGCGGCGTCAGCAAGATCGCGAACAGCATCAGCACGGAGATGGCGCCGGCGTAGATCAGCACCTGGACGACGGCGACGAAATCGGCTGAGAGCGTGATGTAGAGGCCGGCGACGCCGATGAACGAGAGGATGAGGAACAAGACGGCGTGCACGAGGTCGTGGACCATCGCGACCATGAGCGCGCTACCGAGCGTGATCACGGCAAGCACCCAGAAGGCGATGACTACAGCGGTATCGTCCACTAGGCCACCTCCACCACTGGCAAACAGGCAGACGGGCAAACAGGCAAAGAGCCCGAATGCTGAAGCGCGCCTCGATCTTCTGCGCGGCAGCTTGCCCGTTTGCTCGTTTGCCTGTTTGGGGCGAAGCAGCGCGAAGCGATGCGTAGTCTCATCTCGACGCTGCTCCGGGAGCGGGGAGGGACGGGACGGAGATGTCGTGCACGAGGATCACGCGGCGAGGCAGGCGGTAGTAGCCCTCCATGATGATCCGGAAGAAGAACATGAACGAGGCGATGGCGAGGACGAGGTTGATCGCCACGTAGGCGCCGAGCACCCAGTCGCCGAGCTCGGCTTCGCGCCAGATCAGCACTTCGGTCGCGACGATGGCGATGTTGAGCAACGCCAGCGGGATCAGCATCTTCCAGGCAAACGCCATCAGCTGGTCGATGCGCAGACGCGGCAGCG
>DATDPC010000212.1:0-29548 GCA_035292965.1 Dehalococcoidia bacterium | reverse complement strand
CCTACATCTATGACCGCGTCTCGAAGGACGGTGGAGTGCGCCGCGCCGTGTTCGAGACGGAGCTGCGCGGCCTCGACGGCGGCCCTGACCGGCTCGGCGGGGGCGAGATCGCCGCCCATAGCGTCGAGGGCGATTCTCACGGGGCCTCCGCTCTAGCGACGAGAATCAAGTTTTCGCCGATTCCGACAGGCGTCAGGTCGTAGTCGCCGTAGACGTGTGTAACACGCAGCCCCGCCTCTTGCAATAGGAGCCGCAGCTCCGTCTCCGTCGAGTAGCGCAGCTCCGTCTCGAACACGGCGCGGCGCACTCCACCGTCCTTCGAGACGCGGTCATAGATGTAGGTCAGCTTGCGCGTCATCGTCGCCGGGTCCGGCTGCTCGGCGCAGAGCTTCATTATCGTGTCGTCCGTCTCCGGGTCGGTGCGCGTCCAGTGCAGCAGCAGCGGCGCCCATCCCTGAGCCTCCTCCCACGACACCGTCGCCGGCGAGCGCACGCCGAGGGCGAAGATGCCGCCCGGCTCGATGTGCTTCGCGACGCGCGCGAGGCAGGCGCGCTGCTCCTCCAGCGTCAGCAGGTGCTGAAATGTGTTCGCGGCGACGAAGACGAGGCCGAAGCGCCGCTTCAGGTCGAACGACGTCATGTCTGCCTCGACGAGCTCGATGCGTCCCTTCGGCTTCGCGGCGGTAACGCGCGCCCTGGCGCGCACCAGCATCGATGGCGATACATCTATACCGGTGACGTCGAAGCCGGCCTCGGCCAGCGGCACCGCGACGCGTCCGCTACCGACGCCGAGCTCCAGCAACGGCCCGTCAACCGCCTCCGCCAGGTTGGCATAGAAGTCGACGTCGTCGCCGTACTCGTCGTAGGCGAAGTCGTATAGGTCAGCTATTGACGAATAGGCGTCGTAAGCCATTTCCTGGTGCTACAGTAAGCCAAACCAGGCCTTAGAGGGGCAGAAACCGATGCTGAGCAAAGAAGAGAACGAGCTGGTCACGAATACAAACCGTGGCACGCCAATGGGCGAGTTCTTCCGCCGCTTTTGGCTACCGGTGGCGCTCTCCGAAGAGCTGCCCGTAGCCGATGGCGTGCCCGTGCGCGTCAAGGTCCTCAACGAGCAGCTCGTCGCCTTCCGCGACACGGACGGCCGCATTGGCCTCGTCGACGCCTTCTGCCCTCACCGCGGCGCGCCCCTCTTCTTCGGCCGCAACGAGGAGTGCGGCCTGCGCTGCGTCTACCACGGCTGGAAGTTCGACGTTGACGGCAACTGCACCGACCTGCCAAGCGCCCCCGAGGGTGACACCTACAAGGACAAGATCGCGATCGACTCCTACCCGGTCGTCGAGGCCGGCGGGCTGCTCTGGGCCTACCTCGGCCCGAAGCAGAAGCAGCCGCCGTTCCCCGGCTTCGAGTGGTGCCGCGGCGCCCCCGAGAACCGCTACATCAAGAAGTTCCGCCTCGAGTGCAACTACCTCCAGGCGATGGAGGGCGACTTCGACCCGAGCCACGCGCGCTTCCTCCACTCCGAGCTAGAGGAAGTGCAGATCCCGAACCCGCTCAACCCGGCGAACATGCAGCAGACGCGCAACAACCCCCTCGGCGACGGTCGCGACGCAAGCGCCGACCCGTTCCCGCGTGCCGTCGGCAACCGCCGCGTCACGCAGCGCGGCAGCACGCGCCTCGAAGACAGCGACTCCGGCGTCATCTCCGTCACGACGTCGGAGCAGCCGGACGGCCGGATCAACGCCGCCATCGCAATCACGCTGATGCTGCCGATCTTCTGCACCGCCGGCATCGGCGGGCCGAACAGCTACTACGGCAACATCCGCGTACCGATCGATAACGAGAGCCTGATGTTCTACCGGCTGCGCTGGAGCTACGACCCGATCCCGCAGGCGGAGCTGGACGAGTACCGCAACGGCGACTGGTACTACCCGGAGATGATCCCCGGCACATTCCAGACCAAAGCCAACGTCCACAACGACTACCTGATCGACCGCGAGAAGCAGAGGGACGTCAACTACACAGGTATCAGCACCTTCCCGCTGCAGGACATCGCGATGATGGAGAACCAGTGGGGCCCGATCGCCGACCGGACGCGGGAGCACCTGACGAGCCTCGACTACCAGATCATTCAGATCCGCCAGCGCCTGCTCGCCGCCGCGAAGGCGATCGCGAACGGCGTCGAGCCGGCGGAGCCGTGGCACCCGGAGGCGTACCGCTACAGGCGCGCCTCCGCCGTCGGCGCGACGGCGGACGAGGCGATCGAGCGCGCGAAGGCGCTGGCGTTCGAGAGCCGCCTGCCGTCCGAGGTCGAAGCGCTGGCGCCGGAGATTCGCGTCTAACGCAGATCGCGCGAACACGACACCCGGTCGCGTCGAGCGAAGCGAGAACGGCCTTCATGGGGTCTGGGGCAAGCCCCAAGGCAGATGTAAACCTGGAGCCGGCGGGGAGATTCGAACTCCCGGCCTGCCGATTACGAATCGGCTGCTCTACCACTGAGCTACGCCGGCCGGATGGGTAACGTCGAGTATAAGCGGCGGCGCGCCTAGCGTCATCGCACATGCAGATGGTCATTGCGAGCCAGTCGAAGACGGCGAAGCAACCTCACGAAGAAGTACGAGACGCTTCGCCCTATCTGAGAGACGCCTCTAACGAAACGGCATTGCGACCCATCGCCGCACGCGAGGCGAAGCAATCTTTGACGGCCCGCCTAGGGTAGACGCACCGTCAAAGATTGCTTCGGGCTGCGCCCTCGCAATGACAGGGCCTTTAGCTACATAGAACCGGCTTTGGTGATGCCGATGACGTTCCCCTCGGGATCGGCAAACTGCGCCATCACCACCATGCCGAGGTCGGTCACCGGCATGATGACCTTGCCGCCCGCCTTCGTCACCTTGTCCAGGTACGCCTGCGGGTCGTCTACCTCGATGTAGACCTTGACGCTGGGCTTGCCGTCCTGGCTGGCCGCGATGCCGCCGCCGATGCCCTGGCTGTCGCCCGCCCCCATGCCGTAGTTCATCGGGTTGTTCGTGTCGACGTTCCAGCCGAAGACGCCCGAGTAGAAGTCCTGCAGCTTCTTGCCGTCTTTACCCTCGATCTCGAAGTGCACAACCGGGTTAGCCATGATTCTCCTTTGTGTGAAAGCCGGGGATTCTCATGCGACATTTTACCGGGATTCTCCCCGAACCCCTCTGAAGACCGTCCTTGCTTCACTCGGTGCGGGTGCACGGTTGTTCCCTACTTAGACCGTATGTCAGTACCTTCAACGGGTGACCGCTCCGGACGTTGTCCGGCTTACATATTGGCAAGTGTGATAGTTAACCTGACCGACTCAGGGCCGTAACTTCGATGCAACAAGCGTCGTCTACGCTGTGTGTGGACAGAAGGATGTCCCACAAATGACAAGGCGAAGCGCAGACGGTACGTTGGTTCACTCGAATGGGCGCGTTGAGCGCCATGGCGAGTCGGAGGAACTGATCGTGCTGCGTATCGCGCGCGATGGGCTGCGGTCAGACCCGCCCGTCGTGCGCTTTCTAGCCCGTAGCGGCCGGGAGCCGGTGGCGAGCCTGCTGCCACCGGTATAGCTGCTCTCGCCGGCGCCTGCCGTCCACGGCGCCCCGCGAGATCTGAAGAAGCCAGGAAGTCTCCCTCCTGGCTTCTTCGTTTTGTGGCGCATGGGGCGCCGTGGGGCGCATGCCGCTGCGCATCCTTCGGCCTCGCGTTGCGAGGCCTCGGCTGCTCCGCTCAGGTTGTTGGGATGGCTACTGAGGGGAGACCCCTCAGACTCCCCCCGCATGGGGCTTCGCCCCCGCTACCCCTGCTGAGGTTTGACGGACGCCAAGCGTCTGAGGAAGCGACGCGTCTCTGTGGCGTCTCTTGCAGGGCCAGATTCCTCCTGTCGTGAAAAGACAAGGAAGCCAAGACACGGGAGCCCGACAGCGTGAGAGAGAAGGAGCCGGAATTGCTTCCCGGCTCCTTCTCTTGAATCTCGCAGCGTCTTGCGATGCGGCAGCCCTATGGGTCCAGGGGAACCCTGGGGCGTTAGGCGTCGAAGTAGAGGTGGAACTCGTATGGGTGGGGACGCATGCTGATCTTCGGTAGCTCGTCGCGCTTGTAGCTGAGCCACGTATCGATCACGTCCTGGGTGAAGACGCCGCCCTTGAGCAAGAAGGCGTGGTCGCGCTCGAGGGCATTTAGCGCCTCGTCGAGCGAGCTGGGAACCGTCTTGATCCGCCGCTGCTCGCGCGCCGATAGCTCGTACGTGTTCTTGTCGAGCGGCGGGTTGTCCGGCTCGATCTTGTTAATCACGCCATCGAGGCCCGCCATCAGCATCGCCGAGAACGCAAGGTAGGGGTTGCAGGTCGGGTCTGGCGCGCGGAACTCGATGCGCTTTGCCTTCGGCGAGTCGATGTACATCGGAATGCGGCAGACCGCCGAGCGGTTACGCGCCGAGTACACCAGGTTCACCGGCGCCTCAAAGCCGGGGACGAGCCGCTTGTAGCTGTTCGTCGTCGGGGCGGCGATCGCGAGGATCGCCGCCGCGTGTTTCAGCAGCCCGCCGATGTACCAGCGGCAGGTGTCGCTGATGTTGGCGTAGCCCTTCGCGTCGAACATCAGCGAGTTGCCGCCCTTGAACAGGCTCTGGTGCGTGTGCATACCGGAGCCGTTGTCACCGAAGAGCGGCTTCGGCATGAAGGTCGCGACCTTGCCGTGGGCGCGCGCGACGTTCTTGACGATGTACTTGTACATGAGCACGCGGTCGGCAGTCTTGACCAGCGTGTCGAAGCGGAAGTCGATCTCCGCCTGACCGGCCGTGGCGACCTCGTGGTGCTGGCGCTCGATCGGGATGCCCGCGTCGATCATCTTGAGGATCATCTCGCTGCGCAGGTCCTGCTGCGAGTCCGTCGGCGGCACCGGGAAGTAGCCTTCCTTGTTGCGTGGCTTGTAGCCGAGGTTGGCGCCGCCCTCGTCGCGGCCGCTGTTCCAGATGCCCTCGTCCGAATCGATGAAGTAGTACGCCGCTTGCTGGCCAGACTCAAAGCGGATGTCGTCGAAGACGAAGAACTCGAGCTCGGGGCCCCAATAGCTCGTGTCGGCGATGCCCGTCGACTTCAGGTAAGACTCCGCCTTCTTGGCGATGTAGCGCGGGTCCTTGGCGTACGGCTCCTTCGTGATCGGGTCGTAGATGTCGCAGAGGACGGAGAGCGTCGGGATCTCGCAGGCCGGGTCGAGCGTTGCCGTGCTCGCGTCGACGAAGAGGTTCATGTCTGACTCTTGGATCTGCTGGAAGCCGCGGATACTCGACCCGTCGAAGCCGATACCGTCGTCCCAGAGGCCGGTTTCGAGCTCCTCGACCGGGATCGTGAAGTGCTGCCACGTCCCGGGCAGGTCGACAAACTTCAGGTCGACGACCTTGATGTCGTGCTTTGCGATCAGGTCCTTGATGTTCTGGGGGGTGCTAGCCATCTTTCTCTCCCTTTCTTCCTGAAAACAGAAGGGCGAGCCCTCATCAGACTCGCCCTTTTCTCAAGAGCAGCTGCCTTAGACGTAGACGCCGGAGACCGTCTCCATGATCAGGCGCGTCACCGTGTAGGGGTCCATGTTGGCGCAGGGCCGCCGGTCTTCGATGTAGCCCTTGCCATCGATCTCGACCTGCCACGGGATGCGTACCGAGGCGCCGCGGTCGGATACGCCATACGAGAACTCCCTGTAGGAGGCGGTCTCGTGCTGGCCCGTCAGACGGTCCTCGATGCCGGCGCCGTAGTTGGCAATGTGGAGGTCGTGTCGCTTCTTCAGTGCCTCGGCCGCGTCGATGTTCGGCTGGAACGCAGATCGCATCGCCTTGGTCGAGAAGTTGGTGTGGCAGCCGGCGCCGTTCCAGTCGCCGCGTACCGGCTTCGGGTCCAGCGTCGCGCTGACGCCGAAGGGCTCGCCGACGCGGTAGAGCAGCCAGCGGGCGATCCACAGCTCATCGGCCACCAGCGGCGAACCGACGGGGCCGACCTGGAACTCCCACTGCCCCGGCATGACCTCGGCGTTGATGCCGGAGATGTGGAGGCCGGCGGCAAGACAGGCGTCCAGGTGCGCTTCGACGACGGGGCGGCCGAAGACTTCGTCGGCGCCGACGCCGCAGTAGTAGCCGCCCTGAGGGGCCGGGTAGCCCGACTCCGGGAAGCCCAGCGGCCGCGAGCCGGAGAAGAAGGTGTACTCCTGCTCCAAACCGAAGAGATACTCCTCACCATTCACGCGCTCGGCGACAGCGACGCAGGCGGCGCGGGTGTTCGTCGGGTGCGGCTTCATGCTGATCAGCATTACTTCGCACATCACCAGCTTGTTGTTGCCGCCGCGGATCGGGTCCGGGCAGCTAAAGACCGGCTTCAGGACGCAGTCAGACTTGTCGCCCGGCGCCTGGTTGGTCGAAGAGCCGTCGAAGCCCCAGATCGGCAGGTCGGCGCCGTCGTCGACAACCTTGGTCTTGGAGCGTAGTTTCGGCGTCGGAGCCGTCCCGTCGATCCAGATGTACTCGGCCTTGTATGGCATTTATCCCCTCCTCTTATTGTTAAGTGTTCATTCCTGGCGATTTTCCTGCCGTAACAGGGCCAAGATGGTTACTTATCACAGTTATAGTCTCGCGAAATGCGGGGCGCCAGAGGATTTCGGCCCCTGGCGCCCCACGTAAGGCATTGTTCACACGATTGTAAACATCCCTCTAGACGGCGGCGTCACCTCTTTCACCGGTCCGGACGCGAATCGCGTTCGCGACCGGGATGACGAAGATCTTGCCGTCACCGATGGAGCCGGTGCGGGCCGCTTCAAGGATCAGGTTCACGACTTTGTCGGTGTCTGCATCCTTGACCACGAGCTCGATCTTGCTCTTCGGCAACATGTCGACGCGGTACTCCTCGCCGCCGCGGCCGGCGTGGACGATGCCCCTTTGCACGCCACGACCGGTCACGTTGACGATGTTCAGTCCGACGAACCCGGCTGCTGCAAGCGACTCTTTGACCGCTTCCAGTTTTTCCGGCCGGATTATCGCCTCTACTTTGTTCATCTCTTAAGGCTCCTTCTGCCTAACCCTGCGCCTGCGAAGGTGTCGACTCCATCGGAATACCGGCGTAAGTCGTGCCACCGCCATCGAGCACGTAAGCACGCTCGCCGTGCTGACTCGCGTCGATGCCTGCCAGCTCATCTTCCTCGCTTACCCGCAGGCCCATAACCACGTCCAGGACCTTGAGGATAACGAAGGTGACGACGAACGAGTAGACAATCGTCACGCCGACTGCTTCCAACTGGCGAACGAACTGGTCCGAGTTGCCCTCAAACAGTCCATCCACACCACCGTAGGCAGCCGCCGCGAAGAGACCGGTGGCAAGAGCGCCCCATGCGCCACCGACACCATGCACGCCAACGACGTCAAGCGAGTCGTCGAGACCGATCTTGGCACGCAGGCGAACCGCGAAGTAGCAGAACGCACCTGCGCCAACGCCGATCACGATCGCCGCCATCGGGCTGACGAAACCGGAGGCCGGCGTAATCGCCACCAGGCCGGCAACTGCGCCGGCCGCCGCACCAACAACGCTGGGCTTGCCGAGGAACAGCCAGCTCAGGCCGGTCCACGTCACAGCCGCCGCAGCCGTCGCTATGTGGGTCACGACGAAAGCGTTGCTCGCCGTGAGGATGAATCCGTCTTCTTCGCTACCGATGCCGAGGGCGCCGAGGGCGCTACCGGCGTTGAAGCCGAACCAGCCGAACCACAGCAAGGCAGCGCCGATGACCACCATCGTGATGTCGTGCGGTTCCATCGGGTCGCGGCCGTAGCCATGGCGTTTGCCGTAGACGATCGCCGCGGCGAGAGCCGCGACACCGGCGTTGATGTGGACAACGGTGCCGCCGGCGAAGTCGATCGCCTTCAGGCCGACCTCACCGTTCGCCTCCGGGAACGAACCCAGCCAGCCGCCGAGGCCCCACACCCAGTGCGCCACCGGGTCATAGACCAGCGTCGCCCATAGGAGCATGAAGACGATGAAGGTGCTGAACTTCGCCCGTTCGGCGAAGGCGCCCGTGATCAGCGCCGGCGTGATCACGGCGAACATCATCTGGAAAATCATGTAGGTTGAGTGCGGGATCGTCGCCGCGTACGGGCCGGGCGCCGATGACGAGACTCCGTCCAGGAATGCGAAGTCAAAGTTACCGATCAGGCCGCTCTGGTCAGGACCGAATGCGAGCGAGTAGCCGATGATCGCGAACTGGATGCTGATAACACCCAGCATGATGAAGCTGTGCATGATTGTGCCCAGTACGTTCTTGCTGCGGGCCAATCCGCCATAGAAGAGCGCCAGGCCTGGTGTCATCAGCATTACCAACGCCGATGACATCAGCATCCATGCGGTGTCTCCTGAGTCCATAGTTCCCTCCTGCTAGCGCAGCCCCCGCGGCCTGCCTGTAACGCGTGCGTAATGCATACGCAAGCGCAGAGTAAGCTGACTATGTTTCGTTTATGTTTCGGGGCAGTTACGGGCTGATTAAGTGGGGTCTGTCCGGCAGAGCCGGAGGCGCGTCGATGCCGCACCACGAGTGTGCATCGCGTATCTAACCGGAAACGGGCTCTGATCTAGCCGTCGGCAGGGAAGCGGTAGCCGACGTTGCGCACCGTCTCGATGTAGACGGTCGAGCCGGTCTCGATCTTGCTGCGCAGGCGGCGGATGTGGACGTCCACCGTGCGGGCGCCGCCGAAGTACTCGTAGCCCCAGACGCGGTTGAGCAGCGCCTCGCGCGTGAACACCTTGCCGCGGTTCGTCATCAAGAAGCGCAGCAGCTCGAATTCCTTAAACGTAAGGCTTATCGATTCCTGCCCGACAAACACCTTGTAGTTCGCCAGGTCCAGCATCAGGTCGCCGCGACGCAGCGTGTTCGCCGTGTCGACACCGGTCTTGCGCCAGATCGCGCGTCGCAACCTCACCGCGATTTCCTCGGACGATGCCGGCATGACGACAAGGTCGTCGATCGGCCAGGTGGCGTCGAGGCCGGCAAGCTGGTCGGCGCGCAGCAGCAGGATCAGCGGCGCCCGCGAAGGTCGCGCCGGCGACTCGACCAGACGTCGCGTCTCGTCCAGGCTCGTCGCCGCTTCCACGATGACGGCGTCGGGCGAAGAGCCGTGCAGCGCCTCTTCGGCGTCCGCGAGGGGTGCCGTCTCGACGCTAACGCCGACCGCTTCGAGGTCACGCCGCAGCATCGAGGTGCCTTCGGTCTGGTAGAGCAACAGCACGCTATCCATTACGCTAACTATAACGTCGCCTACGTCTTATAGAACCCCTCGAATACCCTGATCTGCCTAGACGTAACGTGAAGTTAACCAGCGAGCAATAAAGCCCCTCCGGCGAGGGCCGTATCATCTATAGACTATGACGAACCGAGATATCGACAAGAGTCACGAATACGTGCTGCAGCAGTGTCGCCAGCAGGACGTCAAGTTCATTCGCCTCTGGTTCACAGACATCCTCGGCTCCCTGAAGAGCTTCGCGATCACGTTCGAGCAGCTGGAAGAGGCGCTTGAAGAAGGCGTTGGCTTCGATGGCGGCGCGATCGAGGGCTTCGCCCGCGGCGGCGAGAGCGACGTCATGGCGATGCCGGACCCGTCGACGTTTCAGGTGCTGCCCTGGCGCCCGCGCGAGCGCCGCGTTGCCCGCATGTTCTGCGACATCCACCTGCCGGACGGCACGCCCTTCTCCGGCGACCCGCGCCAGGTCCTGAAGCGCAACCTCGCGCGCGCCGCCGCGTTGGGCTTTACCTTCTACGTCGGTCCCGAGGTCGAGTTCTTCTACTTCAAAGACGCCGAGGGCACGACGCCGCTCGACCAGGGCGGTTACTTCGACCTGACGCCGCTCGATGGCGCCAGCGACCTGCGTCGCGAGACGGTGCTCACCCTCGAGGAGATGGGCATCGGCGTCGAGTCGTCCCACCACGAGGTCGCGCCATCGCAACACGAGGTCGACCTGCGCTACACGGACGCGCTGACGATGGCGGACAGCGTCCTCACCTGCCGCCTCGTCGTCAAAGAGGTGGCGATGGCGGGCGGCGTCTACGCCACGTTCATGCCGAAGCCCCTCGAAGGGGAGAACGGCTCCGGCATGCACGTCCACCTCTCAATGTTTCGCGGCGAGGAGAACGCCTTCTACGATGGGAATGACCCGATGAAGCTCTCCGCCGTCGCGCGCGGCTTCATCGCCGGCCTCCTGCGTCACTCACGCGAGATCACGCTGGTGACGAACCAGTGGGTAAACTCGTACAAACGCCTCGTCCCCGGCTTCGAGGCGCCGGTACGCGTCGCCTGGAACCGGCGTAGCGGCCTCGGCCCGCTCGCCCAGACCGCCACGGCCGGCCGCATGCCGGGCGATCTCCTGCGCGTGCCGGAGTATCGACAGGGCCGCGAGATCTCCTCCCGCGTCGAGTACCGCGCCCCGGACGCCGCCTGCAACCCTTATCTAATGTTCGCCGCCTTGCTCGCCGCCGGCCTCGAAGGCATCGAGCAGGAGTACCCGCTGCCGCCGAGCCGCGACGCCGGCGACGCCGCCAGCATGTCGGAGGCGGAGACGCTGCCCGGCAGCCTCTACGAAGCGCTCCTCGAAGCGGAGCACAGCGACCTCCTGCGCCGCTGCCTCGGCGACCACGTCTTCGAAAGCCTCCTGACCTCGAAACGGATCGAGTGGGAAGGCTACCGCTCGCACATCACCGACTTCGAGCTGAAGCGCTACCTACCGATCCTGTAGCCGTCAGCTATCAGCTGTCAGCAACGAAAACGTAGGGACGAAGCTTTAGCTCCGTCCGGAAAGAGCTGGCTTATGGAGACACGCGCCAGTTGTATCAGAGTGACGCCGCCCAGCTCGTCGTGCCGAACGGGGCGTCGCGGGCGTGCGCCGCTGCGCATCCTTCAGCGCGCTGCGCTTTGCTTCGGCTGCTCCGCTCAGGTTGGGTGAGATGATTGCTGAGGGGAGACCCCTCAGACTCCCCCCGCATGGGCTGCGCCCCCGCTACCCCTGCTAGCGCCGTACTTGGAAATGAGGCGCTTGTGATTCCAGGAGCGAGCCTGACAGCTGATAGCTGAAGCCTGACAGCTGACCAGCTGATACCGATCTGTTACATGATCTAAATGTTTCCCCGATGGCGAAAACAGCCGAAAAAGATGATATAATCCGTCACGGTTGCGTTTGACACGCGACTGGCCCGAAAGGCTGCGGGCCCCATATAGCAATACCGGGGACTTGGTGGCGGATGCGTCGCGGCGTGGTTTGCGGCGTATATCCCTGGAATAGACCGACTCCAGACACAAGGAGCGGGATAATTCCCTATGGGAGGAAACGCATGAAGTTCACCTGGAAGCTCCTGCCGCTCGTTGCTCTGCTGGCGGTAGGCCTATTCGCCCTGGGCGGTGCCCCAGGATCCACGCCGCAGGTAGCGGCGGACATCGGCACCGTCACGCTTGGCGGCTCTGCTGTAGCTGATGGCGCAACAATTACCGCCGCCGACGGTGACTCGTCCACCCTTCGTGTCGTGATGGATGCATCTCCCGGTGACGGCATCGCTAGCGTGGAAATCAGTTCGAGTTCGCCAGATGACGGCACCGCCGAGTTTACCTTCGTTAGCTGTGACGACGACAGCGGCCCCGCAGGTGACGACTGTGCGGTCTCCGGCGGCAACAGCTCTGACGACATCACGGTTGATGATGGTCCGGACACAAACGGGACCAGTGGACTCACCCGCGTAGACGTCACGGTTGATGTCTCCTGCAACGAGGACGCGGCAATTACCGTCACGATCGAGACGACGGATGCGCCTGGTGGTGCACACGACACGCACGAGTTCGAGATTGACTGCTCCCTAACAGGCGGCGTCATCACCTCGGTCGTGACCACGACCTCGGCCACGAGCTTCGCTTGTAACTCGATCACCGGCACCGTCACGGTCACGGTGAAGGACAGCGGTGGCGACCCGATCCAGGGCGCCTCGGTCAATCTGACGGCTACGGGTAGCGGCACGATCCTCGAGACGATGCCGCAGACCACCAGCGCGGCCGGTACGATCGTCTTCCACTACTACGCCCCTGCAACTGCTCAGTCCGTTGAATTCGGCGCCAACGCTGACAACGACGCGACGGCGGCGGCAGTAGCTGCGACGCCGAAGACCGTAGCGGTCACCTGCGCCGCGGCCGCCACGGCCACGGTCCCGCTGCCGGCGCCGACGACGGCGACCGGCGGTACGGTGCGCGCACCCGCCACGGGTGACGGCGGCCTTGCCGGCGACAACGGCGCCAACTGGACGATCTACGCTGCTCTCCTGCTCACCCTCGGTGGGCTCGCCGGCGGCGTTGCGGTCGCGAAGCGCATCCGCGCCTAACGTCCGTAAGCTCTCGTAACCAAAGAGGCGGCTCCCTAGCCGGAGCCGCCTCTTTTCTATATCCGATACACGCCCCGCAGTACGAAAGTTGCGCTCGCGCAACTTCACTCCTTATCCTGGAAGAAGGCCCATACGCGGCCGAAACCATATCCCGCGAGGTTTGACCAATGGCTCAGAACCAGAATTCGGATGATCAAGGACAGGGCGGCCTGATCGCCGGGCGCCCCACCCTGCCGGTCATCGGCGGCCTTGTCGCCGTCGTTGTTGTCGGCATCGTCCTCGTCGTTGTCGCCATGGGCGGCGGCGGCAAGAGCCAGCCCAGCGGCGATCTCGCCGGGCTGGCCGCCGATGACGTCGTGCCGACGCCCGTTGCCACACTCGACCTGAACCGGCCGACCGCCGTCCCGAACGTCAACCCGAACCTGAACGCGGTTGGCAACAGCGACCGGATGATCATCCCGAAAATTGGCGTCACCGCGCCACTTTCTTACAAGCCGGTCGGTCTGGATGGTGAGCCGCCGGTGCCGGACGGCGCCGACGACATCGCCTACCACGACTTCACCGCTTGGCCGGGTCTCGGCGGCGCGCCTGGCAAGGGCGGCAACGCCATCTTCTCCGGCCACGTCGACTCGGGGCGCAGCGCATGCAAGAACGGCAGCGTGCCTCCACCCTGCACCGCTGTTCTCTGGGACCTCAAGCAGATCGTGCCGGGCGACCAGATCGAGGTGCAGATCTCCGGCGTGTCTTACAAATACACAGTAACCGCGGCGGAGTCGGTCAACGCCAAGACTGCCGCGTGGGAGCAGATCTACGCGACCACTAAGGAGACCACGCTTACTATCATCACTTGCGCCGGCAATTTTAGCGGCGGCGAGTACGACAAGCGCTTCATCGTCACGGCGAAGCTGATCTAAGGAAGCAACAGGGGAGGACGGAGCCTTGAAGCAGCTACAGGACATCCTTCAGCAGATCCCCCGTAGTGCGCTGATCCTCGGCATCCCCGCCGCGGTGCTGCTCGTCGTCGGCTATACAGTCGTCTTCGGCAGCGGAGGCTCCAGCGATGACGGCGGCGGTAAGACTCGAGCCGATGCGGTCCTGAGCGACGCCGCGCCCACCTCGACGCGGGCGCCAGCCGCCGCGACGCCGCGACCGTCCGCGACGGCCGTGAACCGCGCCGACTGCAACGCGATCCGCGGCAGCGACTACAAGTCGCCGGAGGAACGCGATTGGTTCCAGAAGAACTGCGGCGCCAACAGCGGTGGCGGCACGAACACTGGCACTACGGCTCGCGCGGCCGGACCGCCTTCGGCAGGCGTTCAGCTGGCGACGGGCTCGCGGCTCCGCATACCCGGTACCAGCGTTGACGTCGACATCTACAGCCAGACGGTCGGTCTCGACGCGGGCGCGCTGCCCGACCCGACCTGCTACTTCTGCGCCGTCGAGTACAACCTCAACGCCTTCGGCCTCGGCAACCGCAAGGTACTCGCCGGCCACGTCGATTGCGCCACCTGCCACAACGGCAGCTCGGGCGCCGCCGCCTTCTGGGACCTGACGCGTGGCAGTGTCGGGCCGGGAATGGAGATTAAGTACGCCAGCGGTGGTACGGAGTACACCTTCGTGATTACCGCCGTCGGGTCATTCTCGCCGAGCGACGACGTTGTGGCCCTCGCCCGCGGCGCCGACATGACGCTGATCACCTGCGGCGGCACCTGGGACCCTGTGGCCCACGAGTACAGCACCCGCACCTTCGTCTTCGCCAACCTCGTCAGCTGAGGCGAACTGTCGAAGAAGCAAGGGCCTCGGCTGGGAACGGCCGGGGCCTCTGCATATCTCGCAGGCGATTGCGCGACCTTGAATACGAAGCCTCATCGATCACATGGAACGTGGCGTCCTTCGACAAGCTCAGGAAGAAGTTAGAGGCGTCTCTTTCCTCTTCCTGAGCTTGTCGAAGGACGCTACGCTGCCTGCGCCTTTAGACGAGTGGAGCGTCCAAGGAGGTCTCGGCCAACCCCGACCTCGAACCAGCCCTTTGCTACAATGCCCAGCGGAGAGGTGGCAGAGCGGTTGAATGCGGCGGTCTCGAAAACCGTTATGTCGGTTTTCCGGCATCCAGGGTTCGAATCCCTGCCTCTCCGCCACTAACGCCACCCCGCCCAACTAACGCAAGGGAGCCAGGGACGTGGCCGGAACACCGAACGTCACCGTCGCCGTCTTCCCGCGCGAGCGCTTCTCCCGCGCCGCAGCAGCACTGCGCCGCCTCTTCGACTCGACGCCCGACA
The DNA here is from genome assembly GCA_035292965.1 of Dehalococcoidia bacterium. Lineage (GTDB taxonomy): Bacteria > Chloroflexota > Dehalococcoidia > DSTF01 > WHTK01 > WHTK01. The sequence continues at coordinate 14,879 of DATDPC010000212.1, read as the reverse complement.
TCGACTTCAAGCTGATCGTCGTCGACTGCAACACGCCGCCTCGCTACTGGCGCGAGATCGAGTCTGTGATCGCCGGACGCGAGAACGTCGAGGTCATACGCAGCGATGTCTACCTGCGCCCGAACGAAGCGCGCCCGCTCATCGTCAACGCCTGCCAGACCGAGTACCTCTGCCTGGTCGAGAACGACGTCTTCGTCGAGCCGGGCTGGCTGGCAGACCTCATCGCCGCCTGCGAGGCGCTCGACGCGGAAGTCGCGGCGCCGCTTGTCGTCGAGACGGGCGGCCATCTCCACGTCGACGGCATGCTCAGCCGCTTCGACTTCGTTAGCGAGCCGGACGGCGTTCGCCTCGACCTGATCAAGATGCCGGAGGGGACGGAGACGGGACCGGTGCAGATCATCGGCAGCGCGGAGGCGCACTGCCTCCTGTTTCGCTCCAGCGTCTTCCAGAGAGTCAACCCGTTCGACGCCAGGATCACGACGCGCGACTTCGTCGACCTGAGCCTCCAACTGAAGCAGGCCGGCGCACGCATCGCCCTGCAACCGAAGGTTCGCGCCTTCATCGACGCGCCGCCGCCGGTAGAGCCGGAGGAGCGCGAGTTCTATCACTGGCGCTGGGATCGGGACGCTGCAGCCGCCAGCCTGGAGCTGCTCTGCGAGAAGTGGGGCATCGACAAGATGACGACCCCGCTCACTTTTATCCGTGGCCAGCACCACCGCACCTCGAAGTTCTCCTGGCGCTGGTTTAACAGCGTTGGCCGCGTGCAGCGCAAGCTCGGGAAGACGCTGCTGCACCTGCTGCATCGCCGCGACACTTACACCTACTACTGGCGCAAGACGCCACGCCGGGGCAGCGAGCCAAGGCTAACGCCGCGTCTGTCCGGAGACGAATCGTGACCCAGCCCAGCGTCACCGTCGCCGTCTTCCCGCGTGAGCGCTTCAGCCGCACCGCAGACGCACTGCGTCGCATCGTCGAAGTCACCGACATCGACTACAAGCTCGTCGTCGTCGATTGCGCCACGCCGCCGCGCTACTGGCGTGAGATCGAGGCTGCGACCGCCGGTCTCGAGAACGTCGAGGTCGTGCGCACGGACGCCTACATCACGCCGAACGAAGCACGCCACATGCTCGCCGAGGCTTGTACGACGGACTACATCTGCTTCACCGAGAGCGACCTCTTCCCGAGCCGCGGCTGGCTTACTTACATGATCGAGGCGTGCGAGAGCTTCGACGCCGGCGTCGCCGTGCCCGTGATCCTCGAGCAAAGCGGCCTCTTCCACGCCGAAGACCAACTCGGCGCCTTCACGGCCGAGACGGAGAATGGCCTGAAGCGGCTCAAGTTCGTCGCGCTGACGGGGGACCTGGAGCAGGGCCCGGCGCGGCTGGTGGAGAGCGCCGAGTGTCACTGCCTGATGTTCCGCAAGTCTGTCTTCGAGCTCGTGAACCCGTTCGATCCGCGGATCACGGCGCGCGACTTCATCGACATCTGCCTCTCGATCACGAGCGCCGGCGTGCGCATCGTCTTCGAGCCGCGGGCGCGGGTGCTGATCGACATCCCGCCGCCGGTCGAGCCGGAGGAGCGTGACTACTACATGATGCGCTGGGACTGGGACCGCGCCGTCACCAGCCACGACCTAATCATGCAGAAGTGGGGCTTCGACCAGATCCCGAGCTCGATGAGCTTCGTCCGGGAGCGCCACATCCGCACCAGCCTCTGGCGCTGGCGGCTCTACAGCCTGTTCTTGAAGGCGCCGCGCAAGGCGCGCCGTCTCATCCGGAAGTACCGCCATCTGACAGACACGGGGCCGATGACCTACTACCCGTCGCGGACGGCGTGGCCGCCGAACTGGTTCCGCAACGCGGCGATAAACCTGTTCGCGAAGGGGTTGCCATCGCGCGAGGCGAACCGGCGGTAGAGCGATAGCGTGATCGCCGGCAGCGGTAGGCCGCGCTCCACGGCCTCTTGCACCGCCCAGCGTCCCTCGCCGGAGTCTTCGACGTAGCCCTGGAGGTTTGCGAGCTTTGGGTCGGCCTCGAAGGCGCGCTGGGCGAGCTCGAGGAGCCATGAGCGGACGACGCTGCCGCGGCCCCAGAGGTCGCTGAGGCGCGCCAGGTCGTAGTCGAAGCCGGAGGCTTCGAGGAGGCTGAAGCCTTCGGCGTAGGCCTGCAGGAGTCCGTACTCGACGCCGTTGTGCGCCATCTTGGCGAAGTGGCCGGCGCCGGACGGACCGAGGTACTGATAGCCGGAGGGCGGCGCAAGCGTCGCGAAGACGGGCTCGAGGGCGTCGAAGGCGGGCTTGGGGCCGCCGAGCATAAGGCAGAAGCCGTTCTGCCTGCCCCAGACGCCGCCGGACGTACCGCAGTCGAGGAGGTCGATGCCTTTGGCGGCGAGGGCTGCGGCGCGGCGCTGCGAGTCGCGGTAGTGGGAGTTGCCGCCCTCGACGATGACGTCGCCAGGGGTTAGGAGGGCTGATAGGGCGTCGACTGCGCCCTGGGTGGGCTCGCCGGCGGGGATCATGAGCCAGACGGCGCGGGGTGATGGGAGGGAGGCGACAAGGGCTTCGATGGAGGGTGCTTCGGTTAGGGAGGCGTCGAGGTCGTAGGCTACGACCTCGTGGCCGCCGTCACGCAGGCGGGCGGCGATGCCGCCGCCCATCCGTCCGAGCCCTACGAGTCCGAGCTTCATGGGCCTACTCCTCGTTTGATTGAATGATTGAATGGCGCGTTTTTCGCGATGGGCTGAGTCTGGGCGGCGTCGAAAATGGGGTCGAGCGGATTGATTGTTTGGGTCGTGCGTGTCTTCGAGCCGGGAGTGCAGTTGGTCACGTCCTGAGTTTAGCGGGAGATGGCGCTAACTCGAAGACGGGGCGGCGCGGGCATCCGGAACGACTCTAACGATGGACGCCGCTCGTCCTACGAGTGCCTCAGGACGAGCGGTTCTCAGTCCGCCAGCTTACTCATGGATCAACCGGCCTGACGCGAGCCCAGTGGGGCGACGGGTCGCAATGGGGGTGGGCGTTAGGGACGTGTCTCGAATAGAGCGGGGCGCCTCGTACTTTCGCGTGAGGTTGCCCTTCGACAGGCTCAGGACAGGCTTGCCTCCTTCTGCGGAAGGATGGGTCGCAATGACAGTGCTGCGCCGGGCCTTTCGCGGGGCGCGGCAAATCGGGTAGCCTGTAGGCTCAGCCGCCGAGAGGGGCCTTCGATGCAGTCTGGTTCGGTGACGATTGGTTTCACGGTGCGCGAGCGCTACTCGCAGGCGGCGGGCGCGCTGCGGGCGCTGTTTGAGAACACGAAGGAGATCGACTACCGGCTGATCATCGTCGACTCGCTGACGCCGCCGCGCTATCTCCGGCAGATCGAGGAGACGGTCGCCGGGCGCGAGAACGTCGAGTTCCTGAGGGTCAACCGTTACTTGCTGCCGAACGAGGCGCGCAACCTGGTCGTGCCGATGTGCGATACGGACTACCTCGTCTTCCTCGAGAACGATTGCTACGTCTCGCCGGGGTGGCTGACGCTGCTGCTGGATGCGATCAAGCGACACAACGCCGGCGTGGCGGCGCCGCTGCTGTTCGAGCACGCGAAGTACCACGGCGACGACCTGCTGGGCAACTTCAACGACCACGAGATCGACGGCGAGACGCGGCTGGAGGTGTACTCGCTGGGCGGGAAGCACGAAGAGCAGACGTCGATGATCGTCGAGAGCGTCGAGTCGCACCTGCTGCTGTTCGACACGGACGTGGTCAGGCGGCTCGACCTTTTCGACGAGGTTCTGACGACGCACGATTGCCTCGACATCAGCCTGAGGTTGCGGGAGGCGTGCGTGCCGATCGTGTTCGAGCCGCGGGCGCACGCCGACCTCGTCTACCCGCCACCGGTGGAGCGGGAGGAGCGGGAGTTCTTCCGCGAGCGCTGGAGCCTGGCGGCCGACCGGCGCAGCGCCGACCGCGTGCGCCAGAAGTGGGGCCTGAAGGAGATCGTCTCGGCGCGGGCGTTCGCGCGGGAGCGGCTGCACCGCGAGACGCACCTGCAGCTGGCGCTGTACACGGCGCGGGTGCGCGTCTGGCGGCGGCTGCGACGGCTGTTCAAGCAGTACGTGCTGGGGCAATCGCTGGTGGAGCGGCTGGAGTACGAGCAGCGGCCGATCCTCGAGACAGCGGCGGCGAGCGCGGCGAGAGAGGGCGTTTCGGCCGGCAGCAAGTCTTGACGCTAAGCGGGCGCTCCGAATGCCACAGATTTCACAGATTGGCACAGATGGTTCGGGCCTAGTCCCCTCGAATCATTGCGGCGCCTTCGACAACCTAGTGGCAGCAGAGTAGTATCCATCGCGTTTGGAGGTCGGCATGACTCAAGAGGGGAAGCAGCGAGGAACCAAGCCGGTAGACACCGGGTGCATGCTGGCGGAAGTAGTCAATCTCTCCGTTCACCCTGGACGAGTCGCCGGCCGCGCCGAAGTCATGTCAGCTGGAGCGTCATCTGTTGCGCGGCCGGATGGTTCAACGAGAAAGTTCACTTTCACTGTGGACATCCTCTGCGGAGGCGGTCAGCCCGTGCAATTCAACTATCTGGTCGATTTCAGGACACCAACTGCTAGTGGCGGCTGGTCAACAATTGGGCAGACGATGATTCTCTCTGGACATGGAAGCTTTACGGCCGCCCTGCACCGTGGAACGAGCGTTCAGGCGGTGGTGCTGAATTCATGGGCCGGAACAGGCCCCCCTCTGTTCAGCACGTTTGTTACCTGCCCCTAAGTCAGCAGTAGGCGTGTCGGGGCGTGGGCTTACTCGGCGTCTTCTGGGAGGCCCAGTCCATCGTGACTGGTCTATGCGGCCTTCGGTAGCTCTTGCGGCGTTTCGGGGGCGGCGGGTGCCTCGGCGCGGCGTTGGCGCTTGAGGGCAGCGTCTAGGGACGGGGCGGCGTCTTCGCTGCGGGGGTCGAGGGCGTCACGCAGGCCATCGCCGACGAAGGTGAAGGCGAGCATGAGCAGGGCGATCGCGGCGGCGGGGAAGATGACGAGGTAGGGGAAGGCGAAGATCGCCGCGTAGCCCTCGTGCACCATGGTGCCCCAGCTGGGCGTGCCCGGGTTGACGCCGATGCCGATGAAGCTGAGCGTCGCCTCGACGAAGATGGCGCGCGGGACGCCAAAGGCGACGAGCACGGTGAGGGGGCCGGTCAGGTTGGGGAAGAGGTGCCGGGTGATGATCTCGCGGTCGCTCGCCCCTAATGACCGGGCGGCTTCGACGAACTCGCGCTCCTTGAGCGAGAGCACCTGGCCGCGGACGAGGCGGGCGATGTCGACCCAGGCGACGAGGCCGATGATGAGGAAGAGCATGAAGATGCTGCCGCCTATGACGCTGCGGAGGAGGATGATCAGCAGCAGGTCGGGGAAGGCGTAGACGAGGTCGGTCAGGCGCATGAGGAGGCCATCGACGGCGCGGCCCTTGTAGCCGGCGACGAGGCCGACGGGCAGGCCGATGCCGAGGACGACGGCCTGGGCGAAGAAGCCGATCGTCAGGGAGAGGCGGGCGCCGTAGACCAGGCGGCTGAACCAGTCGCGGCCGAGGTTGTCGGTGCCCATCGGATGGTCGAGGCTGGGGCTGGCGAAGGTGTGCGCGAGGTCCTGGTTCGACGGGTCGTGCGGGACGATGAGGGGCGCGAGCAGCGCCACGAGGGCGAAGAGGGTGATGACGGCGAGGCCGGCGACGGCGAGGCGGTTGTGGAGCAGACGGCGGAAGGCGCGCGACCAGTAACCGCGTGCGGGGACGTCTGCGAAGGCGCCTCTGACGACGGGACCCGCTCGTCCCTTCGACAAGCTCAGGGCAGGCTCTTCGACAAGCTCAGGATGAGCGGTTCTTCCTTCGACAAGCTCAGGGTGGGCGGTTCGGCGTCCGTGGCGGGGCTTAAGCATCACCGGTAGCGGATCCGCGGGTCGATGAAGGCGTAGGTGATATCGACGGCGAGGTTTACGACGACGATGACGGCGGCGTAGAAGAGGGTCGTTCCCATGATCAGGCCGTAGTCGCGGGCGTTGACGCTCTGGACGAAGAGACGGCCCGTACCGGGCACGGAGAAGAGCTGCTCGATGATGAACGAGCCGGTGACGAGGCCGGCGATGACGGGGCCGAGGACGGTGACGATCGGGATGGCGGCGTTGCGCATCGCGTGGCGGAAGAGGACGCTGCCGCCGCCGAGGCCTTTGGACCGCGCGGTGCGGATGTAGTCCTGTCGCAGGACCTCGAGGAGGCTGGCGCGGGTGATCCGGGCGAGGTAGGCGGCGGGAAGGGCAGAGAGCGTGACGACGGGGAGGACGAGCTGCTGCCAGCGCGGCAACCAGCCGGGAAGGAGGCCGCCGCGCGTATCCCAGCCGAAGGTCGGTAGCCAGTGGAGCTGGACGCCAAAGATGTAGACGAGGAAGATGCCGAGCACGAACGCGGGCACCGCCGAACCCATCGAGGCGAAGAGGACGCCGGCGTAGTCTGGCCAGCGGTTGCGGTTGAGGGCGGAGAGGACGCCGAGGCCGACACCGGCGACGACGGCGACGGCGAGGGCGAGGACGCCAAGGACGGCGGTGACCTTGAAGCCGGAGAGGATGATCGCGGTGACGGGCTTGTCCTGGCGGGCGTAGGAGATGCCGAGATCGCCGTGGAGGGCGCCGGTTACGAAATCGAAGTACTGGGCGTAGAGGGGCTTATCGAGGCCGTACTTGCGGTCGAGGTTCTCGGTGACGCTGGGCGGGAGGCGGCGGTCGTCGTCCCAGGGGCCGCCCTGAACGGAGTGCATCAGGGCGAAGGTGACGAGCGAGATAAAGAGCAGCGCCGGTGCGAGCCAGAGCAAGCGTCTGAGGGCGTATGCGGCCATCGTCTTTAAGGACCGAAGGGGCGCACGATGCGCCCCTTCGGTTACCTACTCAGTCCTCTCTCGCTAGCGGGCAGCGATGTAGGTCTTCGTCAGGTTGGAGTCGCCCTTGATCGCACCGTCGAGGGGCGTGGCGATCAGGTCCTTGACCCACGGCTTCACGAGCAGGTAGGTCTGGCGGTTGTAGAGCGGTGAGATGACCGCCTCATCGATGATGAGCTTCTGCGCCTGGGCGTAGAGGTCTAGACGCTTCTTCTCGTCGACTTCGGCGGCGGCCTTCTTCACGAGGTCGTCGAACTTCGAGCTGCTGTAGCCGGAGTGGTTGTTGAGCGCGTTGGTGCCGAACTGGTCGGGCAGCCAGTTGTTGGGGTAGGGCCAGTCGGCGCTCCAGCGTTGGATTGTGACCTGGTGCTGGTTGCCGGTGAAGCGTCCACCGAAGGTCTTCGAGTCGACGTATTCCGTGGTGACGGTGACGCCGAGGTTCTTCTTCAGCTGGTCCTCGATGAACTGGCCGACGAGCCGGTTGGTATCGGAGGAGACGGCGAGGAAGGTGACGGCGGGGAAGTTCTTGCCGTCTGGGTAGCCGGCTTCGGCGAGGGCTTGCTTCGCCTTTGTGGCATCGAAGGTCCACTGCTTGCCGAGGTTGGCGTCGTAGCCGGGCATGCCGGGCGGGATCCAGCTCGTCGTCGCGGCGCCGGCGCCCTGGAGCACGCCATCGACGTAGGCGTTGCGGTCTACGGCGAGGGCGAAGGCTTCGCGCACCTTCTGGTTATCGAAGGGCGCGACCTTGTTGTTCATGAACATGGCGTAGGTGCTGAGGTCGGCGATCTTCTGGAACTCGGCGGAGTTCGAGGCCGCGATCGTGCGGCTGGAGGCCGGGGGCACGGTGACGACGTCGAGGTCGCCGGCCTGGAAGGCGGCGTAAGCGGCAGCGTCGTCGGCGATGAAGCTGATGACGATGCGGCTGAGGTTCGGCTTCTCGCCCGTCCAGTAAGGGTTGGGCTCGAAGACGATGCGCTGGTCGTGGGCCCACTCGCGCAGGACGAAGGGGCCGTTACCGACGTGGTTGCCGGCCTCGGTCCACTTGGCGCCGTACTGCTCGACGACCTTCTGCTCGACCGGGTAGGCGGTCCACAGGGCGAGGAGGTTGAGGAAGCTGGGGTCGGGCTGCTTGAGGTGATAGACGACCGTGGTGGCGTCCTTCGCCTCTACGCCGACTTTGTCGCGCAGGGCACTCAGCTCAGAATCGCCGGGGGTCTTGGGAGCGTCCTTGGTGCCGAAGGCGGTGTTGTAGTCCTGGGCGCCAACGATGCCGTAGTAGAAGGAGACGTATGGGCTGCCAAGCTTCGGGTCGAGGGCGCGGCGGAGGCTGTAGACGAAGTCGTTAGCGGTGATGGGGTTGCCATCGCTCCACTTGGCGTCTTTCTTGATCTTGACGGTGTAGGTGAGCCCGTCCTTGGAGATGCCGCCGTTGTCGTCTGTCGGCACGTCCGTGGCCATGTTGGGGATGATCTTCAGCTCCGTGTCGTAGCTGAAGAGGCCGGCAAACAGGGGCCGCGTCAGGGTAGCCTCGGCGAGCGAGTTAGACAGGGCGGGATCGATTGTCTTGGGTTCGCCGTTGAGTCGCAGCCGGAGGATCTGCTGGTCCGGCGGCGCCATCGCGCTCTTGTCGACCTTGGTGGCGTTGTCGCCGCCGCAGGCCATAACGGCCAGCATGGCAACGAAGGCCAGGACGAAGGGCAACCAACGCGTCCGGCTGAGGGTAAGAGTGTCCATTCGTTTCTCCTTCAAGTGAGGCAGCGAGATACGCGACAACACTCGCGACAGGCCTCAAAGGTTTATCGGCGTGGAAACGGAGAGTTTAGCGGGGGAAAAGCCCCTATTTTCGCTCGCGGCCCGTCCGGCGGAGCGTCTGGCTGGCGCCTCTGATACAGAATCGGTTTAGATTCGGGCGAACCGTAGGGGCGGGAGAGCGGGGAGACCGAGGTGTACGACGTTGCGGGTCGATGACACGTGAAGTGGTGACGCCGAGCCTGCACGAGCGAGGGTCGAAAGGGCGGTACGTTGTGCGGCCGAGCCTGGAAAGGCTCGGCTACGGGTTAAGGAACCACGGGTATAAGAGCAGCGCGTTGCGGGTTACTTCGGGACGGCTACGAGGACGTCTTCGCCTTCGATGTGTACTTCGTAGATGTCGATCGGCTCGTAGGCGGGGCCTTCGACGGGGGCGCCGGTTTCGATGTTGAAGACGGCGCCGTGGGCGAAGCACATGACTTCGGTGGCGCTGGCGCCGCCGCCGCTGAGGGGGAAGCCGGCGTGTGGGCAGACGTTGGTGAAGGCGTGGAACTTGCCGCCGACCTGGACGACGGCGATGTAGCCGCGGTCGTACTCGACGGCTTTGATGACGCCTTCTTCGGCGTAATCGGCGAGCGTGCCGGCGTTTACGTACTCGGTTTCAGGCATTGGGGCGAATCTTCGATTAGGCGTCGCTCAGGGTCAAGGAAGGGTGCGTGCGGCGATGAGATCTTCAAGCGCCTGCTTCTTGTCCGCGGGCGTCTGAGAACGAATCACATCGAATATTTCGGTGCCGTGTCCGCGAAGCAGAAGGTTCATGCCGAGCCGCTCCGCCATCTTATTAGTCTCCTGGCACACCTCACTGAGGGCGGTATAGCCGATCAGGTCGGCGACATCCTTCAGGAACAGCATGCCGCCGAAGCGTTCCTGGTCATCAACCGCCTCGAGCAGGTTGTCGAGGTGGAACTTTGACTTGCCTTCTCTTGCCAGGTAACTCGTGAGGTAGCGATATACGACATCGATATCCGCTGTGAGCCGTGCCGACACGAACTCTGCGATGCCTTCTGAATACCAACCGGGCAAGGGAGCCTCCGTGAAGGTATGGACGGTCTCATGCGCCACGACGAGGGGAAAGACGCAATCTGGCTGGAGCAGGATGAACGCTTCGGAGCCTCTCGTTTGTCCACAGTTCGGAGAATCGTCGGTGACGAAGAAGAACAGGTAGTCCTGCTTAAAGGGGCCAAAGAACGCCTCGATGTCGGGCATGTAGGTCGCGGCCAGGGTTAACGCGCGGCGAGCGAGATCGGGATCTTTGGACGCCGCGATCAAGGGCTTGTCGCCACTTTGGGGCAACGAGACCCAGGTGTAGAGCTCGTTCTTGAGGGTGTCATGCATACGCACGATCCAGTCGGAGTCGGGATGTTTCAGGTCTGAACGCGGCGAGAGGCCGAAGTTCATGGTCTCGAAGACGGCCTTGAGAATCAGCTTCTCGCGCTTATCGAGACCGTCGGCGTACCAGGAAATGTCAGTTAGCGAGGTGACGAACTGGGAAAAGGCACCGGTTCCGTATGGGTAGCCGAGACCGCTGAACGTACCCTCCGCCGTCCGGAGCGTCGACACCAGGCTGAAGGTTTCCGGCGTGCCGTCGTCGATCCATGGTTGGTTCAACAGGAATGAGGCTGTTGGCTCATCGAAGAGCGAGGCGATGAACTCGGTGTCGGACATGGAGCGCCGCGGGGAGTCGGTTGAGGTTGGCGCAGGGTCAGGTTTGTCGCTGCTGCAGGCAAAGGCGGCCACAACCAGCGCGAACAGGAGCAAGGCTCGAGTCGAACCGATGGCCGGACTGCGTTGCGCGCTCAGAACAAGACGATTATCTACCGCTCGGAAGGGCGGAGCATCACTTGACGATCTTCGCGGTCTCATCAGTGAACCCGCGACCATGCTCGCTCGAAGCCGGCGGACCAGCGCCTCGGCGCTGCTCCACCTCGAGGTTTGTTAGAGAGAAGACTGAGGGGAGACCCCTCAGACTCCCCCCGCATGGGCTGCGCCCCCGCTACCCCTGCTGGTGCTTTTCGACGTTGGGGCGTGTGGTGTGGATGGTGGTGCGCTGTCGACCCTCACCCTGGCCCTCTCCCAAAGGGAGAGGGAATCGACGATGGGGGTTCGCTGCGCGAACGTGGCGTCTAAGATTGCCGCGCCTCCTTCTGGGGAAGGATGGCTCGCAATGGTGGGTGGGTGTGACAGGCCGCGTTTGCGGCGAGGTGGTTACTTGACGAGCTTTGCGTACTCGTCGAGGGCTTTGAGGGCTGCGTCTTTGGGGGCGCTGGGGACGCCGAAGATGACGCGGTCGATGCCGGAGCGGGTGGCGGCGGCGACGACGTCCTGGTTGGGCGGGGCGCCGAAGAGGGAGACGGTGAGGGCGTCCGGGTCGCGGCCGGCGGCCTGGAGGCGGTGTCGGAGGTCGAGGATCTTGCCTGCGAGGTCGGCGGGGACGCCGCCGCCGCGGGTGATCGGCAGCCAGCCGTCGCAGAACTCGACGATGCGGTCGAAGGTGGTGGGGCCGTCGCCGCCCATGATGATCGGCGGGTGGGGCTTCTGGACGGGCTTCGGCCAGGCCCAGGACTTATCGAAGTTGACGTATTGGCCGTGAAACTCGGCTTCGTCCTGGGTCCAGAGGGCCTTCATCGCGAGGATGCGCTCCCGGAGGATGGGGAAGCGTTTGGCGAAGGGGGTGCCGTGGTCTTCGACCTCTTCGCGGTTCCAGCCGCCGCCGATGCCGAAGATGAAGCGCCCGCCGGAGATGCGATCGAGGGTGGCGATCTGCTTCGCCGTGGTTAGGGGGTCGCGCTGGACGATGAGGCAGATGCCGGTGGCGAGCTTGAGGCGCGTGGTCACGGCGGCCATCGCGGTGAGGGCGAGGAAGGGGTCGTAGGTCTGGGAGTAGTAGTCGGGCAGGACGGGGCCGCCGGGCCAGGGCGTCTTGCGGGCGGAGGGGATGTGGGTGTGCTCCGGCGCCCAGATCGAGTCGAAGCCGCGGTCTTCGGCGGCGCGGGCGAGCTCGGCCGGCTGTAGCGAGGTCTCGGTGATGAACATGGTGAGTCCGTACAGCATGGTTTGCTCCTTGTGCTGTTAGCTTTCAGCCTTCAGCGATCAGCTGTCAGCATTCAGGATTCGGCTTTCAGACGCCAGCTTTCAGCGATCAGGCCCTGCCGGTGGCTAGGTGCGCTTATCGATGCGGACGATGCCCTTGGTACCGTCTACGGTGATCGTCCAGCCGTCCTGAATCGTGTGGGTGCCGACGAGGGTGCCGACGACGGCGGGGAGGCGATACTCGCGGGCGACGATGGCGCAGTGGCTGAGGATGCCGCCGGTGTCGGCGACGAGGCCGCCGGCGGTGGCGAAGAGGGGCGTCCAGGGCGGCAGGGTCATCTGGCAGACCATGATGTCGCCTTGCTGCAGCTTGCTCGCCTCGTTGAGGCTGCGCACGACCTTGGCGATGCCCTGAATCGTCCCGGGCGAGCCGGCGATGCCGCGGATGACGTCCGGGTCCTTGTCGGGCTCGGGCGTGCGGCCGACGCCGAGCATCTTGCCGACGAGGGCTTCCGCGAAGGGGTCTTCCGGCGCCGGGCCGGGCGTGCCGAGGGCGGGCGGCGGCACGATCTTCGATGCGGCCTCGTGCTCGGCGCGGCGCTTGGCGATGAGAGCTTTCTGGTCGCCGGCCTTGAGGAAGGCGTCGCCGAGCTCGTCGCGGTAGAAGTAGAAGACGTCTTCGACGCGCGAAACCGTTCCTTTCGCGACCATGCGGCGGCCGATCTCGAGCAGGGGCAGGCGGAGGATGACGACGCCGGCCTGGTCGATGTAGTAGTTGTGGTCCTCGGCGACGGGGAGGTTGTCCTTGCCCGCCTCGTAGAGCCAGTTGAAGCGCTCGAGCTTCTTCGGGTCGTCCTTGAGGCGCTCGCGAGCGCGGGCGAGCAGCTCCTCGCGGCGGGCGACGGCGCGGTTGTAGCCGACGTCCGGGTCCGCGTCTTCGCCGACGTTGACGTAGCCCTGCAGCGTGCTGAGGGCGATCGACGGGTCCTCCCACCAGGTCGGGTCGTCGAGCTCGTAGGCGGCGTCGCTGCGCCAGCCGTAGACCTCGAGGAAGTCGCGCAGCTGTTTGAGGAAGGCCTTGCCTTCGTCGCTCTGGACGAGGGCGGCGGCGAGGGCGCGGGGCTCGTTCTCGGAGAAGACCTTGATCAGGGCCGGGCTTGCCTTGATCAGGCCTCGCAGACGCCAGAGGCCGCGACCGGCTTCGACCGATTTCGTGTGGAAGCCCTGGAGGGCTTCGTAGGCCTCGGTCTGCTCTTCGGGGTGGAAGTTTTCGTTGTAGAAGTCGACGAACCAGCTGGCGCCGACGAGCTGGAAGTTGATCCGGCCGTGGATCGTCCAGCGGTAGACGAGGTCTTCGAACTGGCCCTGCGTGTTCGCCCAGAGCTGCTCGTCCGTCATCGACGCGTAGTCGGCGTGGCGGGCGTTGTCGAAGAGGGGGACGAGGGTCGGCTGCCACTCTTCACGCCAGAGCTTGCCGACGTTGGGGACGAACTCATCGAGGATCTTGAGGTAGCGGGCGTTGCGAGATTCGGGCGTCTCGGCGCCGGTGTCGACGCCGTGGAAGTTGGCGTAGGCGTAGTAGTTGAAGGTGCGCGAATCGAGGGCGAGCAGGCAGCTGATCTCGCCCATGGCCTTGGTGAAGCCCTGACCGAGGGCGGGCCAGACGGTGGTGCCGGAGAGGGGCGTGAGAGGGCGCGGCGCGTGGATGCTGTCCCAGCCCCAGAAGCCGTCCACCTGGTCGGGGGCCGGAAACGCGTTCTCCCAATCACGTTCGGGCATTGAGGAACCTCCGTTTGCTGCGCAAGGGGCGCGCGAGGGGACGTTATCAGCTAACGGGACGGCCTACAAGAGGTTGCCTGACGACGGGCGGGGCGGCTTGTGGCGTGCGGCGCTGCGCATCCTTCGGCCCGCTTCGCTTGGCCTCGGCTGCTCCGCTCGGATTGTAGGAAAAGGGGTTAGTTAAGGAGGGACACCCTCCTTAGACCTCCCGTCAGGGGTTGCGCCCCTGTACCCCGCTTTTGCGGGCTGCGCCCGCGCTGCCTCTGCTGGCGTTGTCGGGATTGAGGCAACGAAGGAGCTTGGCTAGGGGCCCTTCTACGTTTCTAATGGTTGGCGCGCAGGTAGCGCACTACTTCCATCATTACTTTGCAATCGACTTCGTTGTAGTTGACGATCTCTTGCATCAGGTCGATGTCGCGGAGGGAGACGCCGAGGCGCTTGCGTTCGTCTTCGCACCACCAGGCGCCGACCATGGCGCCGAGGCCGTCGGTGGGGCCGTCGCCCCAGACGGTGTCGATCAGGCCGTGGGAGTGCATCGCTTTGGCGATCGGTTTGAGGCCGAACATGAGGGCGCCGCGGACGACGACGGGCTCTTTGCGGACGACGTTACTGAGGAAATCGAACCAGCGCGCCGGCGGCCAGTGCTTGTCGGGATGGCGGTCGCGGGCGGAGTTATACGAGGTTTCGAGGTTCGATGGCTCTGCCGGCGACCAGTTGTAGAGACGCGGCTCGTCGCCGCCGGGGTCGAGGCGGGCGCGGACGGCGGCCATGTGGGCGAACCAGGCGTCGATGATCCGGGCTTCGTCCTGGGAGTCGAGGGCGTCGGCGACGAAGCACTCGAAGCGCCACTCGCCGTCCTCGACGTGGCCGCAGCCGATGATGAAGATCAGCGGCTCGCCGGAGGTGTTGGGGAAGTCGCGCAGGTCATCGGCGAGGTTGTTGACGAACTCGAAGTCGACGTAGAACTCGAGCGGCGGTACGGGTCGCCATTCCCTCTCGCTCTCGTGGATGCGCGCGGGCCAGACCGGGGCGCCGTCGCCGCGGTTGACGTCGAGGACGGCCTGGAGGACGCGGGCGCGTTCTTTTTCGAGGCCGAGCAGCTCCGGCGTGCAGGCCGGGTCTGTCCAGCGGGTGACGCCGTGGCGGTGGGCGAGGCTACGGGCGGTGTCGCGGACGTTCCAGAGCAGCGTCAGGTCATCGATCTGCTTTGCGATCTGCGACTTGGCGGCGTGCCAGGGGCCGTCCTGGGTGTTGCCCGTCTCCGGGTAGAGCTCCGGCTGCGCCGGTTGGGGGAGGACGCGCCAGGCGGCGCCTTCGCGGCGGACGCGGCGGATCCAGTCGCAGGCCTCTGAGGCGGCGAGCCAG
>DATDPC010000211.1:0-8768 GCA_035292965.1 Dehalococcoidia bacterium | reverse complement strand
ACGGCCGCGCCGAGGTGATCGTCGATGGCGGCGTGCAGCGCGGCACCGACATCCTCAAGGCGATCGCGCTGGGCGCAAAGGCCGTCGCAGTCGGCAAGCTGGAGGCGTGGGGGCTCGCCGCGGCGGGCAAGGACGGCGTCTTCCGCATGCTGGAGCTGCTGGAGAACGAGCTGATCTCGGCGATGGGCCTGCTCGGCGTCACGAGCATCGACCAGGTGACGGCGAAGCACGTCTGCCGCGCCGAGTCTGTGACTGCGCCGCACGAGATGAGCGCCTGGGTGAACATGCCGGGGACGCGGATACTGTAAAGCAGCCTCGCCGCAAGCGGGTTTATTCTTTCGAAACGTTCTCTTCGTTACAGTCACGCGACATCACGCGCGCCACGGGGCAGTTTTTCGCCGGAACCATTGCGTTCGGGCGTGCGTCTTAGGTAGGGCAGGGCCAGAAGGCTCTCGCGGAGGTTGGGTATGGCGTGGCGCAGTTTGGGTGCTCTGGCTATCGCCGTACTTGCGATCGCAGTCATGGCCTCCGGGGCTGGTGGGATGCGCCCGCCGAGCGCCGAGGCCGCTCCGGCGACGAACCTTCGCGTGACCTCACTGCAGTGCTCCGGTGGCTGGGTGACAGCCAACATCGCCTGGACGCCGGACGCGGGCCTCGTCCAGTGGGTGGACCTGACGTCGTGGAACGCCGGCTTCGCGCCGGGGACGTTCGGCGGTTGGGGACCGCTTGCCGGCAACCAGGGATCGCTCTCCTGGCCGGGACTGTACCCGAACACTAATTACTACATCCGCGTGAACACGTTCACGGGCTCCGTCTGGCAGCCCAGCCAGACGATCGTCTTCAACAGCGGAAGCTGCCAGACAACCTACCCCGGCGCGACGAACCTGACGGCCGCGTCGCAGCAGTGTCAGACGGGCGGCTGGGTCCAGGCGACGTTCGCCTGGGCGCCTTCAGGTCTCGGTACTCAGTTCGTCGACCTGACCACGGTGAACGCCAACTTCGCACCGTTCACCTATGGCAACTGGGGGCCGCTGGCGGCCGGTCAAAACTCGCTCACCTGGCCGGGGCTCTACCCCAACACGACCTACTACGCGCGCGTCAACACGCTGACAGCGACCGGCTGGTGGCCGAGCCAGACGCTCGTTTTCAAGACACGTAGCGACTGTCAGACCGGCACAGGCCCAGCGACCGGCCTCAATCTCGTTGCGCAGCTTTGTCAATCGGCCAACTACGTGATCGCGACGTTCAACTGGACGCCTTCCAGCTTTGGTTCTCAGTGGGTCGAGCTAACCTCGCTGAACAAGAACTTCGCGGCAGGCACCTATGCCAGCTGGGGCCCGCTGTCACCGAGCGTGACCACATTCGGCTGGCCGGGGTTGTTCTCGAACACGACCTATTACGTCCGAGTCAGCACGCTGACGGCCGCGGGCTGGGCGGTCAGCCAGACCCTGACGTTCACGACGATCACCTGTGGCGCCAGCGGGTTCTCGACGGGCGATAAGTCGTTCGACGGGACGGCGACAGGGACGAACCCCGCGATCCTCTCAGACATCTACGTCGAAGGCCACCCGGGCGAGGGCTTCGACCGGATCGTCATCGAGTTCGAGGGTGCGTTCCCTGACGGTACCGTGGAGTACATCGACGCAGCGTCAGCGTGCGGCTCAGGCTTGCCGGTCGCCCTGGACGGTGAGGCCATCCTCGCCATTCGGATGCAGCCGGCGCAGGCGCATGAAGATGGAGTGCCAACCGTGCCGGTGAGCGTCCCGGGCACTGGCTTCGAGATACTCGAAGCTGAGCAGACCTGCGACTTCGAGGGAGTTGTCGTCTGGGTGATCGGCGTCGATGAGTTGAAGGGCTTCCGGGTCACTGTGCTCACCGGCCCCTCGCGCCTGGTAATCGACATCCTGCGCTGAGTAGCCCGTCCCGGACGCAGCGCCTCAGACGAAGAATGGCGTCATCGAGCGGCGCCGGACGAGCGCGTCCATCTCCGCATCAGACGGTCGCGTCGCGTAGCGCGAGGCGGCGTCGAGCACCTTCGGCAGGATCGTCACGTCGCCGACGGTGTTGAGGAAGACGCCCGGGCGCCCGAGCACCCAGTGCACCGCCGTGTCGATGTCGGCCTGCTCGCGCAGGGGTTCGTACCAGGTGGCGGCGGTGCGCGCCTTGTCACCCCAGGCGCCGAGCGTGATCGCCTTGATCGTCTGCACGGCGACGCCGCGCTGGTCCGCAAGCGACAGCAGCGCCTCGAACGCCTCGGCGTAGACCGGGTTCTGCATCATCGGGTAGTTGTAGGGCAGGAGGACCGAGTCGAACGGGAAGCGCTCGAGGCTGCGCTTGTGGATCGACGGCGCGATGACGCCGTGGCCGGTAACGCCGATGAAGCGCGCGAGGCCCTGCTCCTTCGCCTCTACGACCGCTTCGAGGGCGCCGCCGGGGCCCATCGCGACCTCCCATTCGTTCGGGTCGGTGAGGTTGTGAAGCTGAATCAGGTCGACGTGGTCGACGCGTAGGCGTTCGAGCGAGCGCCTGATCTGGTCGCGGGCGGCCTTGTAGGTGCGCTCGCCCGTCTTCGTCGCGAGGAAGAAGCGCTCGCGGTACCCCGGCTTCTGCATCCAGGCGCCGACGCGTAGCTCCGCGTCGCCGTAGCTTGCGGCGACGTCGATGTGGTTGATGTCGTGCTCGAGCAGCAGCGGCAGGATCGAGTCCGCCGTCGCCTGATCGACGCGCGAGAGGGCGGCGGCGCCGAAGAGGGTGCGGGAGCTGTTGTGGCCGGTGCTGCCGAAGGGGATCTTGTCGATCATTGTGGTGTCTCCTTGGTTTGATGCTGCGCTTGGAAGCTGCGGGGCGGAGGCCGCCCTCACCCTGGCCCTCTCCCACAGGGAGAGGGGATTCTTAGGCGTACTGCGGAGCTACGTCTTGGATGAAGGCGCTCCAGGTCTCTTTGCGGGCCGGCAGCGGCCGGCCGGGGTTGAAGTGGAAGATGATCTCGTTGGCGCCGGCCGCGGCGAAGCGGTCGATGCCGGCGGTGAGGCCCTTCACGTCCTCGACGATGTGCCAGCCCTGCGGGTCGGGCCGGCCGCCACCGATCGGCTCGCCGAAGCCGACCATCATCGTGCCGACCTTGTTGATCTCGGCGGGGTTGCGGCCAACGCGCTCGCAGTGCTCTTCGAGGATCTTCAGCTTGTCGCCGAACGCCTCGGGCGAGCCGGGGAAGTTCCAGGCGTCGGCGTACTGGGCGACGAGGCGCAGCGTCACCTTCTCGCCGCCGCCGCCGATCAGGATCGGCAGGCGCGGCTGCAGCGGCTTCGGCGCGAGAGGGGCGTTCGAGAACTGGTAGAACTGCCCGTCGAAGTTCGTGCGGTCGTTCTGAAACAGGCTGCGGATGATCTGCACCGACTCCTCGAGGCGCTTGAGGCGCTCGCCGACGGGCGGGTAGTAGATGCCATAGGCGACGTGCTCGTTCTCCTGCCAGCCGGCGCCCATGCCCAGCGTGACGCGGCCGCCGCTGATCACGTCGACCTGGGCGACCTGTTTCGCGAGGACGCCGGGGTTGCGGTACGTGTTGCCGGTGACAAGCGTGCCGAGGCGGATGTTCGATGTGAGCGCGGCGATGGCGGCGAGGCAGCTCCAGCTCTCCATGAACGGCCCGAGGTTGTCCTCCCGGTTGTGCATGAAGTGGTCGCCGACGAAGAGGGTGTGGTAGCCGGCCGAGTCGATGTGCTTCGCCTCTTCCGCGAGGTCAAGCCAGGGGTTGGTGACGCTGGGCCAGGCGCTGAACTTCATCTCGGGTCCTCCTCGGCGCTGTACGGCCGCGCCACCATGATATTCGGACGCGAGTCTGGCGGCGAGGGACGTCTCTGGCGACGGGGGGAGGAAGACGCTGCGTCTTCACCAATGCGCTAGTGTCCCCACCCCAGATTGCTTCGTCCTTCGACAGGCTCAGGAGGGGCCCTGCTGCCGCGATGGGTCGCAAAGACAGGGGGTAGAGTTTAAGCGAGCCGAAGTTCTGCGCGGCAGCTTGCCCGTTTGCCCGATTGCCAGTGGGTGGGGAAGTGGGGGTGGGCACGGGGCGGTATGATGCGTCACGTGCCAGGTCAGATCACCTTCTCCGGTAACCCGCTCGACCGCGCCGGCAATCAGCGCAAGGACGCCGCCTGGCTGGAGGCGCAGCTGCGCACGCCCGACGCGCGCTTCCTGCCGATGTGGCGGCTCAACGTCCTAACCCTCGAGACAGAGGCGCCGTCGCTGCTCTGGCTCGATGGGAGCGTTCTTGCCCACGCCTCCGAGGGCGTCAAACCGGTGCTGCTGGGCCTGCGCGACGGTACGCCGCACTGGGCCGTCGACATCTCGCACCTGGACGACCCGGCGATCGAGCTAGGCCTCGCCGAGAACGCCAAGTTCGCCGAAGCGCGCGCGATCGCCGGGCGGCTCGAGGCGGGCGAGGCGGGCATCGTGGCGCAGGCGCGGGCGCAGATGTACTGGCACGAGCGCCACAGGTTCTGCAGCGTCTGCGGCAACCCGAGCGAGTCGCACGACGGCGGCTCGGTTCGCAAGTGCCCGAAGTGCGAGGCAGAGCACTTCCCCCGCACCGACCCGGCCGTGATCATGGTCGTCTGGCAGGGCGACCGCTGCATCCTCGGGCGCCAGAAGGCGTGGCCGGCAGGCTTCTTCTCGTCGCTCGCCGGCTTCGTCGATCAGGGCGAGACGATCGAGGAGGCGGTGCGGCGCGAGGTGATGGAGGAGGCCGGCATCGAGGTCGACGACGTCGAATATGTCGCGTCGCAGCCGTGGCCCTTCCCAGCGTCGCTGATGATCGGCTGCTTCGCGCACGCCAAGAGCGACGTCCTCAACGTCGACACGTTCGAGCTGGACGCGGCGCGCTGGTTCACGCGCGACGAGGTGCGCGAGGCGGTCGAGAAGTCGATGGCGTCTCAGGGGCTACGCGGCGCCAACCCGGGCGAGGGCTTCGCGATCCCGGGCCCGATGGCGATCGCGCACCACATCATCAAGGCGTGGTCTGAGCGGGCGTAGCGTCCTCCTCCCATTGCGAGGGCGCAGCCCGAAGCGAGCGTTGGACGTCCCGTCGTCCAACGCTCGCTCCGCCAAAGATTGCTTCGCCGTCTTCGACTGGCTCGCAATGGGCAGAGTGCTTCTGGGGAAGTAGCGGCGACCTTCAGGTCGCCACCTACGATCCGTTTTTCGCCAACAGAGCATCGTCACTCGCACTCGGGCGTCGGATGGCGACCTGAAGGTCGCCGCTACACCCTCCCCGGACTACATCAGTAGATAAGGTCGCCCCAGGAGCTCGACGATGCGGTCGAGGAAGCGCGCCGCGGGGGCGCCGTCCGAGATGCGGTGGTCGAAGGTGAGGCTGAGCGTCGTCGCCTGGCCGCGCGTGACGTTGGCGCCGTCGAAGACGGGCACGTCGCGGATGCGGCCGATGCCGAGGATCGCTGCCTGCGGTGGGTTGATCACCGGCGTGAACGCGTCGACACCGGAGCCCTCGAGCGACGTAATCGTGAACGTCCCGCCGGAGACGTCGTCCGGCGTCAGCATGTTCTCCCTGGCGCGGTCCGTGAGGTCGCGCAGGGCAGTGGCGATCTGCTTCAGCGACGCGCTGTCGGCGTCGTAGATCACCGGCACGATCAGCCCCTCGTCCACGTCAACGGCGACGCCGACGTTGAACCGCGGCGCGCTGACGATCTGGTCGTTCGCCAGGCGGGAGTTGAAGCGCGGGTGCTCCTTCAGCGCCAGCGCGCTCGCCTTGACCACCAGCGCCGTCAACGTGACGACGACGCGGTCGCCGCGCCACTCGCGGTTGAGGCCGTGCAGCATCGTCATCGCCTCGCCGACCGGCGCTTCGGTGACGAGCGTGAGCTGCGCCATCGTCGTGACGCTCTGGAGCATGCGCTCGCCGATCGTGCGGCGGCGGCCGCTGTACGGCGTCGAGCCGGAGACAGGGGCGCCTTCGGCCGCGGGCCGAATCTGCTGCGGCGGTGCTTGCGGCGCGGCGTCGCGCGCTTCGATCGCGGCCATGACGTCGCGCTCGACGATGCGGCCGTCGGGGCCGCTGCCCGTGAGGGTTGCGATATCGATGCCGTTCTCGGTTGCGAGACGGCGGGCGATCGGTGAGACGCGTTTTTGATCGCGCGCGGGAGCCGCGGATGGCGCTTCGGCAACTGGGCTGGGACCGGCCGATGGGGTCTTGCTCGCGCTCGCGACGGCGTGGCCTTGCGAGGTGACGGCGTCGACGAGCTGCTGC
This sequence comes from Dehalococcoidia bacterium, assembly GCA_035292965.1. Classification (GTDB taxonomy): domain Bacteria; phylum Chloroflexota; class Dehalococcoidia; order DSTF01; family WHTK01; genus WHTK01. The sequence continues at coordinate 2,506 of DATDPC010000211.1, read as the reverse complement.
GGCAGCGCTTCGCCGGCGGCGAGCAGCGCGCCGACGATGTCGCCGGGCTTCAGCGTCGTGCCCTCGGCGACGAGCTGCTTCAGCGTGCCGTCTGCTTCCGCCTCGACCTCCATCTGCACCTTCTCGGTCTCGAGCTCGAAGACGGGCTGGCCCTTCGAGACCTGCGCGCCGTCGGGCAGGAGCCAGCGCTGGAGCGTGCCTTCCTCCATCGTCATGCCGAGCTTGGGCAGGTAGATCGCTTCCGCCATCGCTACCGTCCTACGAGTTTCTTCGCTTCGTCATAGATGTCTTCCGCGTTCGGGATCCACTCCTCCTCGAGCACCGGGCTGTAGGGCACCGGGCTCGATGGCGCCCCGATGCGCGCCGGCGGCGCGTCAAGGTAATCAAACGCGGCCTCTGTGATCTGCGATGCGATCTCGGCGCCGACGCCGCAGAAGCGCACGGCCTCATGGACGACGAGGACGCGGTGCGTCTTCTTCACCGAGTTGACGATCGTGTCGATGTCGAGCGGGACGAGCGAGCGCGGGTCGACGACCTCGGCCTCGATGCCCTCGGCGGCAAGACGCTCGGCGGCGGCGAGGCTCTCGTGCACCATCCAGGACGTCGCCACGATCGTCAGGTCGGCGCCCTCGCGCACGATGGCGGCCTCGCCCAGCGGGACGATGTAGTCGCCCTCGGGTACCTCGCCCTTGATCCGGCCGAGACGCTTGTGCTGGATGAAGAAGACCGGGTTGTCCTCCCGGATCGAGGCCAGCATCATCCCCTTCGCGTCGTAAGCCGTGCTGGGCATGACGACCTTGAGGCCGGGGATGTGACAGATCAGCGCCTCCAGGCTCTGGGAGTGCTGGGCGGCGGCGCGCATACCGGCGCCGGAGTTCGTGAGCACGACTAGGGGCAGCGTTACCTTGCCGCCGAACATGTACTTCATCTTCGCCATCTGGTTGAGGATCTGGTCGAAGCAGACGCCGATGAAGTCCATGAACATGATCGTGACCACGGGCCGGAGGCCGCGAGCCGCCGAACCGATCGCGAGGCCGATGATGCCCGACTCGGCGATCGGCGTGTCCATGATCCGCTCGTTGCCGTACTTGGTGTAGATACCTTGCGTCGCGCCGAAGACGTCACCGCGCTCGGCGATGTCGATGCCGGCCATGAAGACGTCCGGGTCGCGCTCCATCTCTTCGAGCAGCGCCTGGTTGATCGCTTCGAGGTAGGTTATCTCAGGCATTCGTTGTCTCCCCCGCTGAGTCGATAATTAGATCAGGAAAGGTGTATGTACGTAGCGATCATCGGCCTGACTTTAATCGAGCTAATCGGTGTGATTACTTCCCTTGCGATCTGGGCGTTTATCGTCTGGTTCTGCACTAACCTCGCGGAGAAGAAGCAGCGGTCGAGGCAGCTCGGCGTCCTGGTTGGTGCGCTATTTGGCATTTTTGCTATTCCAATCATGCTCTGCATTCCACGGAAGAGGCAAAAGGAAAGCAGTCAGACAACGCCTAAACCGTGAACACGTCTGTGAGCAGGTCCGCCGGGTCCGGGAACGGGCTCGCTTCCGCGAAGGCGACGGCCTCTTCGATCTCGCGGCGGATCTCCTCGACGATGCGCTCCGAGCCTTCGGCCGTGAGCAGCTTCTTGTCCTCGAGCGCCTTGCGGAGGATGTCGATCGGATCGCGCGCCTTCCAGCGCGCGATCTCGTTGGCGTCGCGCGGGTCCTTGTCGATGACGCCCATGTGGTTGTGGAAGCGGTACGTGTCGCACTCGATCAGCGTCGGGCCGCCGCCGCTGCGCGCCCGGTCGACCGCCTCGCGCGCCGCCGCGTTGACCGCCAGGATGTCTTGCCCGTCGACGCGCACCCCTGGCATCCCGTAAGACGCCGCGCGCACGTAAAGCTCGGTAATCGGCGCCTGGTCCTCCTGGCGCGTCCACTCGCCCCAGTGGTTGTTCTCGACGATCGTGATCAGCGGCAGCTGGTACAGCCCCGCGAAGTTCATCGCTTCGTGCCAGGCGCCCTCGTTGGTGGCGCCGTCGCCACAGAACAGCACACACACCGTGCCGTCCTTCTTGTACTTCGAAGCGAACGCCGCCCCCATCGCCATCGGCGCCCCGCCCGCCACGATGCCGTTGGCGCCCAGGATGCCCAGGTCGAGGTCGGCGATGTGCATCGAGCCGCCCTTGCCGTGGCAGTAGCCCGTCGCGCGCCCGTACAGCTCCGCGAACATCAGCTTCACGTCGCCGCCCTTGGCGATGCAGTGGCCGTGGCCCCGGTGCGTGCTGGCGATTGCGTCCGCCACCGTCAGCTCGTTGCACACGCCGACGGCCACCGCCTCCTCACCGACGTAGAGGTGCACGGCGCCGGGGATCTTCGCCTGCTCCGCCATGCGGCCCGCAGCCTCTTCGAACTCACGGATCTTCACCATCTGGCGAAACATGTGCAGCAGAGTCTCGGAGTCCAGGTTGGCGGCGGTTTCTTTGGTGGTCATTCAGTCTCCCCCTGGCTTGGTAGCCG
>DATDPC010000210.1:0-7214 GCA_035292965.1 Dehalococcoidia bacterium | reverse complement strand
GGCTGTTCTGCGGCCGCCGCGGCGACGCCGACGCAAGCCTCGAGCTCTATCACGCCGCGACGCTGGATGGCCCGTTCGTCGCACACGCCACGAACCCGGTGAAGCTGGACGCAGCGTCGGCGCGGCCGGCGGGGGCGCTGTTCGAGCACGAGGGGCGGTTGTACCGGCCATCGCAGGACTGCTCGCGCACCTACGGCGGGGCGGTCGTGGTCAACGAAGTGCTAGAGCTATCGACGGCGGCGTACCGGGAGCGGCCCGTGTCGCGCGTCGAGCCCGACCCGTCGTGGCCGTACAACGCCGGCCTGCACACGCTCTCGGCCTTCGGCGAGAACGCTACGCTGATCGATGCCAAGCGCCATCACTTCAACTGCGACAACTTCGCGCGCGTGCTGCGGCGTAAGCTGAGCAAGCCGTTGCGGCGTTAGAGGAGAGAGACATGCTGATCGTGACGATGATCGACATTCCCGGCTACGAGGTGGAAGAGGTGTTCGGCGAGGTCTTCGGGCTGACGGTGCGCTCGCGCAACTGGGCCTCGCAGTTCACCAACATGCTGCGCTCCGCCTTCGGAGGCGAACTCAAGGGCATGACGACGATGCTCCAGGACAGCCGTCAACAGGCGATCGCGCGCATGGTAGACGAAGCGGAGTCGAAGGGCGCCAACGCGATCATCGCGATGCGCTTCGACGCGTCAGAGTTGGGCTCGATGTGGACGGAGATTTGCGCTTACGGGACGGCGGTGAGGGTGCGCAAGCTCTAGGCTTCGCGGGACAAAAGAAGAAGGCCCCAGACGTCCGGGGCCTTCGCTTTCCGACTCCGCCACAACTCACATCGCCGCCTTGCCAGTATCACATTGCTGTTCCGACTGTCCGTCGCACCGGACTAAAGTCGCTTGTTGGTCAAGATCCGCGGGTCAGGAGCCTGGAGCCGGGATGGCCTGCGCTCTTCCAGCGTGTAACCATTACTCTCTGCTCACCTTCCCTTATTCTCTTGTGGGTCCCTTTCGGTTCCCTGCTGTCCCTTCCTCTCTCCACTATTATTATACGCCGTTTGTACACTCGAAACCCGCTCAAATCTGGGTACTCATGAAGCGCCTTAATCTATGAAACGAAAGCTTTGGAGGATGCGACGCGCGGTTTCGTCGTCTTCTCGCAAGCCGGCAAAGATCGTGTAGTTTTGCCTACCTGGGACGATCTCGAAGAAGTAGACGGTCTCGATTGGTTCGCCGTAGCAGGCTGGTTCGGGCTGGCAAGGCTGCGATTGCCGCCCGTAGCAGGTGTACTCGATTCCAGGGACACCGGATACGTCCATTGATCGCTCCGTGTGCGGTATTCCTTGGCCAAGGCACCAGTCGCCCATAAAGTTGACGTATATCGCGACAATCGCCGCTCCATGCTCGGCGCCGGCCAGTGGCGCATTCGGATCCGGCGGAGCACCCTTTCTGAAACGGACGCTCTGCGTCTCGAAATCATCCACCGGATCAACGAGGCGCTCGCCGACGTCTAGATGCCATTCCGGCGGATAGCGCACCTCGTAGCCGTAGCGGTCGTTGCGATACGTCTTCCAGCCATCGCCATCGTTATCGAGCAACACGAAAGCGACCGCCGCAGCGACGGCAATGCAGAGCACGAGCAAAGCGCCTCGCAACAACATGGGCCTATTCGTGCAGGTGGGCGCCTTCGTGGTCTGGATCGACGCGCGGGTCTACGTCGTCGAGGCCGGCCTTTGAGAGACGAACGCGGACGGCGTTGCCCTTGCTGCTCTCGATCTCGGCGGCGTTGATCCAGTAGTCGTGGTGGAGCGGGACGTCTACCTCGAAGCAGGACTCTGAAATCTGCTTGACGCGGCCGATGTCGTGGCCGTCGGCGGTGATCACGCGGTTGTTCAGATTGAGCTCGTGGGCGCCCGGCACGCTAGGCGTCCCAGGGCTCGCGCTTCGGCGGCCGGAAGCCCGGTTCGCCGTCGTCCAGGTCGCCGCGGTCGCCGCGGTCGCCGGAGAACGGTGAGCGGTCGTTGATCGTCTCGCGCGAGCCGCCGGCGCTCTCGCCGACGAGGCCTTCCTCTTCGAGACGGTCCATGATCCGCGCCGCCCGCGGGTAACCGATGCGCAATCGCCGCTGCAGCATCGAGGTCGAGACGCGCGTGTGCTCCTCGGCGAGCGCCTTGGCGCGGTCGTACATCGGGTCTGCGTCTTCTTCCTCCTCGATCGCCTGCTGCGCCTTCTCCAGCAAGTGGTCGAAGACCGGCGTCGAGTGGACGGTGCGCTGCTGCGCCCAGAAGGCGACGAGGCGGTCGATCTCCTGGTCTGAGACGTAGACGCCCTGGACGCGCTTCGGCTTCGAGGCGTCGGTGGGCATGTAGAGCATGTCACCGCGGCCGAGGAGGCGTTCGGCGCCGGCCATGTCGAGGATCGTGCGAGAGTCGACCTGGGAGCTCATCGCGAAGGCGATGCGCGTCGGGAAGTTCGCTTTGATCAGGCCCGTGACCACGTCGACGGATGGGCGCTGGGTCGCGACGATCAGGTGAATACCGGTCGCGCGGGCAAGCTGGGCGAGGCGGCAGATCTGACGCTCGACCTCGAACGGCGCCGCCATCATCAGGTCGGCCAACTCGTCGATGATCACGACCCAGTACGGCAGGTGCTCGGCCGCCTTCGGGTGCTTGTTGTAGGCGTCGATGTTGCGCACGGCGAGGGCGGCGAAGCGCTTGTAGCGCGCCTCCATCTCGTGCAGCACGGCGCCGAGCGTACCGACCACCTTCTCGACGTCGACGACGATGTTCGAGAACGCGAGGTGGGGGATCATCGCGAAGCCGGCAAGCTCGACGCGCTTCGGGTCGATCATGACGAAGCGCACTTCCTCGGGGCGGCTGTGCATCAGCAGGCTGGCGATGATCGCGTTCATGCAGACGCTCTTGCCGCTGCCGGTTGCGCCGGCGATCAGCAGGTGCGGCATCCTGCCCAGGTCGGCGACGACGGGCTCGCCGGAGACGCTCTTGCCCAGCGGCAGCGCCAGCTTCGTCTTGACCGCGAGGCGCTGAAACGCCGGCGTCTCGATCACGCTGCGCATGGTGACGACGGACGCGGCCGTGTTCGGCACCTCGATGCCGACGACGGAGCGTCCCGGCACCGGCGCCTCGATCCGCAGCGACGGCGCCGCCAGCGCCAGCGCGAGGTCGTTGGCGAGGCTGGTGATCTGGTTGACGCGGACGCGCGTGCGCGAGACCTCCTCGCTGTGGGTGCGCGGCCGGCCGTCTTTGTCGAGGACGGGGCGGTTGTCGCGGTCGCGTTCTTGCACCTGGCGATACTTGATCTCCCAGCCCGGCTCGACGTCGAACTGGGTAACGACGGGGCCTTCGTGGTACTGCGAGACGTTTGCGTCGACGCCGAAGCTGGCCAGCGTCTCGACGATGAGGCTGGCGCGCATCACGTTGTCGGGACGGGACGACTCATCCGCCGGCGCCGCGTTGAGCAGCAGCTCCATCGGTGGCAGCTTCCATTCCGACTGCATCGGCGCCAGCGCCTCTTCATCGTCTTCGTCGTCGCCTGCCTGCTCCCAGCTAACGGGCAGCTGAGCCTGCCGCAGGCGCGCGTCGGTGACGTCGCCGAGGATGCCGGACTCGGGCGCGACTGCGGGCAGCGTCGTCGGCATGTCGTCGAGGTCCTCTTCGTCGATCTCCTCCGGCAGCCAGGCGGGGGCCGTCTGGGCCGGGCCTTCGTCGACGGGCGGCTTCGTCGGGAAGGCGAAGTCGATAACGGCGCCGATCGCGGCGAACATGCGGTGCGGTATGCGCCAACCCCAGACCGCCGACATGGCGCCGGGTGTCTGTCCGGCGGCGGAGCGAACGCCCTGCGGCCAGGCGATGGCGATGAAGGCGCCGCTGCTCGCCAGCCAGATAAGGACGCCGGCGATATCGCTGACGAGGAAGTCGCCGAGGTCGCCGCCGGCGGTTACGCCGGCGAGCGAGACGCCGGCGAGGCGCCAGGACGGCTCGAAGAGGCCGAAGAGGCCCGCGGTGGCGAGGACGCCGGGGAGGATCGCGCCGCTAACGTGGGGGTAGTGCAGGACGAGCGGCAGCGAGCGCCGCCAGACGAGCACGCCGAAAACGATGAGCAGGGCGCACAGAGTGAAGACGTGCAGGCCGAACAGCTTCACGGCGTCGCCGAGGACGCTGCTGCCGGAGACGATCGTCGCGAGGCCGGCGGTGGCGAGAAAGATCAGCGCGAGGCCCAGCGTCTCGACGCGGGCCAACCAGAGAAAGAAGGCGTCTGAGGGAGACGGGTTCTGACGGCGACGGCCGGCGCTGGGCCGGGGGTTGCCGCGGACGCGTCGCACAGGGCGGGTTCGTGTACCGGTTTTAGCCATAGTCTCCGCTCTCTCGGGCGCCCGCCACGCGCGAAGAGCAGCCTGATTATAGCAGCAGCGCTTACGTGCGCTCGCCGTTGCGACGATCTATGCGCGTTACGCGCCTCGCTGGTAGGCTAAGTATGCGTCACGCAGCGCGGTCTCGACGTCGCATCGGAGCGATCGACCCGTTTCGCGAGACGCTCACGCCCCCATCGTCTAGGGGACTAGGACGTGGCCCTTTCAAGGCCAAGACAGGGGTTCGAATCCCCTTGGGGGCACCAGCATCGCCCGCCGCAGCCCGCGGCGCGAAGATTCACCAAACCCTTCGCAGACGACCGATACGCCGCGTTGACAAAGCGCGATAATACGCACGTGAATCGAACGTATGCGCTTCGATTTGAGGGAGGGACCTAGATGCCCATCTTGGCTGCGATCATCATCGGGGCGTTGTTTCTGTTGTTTCTGTTCCTCGTAATCGCGGGGAGCATGGTTGTCGTGATCAACGGCCAGCAGGTCGGGATCATGGAGCGACGCTACTTCGGCAGGGCGCTGCCACCGGGCCGCGTCGTCGCCATGCGCGGCGAGATCGGCTACCAGGCGCGGGTGCTGCAGCCCGGCCTGACGTTTCTGATCCCGTTCCTCTACTCCGTCCACAAGGAGCAGATGGTCACCATCACGGAAGAGGAGATCGGCCTGGTCGAATCGATCGACGGGCAGTCTCTGGAGCCGGGGCGGATCTTCGCCCGCCACGTAAACGGCCACGACAGCTACCAGGACGGCGAGTCGTTCCTGACCAACGGCGGCCAGAAGGGCCCGCAGGTCGACTTCCTTTCGCCGGGCAAGTACCGGATCAACCTGTATCTGTTCCACGTCCGCACGCTGCCGGCGTTGCGCATTCAGCCCGGCTTCGTCGGCCTCGTCGGCGCGCGCGACGGCGACCCGATGACGGCGGGCCGTCTGCTGGCGAAGAAGGTCGAGGGCCACCGCGGCTACCAGGACGGCGAAATCTTCCTGCGCAACGGCGGCCAGCGCGGCCCTCAGATCGAGGTGCTGCAGCCCGGCCAGTACCGGATCAACACGGACCTCTTCGAGGTCGAAGTGAAGCCGGCGACGATCGTGCAGGCGAATCAGATCGGCCTCGTCACGGCGAACGACGGCCAGCCGTTGCCCGGCGGCGAGCTCGTTGCGAAGTCTGTGCAGGGTCACAGCGACTTCCAGGACGCGTCAGCGTTTCTCGAGGCGGGCGGCGAACGCGGCCCGCAGTTCGATCTGATGAAGCCGGGTACGTACTACATCAACCCGCTGATGTTCAGCGTCAAGCTGGACGAGGTCGCAATCGTCGAGCGCGGTGAGGTGGCCGTGCTTGTGTCCAACGTGGGCGCGGAGCCCGAGAGCATGCCGGCCGACCTCCGGCTCGAAGTCGGCCAGGAGCGCTACGTTGTGCCCGCGGGCTATCGCGGCATCCAGGCCGAAGTGGCCGGCCCCGGCGTCTACTACCTGAACCGCTGGGCCTACATCCCCTACATCATCCCGACGACCAACCTGACGATCGACTGGGCCGAAGAAGAGCAGTCGTCCGAGGAACAGAAGACGGGGCAGATTCAGCGTTTGCAGCTGTTCAACCCGCTCTCCGTGATCAGCCGCGACGGCTTCGAGATGCGGGTCAGCGTCAAGGTCGTGATCCGCGTGCGGCCGGACCAGGCGCCGCTGATGGTGGCGAAGATCGGCTCGATCGAGAACCTGATCGACCACGTCATTCACCCGATGATCGACTCTTCGTTCCGCAACCAGGCGTCTTCGACCCAGGCGATGAACTTCATGCAGGACCGCGCCCTCGAGCAGTCAAAGGCGGAAGAACGCGCCCGCGGCGAGCTCGAGAAGTACCACTGCGAGTGCGTCTCGGTGCTGATCTCGCAGATCATCCTGCCGGAGGAGCTGATGGAGATTCAGACGCGACGCGTGATCGCGGCGCAGCAGCAGGAGATGTACGTCGAGCAGCAGAAGGCGGAGCAGAAGCGCATCGCGACGGACAACACGCGCGCGAAGGCGGACCGCCAGCCCGACCTCGTCGCGGCTCAGATCGGCGTCCAGATCGCCGAGCAGACGAAGCAGCGCACGATCATCGAGGCGGAGGGCCGCGCCCGCGCCGTCCAGGTCGAAGGCGAGGCCGAGGGCACGCGCATCCTCGCGGTCGGGACGGCGACGGCGGAGGCCTACGAGAAGCAGGTCGCGGCCGTCGGCCAGCTGAACCTCGCAGGCATCGAAGTGACCAAGGCGATCGCGGCGGCGCACCTGAAGATCACGCCGGACATCATGGTCGGCGGCGGTGGCCCGGACGGGAACAACAACGTTTTCTCGGCGTTTATCGCCCAGCTGCTGCAGAGTGGACGCCCCGCGATCGCTGCGCCGGCAAGCGGCGATAACGGCCAGCCGGCGGGGCAGGGCTAAGGGACGCTGCCTACCAGGGCGTGCCGTAGCCGTCGCGGTAGGTGACCTCGGAGACGGGGCGGCGCTTACCGCGACCGTACTGACGGTCCGGGTAGCCGATCGGCAGGATCGCGTGCACCTCGAAGGCGTCCGGTAGCTTGAGGACGGCCTTAACGTCGGCCTCGCGCGCCTTCCACAGCGTCGTGAGGACGCTGCCGAGGCCGAGCGTGTGGGCCGCGAGCAGCAGGTTCTGCACCGCCGGGAAGATCGATGGCGGCATTGCGCCGGCGCCTTCGCCCTCGGTGCAGACGGCGATCAGCACGGGCACTTCCGTCCACGGCGTCTGACCGGTCTGGGGCCTGCCGCCGAGGTACTGCGCCACCATCTCGTCGTAGATCGTGCGCAGCTTCTGCTTGACGCCGGCGTCGCGGATCACGACGAAGC
>DATDPC010000209.1:0-3025 GCA_035292965.1 Dehalococcoidia bacterium | reverse complement strand
GACGGTACGCTGGTCCGCCGTCGTGCCCCAATCGATGCTTATGGCCGGCGTTTCCGGGGCCCGCCCTCCCGCGATCAACGCCCTCGCGACGCCGGCCAGCGCCGCGCCACCCATGAGCACCACGATGGTGTCGACGCCGGTGGCCAGTCTGGCCCAATCGACGCTGCTCTCGGGCTTGTCCTCGTCTTCGTGTCCTGTGACCACCGCGAAGGAAGACGCGAGCCCGCGGTGCGTGACCGGCACGCCCGCATAGGCCGGTGCCGCTACGGCAGACGTGACGCCGGGGATAACCTCGAAGGGCACGCCGGCGGCTGCCAGGGCCAGGGCCTCTTCACCGCCGCGGCCGAAGACGAAGGGGTCGCCGCCCTTGAGACGCACGACGCGCTTGCCTTCGCTGCCCTTCTGCACCAGCAGCTCGTTGATCTGCTCCTGAGTCAGGGCTTTGTGCTCCGGCGACTTGCCGGCGAAGATGCGCTCTGCCGACGCCGGCACGTGGTCGAGGATGGCGCCGCCGACCAGGCGGTCGTGGACCACGACCTCTGCCGAGGCGAGACGGTCGCGTCCTGCCAGGGTCAGCAGGCCTGGATCGCCTGGACCGGCGCCGACCAGTGAGACGAGGCCCTTCGTGCTGCTGGTCATCGTCGGTCCAGCGTCGCGGCGCTGCCTGCCTGTTCGACGGCCATCAGCAATCGCTCTGCCAGGGTGCGGCCCGTTATCTCCGCCACACGGTCCACAGCCGTCGAGCGGCCTTTGTGCATGCGGCCGGCGTCGTCGGCGACGAAGGCGCGCAGGTTGAGCGCAGTACCGTTGAGCTCGGCGTAGGCGCCGACCGGCAGCCGGCAGCCCGAGCCCAGACGTCGCAGGAAGGCGCGCTCGGCCGTAATCGCGGCCCGCGTTGGGGCGTGGTCGACCTTGCGCAGCAGGTCACGCGTTTCCGCATCGTCGCTGCGGCACTGAATGGCAATCACGCCTTGCCCCACGGCGGGCAGCATCTCATCGGTCTCGAAGGTGTGGCTGACGCGATGCGAGAGGCCTAGACGCTCCAGCCCAGCCGCAGCCAGGACGACGCCATCGTACTCGCCCTCATCTACCTTGCGTAGGCGCGAATCGACGTTGCCGCGAATGCTGACTACCTCCAGGTCCGGCCGCAGTGCCAGGAGCTGGACGGCGCGCCGGCGGCTGTCGGTGCCGATGCGCGCTCCCGGCCCCAGGTCCGCAATCGAGGCGCCGTCGCGGCTGATCAGTACGTCGCGGGGGTCCTCTCGATGTAGGACGGCGCCGATCGTCAGCCCTTCCGGCGGCTGCGCTGGCATATCCTTGAGGCTGTGCACGGCGATGTGCGCTTCTCCTGCCAGCAGGGCCCGCTCGATGTCCTTGACGAAGACGCCTTGCCCGCCGATGACCTCCAGGGGCGTGGTCTGGTCGCGGTCGCCCTCGGTGCGGATGACGCGTGTCTCGAGCTCAATCCCGGGCACCGCAGCTCTCAGCGCTTCGACTACTAGGTCGACCTGGCGCAGGGCAAGAGCGCTGCCGCGGGTTGCGATGATCAGCGGCGCCACGTTAGCTCCCGGCGCCGGACGAGGCGGCCTGGCCGAGGGCCAGAAGCAGGTAGTCGCGGGCTTCCTCGATGCGGCGTTGGGCGACCAAGGCGCGGAAGCGCGCATCGATTGCCCGCTGCCAGGTCTCGCCGTCGACGACGACGCCCCGGTTTTTCAGGTCGGTGCGTACGTCTGCCAGCAGGTCGGCTAACGGTGCGTAGTCTTCGTCGAGGAAGGCCGTAAGCTCTTCCCGGAGACGGCGTGCAAGCGCTGGGCTGGCGCCGCTTGTAGACGCGGCGACCACTACGTCGCCTTGACGCACCACTGACGGGAGGATGAAGTCGCAGTTCTTGGGGTCGTCGGCGGCGTTGACCCAGATGCCGAGGCGACGGCAGTCGGCAGCGACTTGGGCGTTAACGGCGCCGTCGTCGGTCGCGACGAAGCAGACGTCGAAGCCCTCTGGGTCGCCATCGCGGTACTCGCGCGGCTCATGCTTGACCCGTCCTGCGCGCGCCAGATCCTGTAAAGCCGGCGTCAGCGATGGCGCGACCAGCGTAAGCGCCGCGCCTGCTGCAAGCAGGCCCTGCACCTTGCCTTCGGCGACGGCGCCGCCGCCGACCACGAGGCATCGGCGACCCTGTAGCTCCAGAAAGATCGGGTAGTAAGACATGCAGACATTGTAGGCCAGGCATCTCTATCAAGACCTGGCATTCGCGCGCAGTTCGCCCAACCGAACGTCGTTCAAGTCCCTCCCCGAAGTCGAGGAGGGACGCAGGACAGCGAGGGAGGGGTTGCAGAACGCCGCGTTCTGGCGGTAAACGCTGCGTTGCGTCCTTCATCCACCTTGTCCCGCGGGGAGAAGGAACCAAGCCTCACATCTGCACTACCCAGGAACGGAGCGGAGTCCACGACCTAGGGAAGGTCCGTCAGGACGGACAGCTCTTCAGCGCCTCGACGATCTTCTTGGTGTTGGTCTCCATCATGCCGACGTAGGTGCCGCCGTCGCTGCTTTTGGGGCCCAACGAGTCGCCGTAGAGGTCGTCCACCACCTTGACGCCTGCTTCTTTGCCCACCTGGCGGATGAGCCCGGGGTTGACGGAGGTCTCGGCGAAAATGGCCGGCACGCGCTCCGCCTTGATCAGGCGCACGACGTTGGCGACGTCGGACGCGGATGCGCGCGCCTCGGTGGAGATGCTGGCGATAACCGAGCCCACGACCTCGAAGCCGTAGGCCTCGGCGTAGTAGCCGAGGACGTCGTGGTTGGTGACCAGCTTGCGGCAGGCGGACGGGATGGTCTCGACCTCGCGCTTGATCTGGGCGTCCAGCTGGTCGAGGCGCCCCAGGTACTTCGCGGCGTTGTCGCGGTAGGCCTGGGCGTTGGCGCTGTCGGCGGACGCGAGGGCGTCGCGGATCGATGCGACCATGAGCTTGGCGTTGGCCACCGAGAACCAGACGTGCGGGTCCGGCTCGCCGTCCTCGACGTGTGC
>DATDPC010000208.1:0-7781 GCA_035292965.1 Dehalococcoidia bacterium | reverse complement strand
ACTCGCCGTCGTTGACGATGTCGATGCCGGCGTCGGTCTGCAGCCGCACGCACTCGGCGACGGCGCCGCGCACGCGCGACTCAAGGGCGGCCGGGTTTTGCAGCCGCCCCTGGTCTTTCGCCATCAGCATCTCGACGAGGTCGGCCGGGCGCGGCAAGCTGCCGACGTGCGTCGTGAGGATGCGGTCGGTGCTGCGCTTCAAGTGAGAAAGCTAGGCCGTCGAGAGCGCCGGTACGAAGGCTGGTTCGGTGACGCGGACCTCCATCTTCGCGACGTGGCCGCCGAGCACGACGCCGGCAGCGCGCGCCGCGTCCAGGAACGCCTTCTGCTTCGCTTGGCGCTCTTCTTCGTTGGCGTAGGTGCGCATCCAGATGAACTCGTTCTGAGGGCGGTTCACCCAGGTGGCGACGATCGGGATGCCGACCTGCTCGTGCAGGCTGACGGTCTGGTCCTTGAAGTGGGCCAGGAACGCGTCCATCTCGCCACGGTTAATCGTGTAGATACGAAGCTCGGCTATCATTTCGTCCTCCGGACGGCTGAGGCGGGGTTCGGTTCTTGATTTAGACCCAGATGCCGCAGCCGCAGCCGCAGCCGGTACCCGCGTCCGTCCGGTAGCCCGGCTCGTAGCAGATGGTCTCCATCTTCGTGTCGCCCATGGCGCCGGCGGTCGCGACCCAGTTGAGGATCTCGGTCGTCGCCGACTGCAGGCGGTGGCGCGGTAGAGAGCTGAGGATCTCGCCGTTAGCCTCGGACATGCCCTTGAGCGCGAGACGGTCGATCTCTTCGTCGACGACGAAGTGGCTGAGGCCGCCGCTGCAGGCGAAGGCGACCTTCTTGTCGCTGCCCCAGGCGTCGATTGCTTCGCGGACGGCGCGGCCGAGCGAGTAGGCGCGGCGCGGGCTGATCCACGTCGGCGGGTAGCAGGTGTTGATCGTGATCGGCACGATCGGCACTTCCTTGCCGCCGAACCAGTTGACGACTGGGAAGGAGAACGCGTGTGGCATGCCGAAGGGGCGTGGCTTCGTCTCGTACTTGCTGTCGAGGTACCAGGTGGACGGGCCGATGCTGCCGCCGTAGTTCTCCCGCAGGTAGCGCGAGCCGGCGACGTCGAAGTCCTTCTCCATCAGCGACTCGATGATGTGGAGGCCGAGCTCTGAGTCGACCGGGTAGTCGCGCTCCTCTTCGCCGTAGGAGCGCATCGCGATCATCATCGCTTCGTTGGCGTTTGCCGGCATGTTGCGCGTGCGGGGGATCATCTTCATCGATTCGCCCCAGTAGACGCTGATCGACGGGTAGTTGTCGTCGAACATCAACTCGCCCTGGTCGTCGCCAAACATGACGACGACGTCCGGCTGGATCTCCTTGAAGCGGTCGTCCAGGACCTTGAGGCCGTGACGGATGTTCTGGAACTTGCGCACGAAGGTCTCTTCGTTGATCTGCTTCTTGATCAACGGGTCCGCACCCGCGAGCAGCTCGTCGTAGGTGACGCGCTCGCCGGTGGGTACTCGGATCAACTCGCGGTTCTGCGGGTCGCGCTGTGCGTAGTTGCTCCACATCTCACCGGGCACGCTCATCAGAGGCGTGTGTCCCGAACCGAATCCCGCTACTACCTTTGCCATGACTTTCTCCTCTGGTCTGAATAACCCCTGCTCTTAGGTTGTTGCTTAAGACCGGGCGACTCGCTTCAGACGCCTCAGTCCTTTGTACATTTTCGGCGGGTCTTCCCGCCGGCCTCTCATAGTGTAAGAGACTTCGGCGATATATAGGTTGCTTTGCGAGTCGGCTGCGACGCCGTGAATCGCGTTGAACTCGCCTGGGCCGTCTCCCTGTACCGGCGAGCCGAGGCGCGCCAGCCGCGTCCCGTCCTTCGCGTGGATCGAAATGCGGTGGCCGACGGCCTGCGTGTCGTGATAACCGACGAGCTCGCCGATGTAGAAGACGCCCTTGCTGTCGCGGCACATCCCGTCCGCTTTGTAGACGTCGCGCCAGATCGACTGCAGCTTGCCGTTGCCGTCGAAGACCTGGACGCGGTTGTTCTCGCGGTCGGCGACGTAGACGTACTCGTCCTCGTCGACGACGACGTTGTGGGGGTTGAGGAACTCGCCCGGGTCGGAGCCGACGGCGCCCCAGGAGAGGCGCAGCTGGCCGTCCGGCGAGTATCGGTGGACGCGCGAGTTGCCGTAGCCGTCCGTCACGAAGATGTCGCCGCTCTTTGGCGAGACGGCCATGTGGGTCGGGCGGTTGAAAGGCTGGCCGCTCCACTTCGGCGCCGGCTTACCGGCCTCGCCCAACGTCCAGAGCAGCTTGCCAGACGTGTCGAACTTGTGGATCGCGTGCTGCGCATCGGCGACGAGGTAGACGTAGCCGTCGGGGCTGATGTTGATCCCGTGCTCGCGCTCCGTGAAGACGTCTTCGCCGAAGGAGCGGAGGAAGGCGCCGTTCTTATCGAGGACGATCACCGGGTGCGGCCCACGGTTGAAGACGTAGACGTTATCGGCCGCGTCGACGGCGACGCCGGCGGCTTCGGGGAACTCGTAGCCCGCCGGGATCTGCGCCCAGTCGTCGTCCTGCTCGAAGGCGATGTCGCCGGAGACGAGGTGGGAGGTTGCGACTGACGTCATCGGCTCGTCCTCACTTCTTCAGGCGCCCGGCGAGACGAGGATAAACCCGCAGGGCGTTGCCTGCGTAGATCTTCGCCTTGTCCTCCGCCGAAAGCGTCTCGATCGCCTCGACGTAGCGCTTCGTGTCGTCGTAGTAGTGGCCGGAGCGAGGGTCGACGCCGCGCACCGCGCCGATCATCTCCGAGGCGAAGATCACGTTGTCGGCGCCGATGACGTCGATGAGGAAGCGCACGCCCGGGTAATGGTAGACGCAGGTGTCGAAGAAGACGTTGTTCAGCAGCGCTTCCGGGTCGGGGCGCTTGTTGTTCTGGGCGATGCCGCGGTAGCGGCCCCAGTGGTACGGCACGGCGCCGCCACCGTGCGGGATAACGAACTTGAGCGTCGGGAAGCGCACGAAGATGTCCGACATGACGAACTGCATGAACGCCGTCGTGTCGCCGTTGATGTAGTGGGCGCCGGTGATGTGGAAGTTCGGGTTGCAGGACATGCTGACGTGAACCATCGCCGGCACATCGAGCTCGACCAGCTTCTCGTACAGCGGGAACCACGATTCGTCCGTAAGCGGCGGCCCGGTCCAGTAGCCGTCCGAGGGGTCCGGGTTGATGTTGCAGCCGACGAAGCCGTACTCGAGCACGCAGCGCTCCAGCTCCTCGATGCAGTTCGCCGGCGGCACCCCGGGCGATTGCGGCAGCTGACAGACGCCGACGAAGCTCTCCGGGAACAAGCTGCAGACGCGGTGGACGAGGTCGTTGACGGTGCGCGTCCACTGGATGCTGGTCGCCTCGTTGCCGTAGTGGTGCGCCATGCCGCCCGCCGTCGGCGAGAACAGCGTGACGTCGGTGCCGCGCTCCTTCTGGAGGCGCAACTGGCCGTTCACGATCGTCTCGCGAATCTCGTCGTCGCTGATCGTCAGCGGCTCCGTGAACGGCGTGCCGGCGCTCGCGATCTGACGGGCGCGCCACGCGTTTAGCTGCGGCGGAGCCGTCGTGTAGTGGCCGTGGACGTCGATGATCAAGACACAGCTCTCGATGAGCTAGCTTGTCGGGATCTCGGCGAGCGCTTCGACGGGCATCATGCCGGCGCGAATCGACTCGTAAGCCTGCCACCAGTCCTGCGTCTTCGGCAGGACGATCTCGCCGGAGCGCTGGCGGTAGATCTCCGGGTTGTCGACGCCGGGCGGCGTGATCCCGGCCTCCAGCGCCCGCGCCACCATGATCATCCGGCGACGCGCGCGGATGATGAACTGGTCGGTCGTGCCGAGGTGCTCGTGCGAGCGGTCGTAGATCGCGCCCATCGTCTCGGTGACGGCGGCGTCCTGGAGACGGCCGTTCATGATCCCGGTATAGCCGCCCGGTCCCTTGTTCTGGCGCTGCAGCTCGCGGTCGATCAGGTAGTCGTTCTCCAGCGTCTCTTCGACGTTGAAACGTCCGAACCAGTCGGACGTGTTCGGTACGCGGTTCGCGAAGCGGAGGAACTGCGGCACGTTGTCGCGAACGCCGGGCTGAATCGCGATCTCCCAGTGCAGCGTGTGCTCGTCGTCCATCGGTACGTAAGCGCCGATGCGCACGCCCTCGCCGATCTTGCCGGTGGGGATCATGTTGTAGAAGGGGAAGAGGATGTGGGTGACGCGCCAGTAGTTCGTGTCGGCCTCGGCCGGGCGGTAGGCGCCGTTCGAGAGGCCGAACTCGGTCTCGACCGTGTTGAACTTGGCGTCGCGCTGACGGTACTGGTAGAAGTTGAACGAACCGGGGTCGAAGTCTTCGTAGTTGTTCGATCCGCCGTGGAGGAAGGCGGCGTGGACGGTGTCCATCTCGCCCTCCCAGCCCTGCATCCAGTTGCAGGGGCGGTGCAGCACCGAGATCTCGTGCGGCCCCTTGCAGAGAAGGGTCGCCTCGATGTCGGGCAGCGGCGGTACTTCCGAAGAAGTACGCGGCCCCATGTAGGCCCAGATGATGCCGTTGCGCTCGTGCGTGGGGTACGCCTTCGCGTGGACCTTGCTGCGGAAGTTGCTCTCAGCAGGCTCGCTGGGCATGTCGATGCAGGAGCCGGTCTCGTCGAACTTCCAGCCGTGGTAGACGCAGCGTAGCCCTTCTTCTTCGTTGCGGCCGAAGAATAATGACGCGCCGCGGTGCGGGCAGGCGCTCTGAACCAGGCCGACCTTGCCGGACGTCATCCGAAAGCCGATCAGCTCCTCGCCGAGCAGCTTGACGCGCAACGGTGGCGAGTCCGGCGCCGGCAGCTCGTCCGAGCGGATCGCCGGTAGCCAGTACTGGCGCATGACGTTGCCCATTGGCGTGCCGGGCCCGATGCGACAGAGGTACTCGTTATCTTTGGCGCTAAGCATCGTCGTCTCCCAGTCCGTGCTCGAGCGGGGTCATCTTCTTCTACCACCTTGGTTCGAAATGTCAACCTATGACCTTTCGTATTTGACGCGAGGATGCCGCCCGGCGTGACGATGCTCCTGTAATCAAACGTTAATCTTGATTACCGCGAAACGAATTGCAGACGCCAACCCTTGCGACTAGACTCGCGTACGTCAGTTGCCGTGATGCGCAAGTCGGTTGCCTATGGCCGGCTGGTTTCAATCGCGATGATCGGCCGAGGGTTGACGCTTGTTTCGAGAACGCCTGGCGCCTGCTGAACCCAGCCTCAACACGGAGGCGAGATGAGCAGCAGCGCACGCCGCATCCTTGAAGTCATCGACCTGATCTCGAGGCAGCCGAACGGAGTCTCGGTTACCGAACTCGCGAACCTCCTCAACATCACCAAAGCGCCGGCGTCGCGCATGCTGGCCGGCTACGTTGACGCCGGCCTGCTCGAGCGCGACGCGGACCAGCGCCACCGGCTTGGCATGCGGCTCTGGAGCCTCGGCGCCCGGGCGCTGCAGAACTTCCGCCCGGCGGAGATCGCCCAGCCCGTCCTGCTCGAGACGGCGAAGTCGTCCGGCTGCCTCATTCTCATGGCTACCGTGCGCGGCAGCTCCGTCTTCTACATCTCCCACGTCGCACCGGCAAGCCCGGTCGTCCTGCTGAACGATGCCGTCTTGCCGATCCACGCCTGCGGGCCGGGCAAGGCGATCCTCGCCTTCTCCTCCGCCGAGACGATCGATTCGATCCTCTCGCAGCCGCTCCAGCGGTTCACAGAGAACACGATCACCGACCGCGACGCCTTCGAAACGGAGCTCGCCGAGATCAGACAGCAGGGCTACGCGCTCAACCGCGGCGAGCTCGAAGACCAGGTTATGGGCATCGCCGTGCCGGTCTTCGACCACACGGGCAAGCCGGTGCTATCGATCGGCAGCGTCTGTCCGGAGGAGGAGTTCGGCGAGGCCTACGTCGGCCGTATGGCGCCGGCGCTCAAGGAGGCCGCGATGACGCTCTCCGCGACGCTCGGTTACATACCCGCCGCCCTCAAGGTGGGCTAAGCCGAACCCTTCTCGTTTGCGGCTGCGCGTTGTCGGTAGACTGGGGGTCGTATGAGACTCTCCGTCGTCGATCAATCGCCGATCCCGGCCGGCTTCACCTCGGCCGACGCGTTACATAACAGCATCGACCTCGCTCGCTTCACGGAGCGCCTCGGCTACACGCGCTTCTGGATCGCCGAGCATCACGCGACGGAGGCGCTGGCCAGCCCCGCGCCCGAGATCCTGATCACCCGCGTCGCCGCGGAGACGTCACGGATTCGCGTCGGCTCCGGCGGTGTGCTCCTGCCGCACTACAGCGCCCTGAAGGTCGCCGAGGTGTTTCGGATGCTGCACGCGCTCTATCCGGGACGCATCGACCTCGGCGTCGGGCGGGCGCCGGGCAGCGGCCGCCTGGAGGCCTACGCGCTGCAGCGCGATCGGGAGGCGCCGGCGGAGGTTGACGACTTCCCGCAGAAGCTGGTCGAGATGCTGGCGTTTCTCAACCAGAGCTTCACGCCCGACCACCCGTTCAGCCGAATCAAGGTGTCGCCGGCGATGCCGGGCGGCCCCGAGGTCTGGTTGCTCGGCTCGAGTGGCTGGAGCGCCGATGCCGCGGCCGAGCTCTCGCTGCCGTACGCGGCGGCGCACTTCATCGGCCCGGGCGCGACGCGGCGCTCGATCGAGACGTATCGCCGGCTGTACCGCCCTTCGGAGGCGAGGCCGGCGCCCGAGGCGCTGATCGCGATCGGCGCGATCTGCGCCGATACCGAGGCGGAGGCCCAGCGCCTCTACTCCAGCCAGCGCCTGCGCCGCATGCTGCGAGACCAGGGTGTCGATGAACGCGGCGCCATCCCGACGCCCGAAGACGCGCTCGCCCGCCTCGCGGAGCTGCCGGACGCGTTGCCGAGGGCCGAGGGCGAGTGGCCGCGCGTCGTCGTCGGAGACGTAGAGCAGGTCCGCGACCGCCTGACGCAGATGGCAACGGCTCTCCAGGTCGAGGAGCTGATGATCATCACCGTCGTGCACGATCACGAGGCGCGCAAGCGCTCATACGCGCTGCTGGCGGAGGCGTTCGGCCTCGAATCGTCGCCGGACCAGCGCTCTCGAAACCGGCCGGCGATCCCGCGCGGCGCCGACGCAAACGCGCTATGATCTTTGTATCCAGCCAACCGGAGGCGACATCCATGGGTGACAAGAGCCCGAAGAACACCGACAAGGCGAAGAAGCAAAAGAAGGCCCAGAAGGCCGCCAAGGCTGCCCCCAAGGGCTAACGCGGCCGCCTCACAACTCGAAGGCCCGGACAGTCTTCGCCACGAGTCCGGCGCAGTGCCCTGTGTCCGGCTGAGCCCGCTACAACCGCCAGAGAAGGACGGCCCGGCATGACCGGCGTTCAGACACCCGTCGCCGTCGTCCTCAAGAAGGACCTGGCGCGTTCGATCCGCCGCGGCCACCCCTGGATCTACCGCGACGCCCTTGAAGTAGAAGTACCTGACGTTCTGCCGAACGGCGCCCTCGTCGAAGTGCGGACGCGCGACGGCAGGGCGCTGGCGCGCGGCTTCTGGGACGCCCGCTCGCCGATCGCCGTGCGCGTGCTCGAATCCGGCGGCCCGGGACATCGCTTCGCCGATACAGATGCGCTGCTCGACGAACGCCTGCGGGCCGCGCTCGATCGCCGGCTGGCGCGGCTCGATCTCGCAACGACGAACGCGTTTCGCTGGGTGCACGGCGAGGCCGACCTGCTACCCGGCGTCCACATC
>DATDPC010000207.1:0-4276 GCA_035292965.1 Dehalococcoidia bacterium | reverse complement strand
CCCAGCACGCCAACTTGCTGACCATTCAACGCGGCGCCGGGCCCTTCAACCGCCCCACACGCCTCTCCGTTGCGCCCAACGGCGACCGCTACGTCTCCGACGGCTACGGCAACGCGCGCATCCATCGCTTTGCGGCGGACGGGACGCTGCTCCAGTCATGGGGCGGGCCGGGGACGGCGCCGGGCGAGTTCAACCTGCCGCACTCGGTCTGGGCGAACCGAGACGGCCGCGTCTTCGTCTGCGACCGCGAGAACGACCGCGTCCAGATTTTCGGTCCCAAGGGCGAGTTCATCTCGATGTGGAAGAGCGACGTCAACCGCCCCGGCGATCTGTTCATCGACGCCAGCGGCGTCGTTTACGTCGGTGAGATGAACTGGTGGTTCGGCCACCAGTCGCTGACCGGCCGGACCTGGCCGGAGATGCGCATGGCGCGCATGACCGTACGCGACCTGGAAGGTAACGTCATCTCCTGGTTTGGGGGCAACCTCGCGGACGGCGACCCGACGGCGCCCGGCAACTTCACCTCGCCGCACGGCATCTGGGTCGACTCGCACGGCGACATCTACGTCGGCGAAGTCAGCAAAACGTCATACGAGGGCACCGTGTATCACCCCGGCTGTCACTCGCTGCAAAAGTTCATACGCGTTCGTTAGCAAGAGGAGGAGACGATGCCGCGACTGGCGGGGATCACAGAGAAAGAGAAGCTCGCTCCGGAGTACCAGGAAATCTTCGACTACCTGGTGATGACGCGCGGCGCCGTCAGCCCTGGCTTCAGCGTCTTGCTGAACAGCCCTATAACCGCGCGACGCATCGGCGAGCTGGGTACGTACGTGCGCTTCGAGTCGGCGCTGCCGCAGATCGTGCGCGAGCTCGCCGCCCACGCCTCGTCCGTCGAGATGGGTAACCCGTACGAGGGGAGCATCCACACGAACAACCTGGTCCGCCTCGAAGCAAACAAGGCGGTCATCGACGCGGTGAACAACAAGACGTCGCTGGACGGCCTCCCGGCGGAAGCCTCGCTGCCGGCGCGGATGGCGCGCGAGCTGCTGCGCGACAAGCAGCTCTCCCAGGCGACGTTCGACGAAGCGCAGAAGCGTTACGGCGACCAGGGCGTCGTCGACCTGATCGGCAACATCGGCTACTACGCGATGCTCGCCTGCCTGCACGTCGGGCTGGAGATAAGGCCGCAGTGATCATCGACGCGCAGATCCACATCTGGGACGTAGACCGGCCGGAGCGCCCCTGGCCGCAGCCGCCGCGCAACCTGCCGCAGCTGCCGAACGGCTTCAGCGCCGAGCAGGCGCTCGAGCAGATGGACGCGAGTGGCGTCGACCGCGCCGTTATCGTGCCGCCGATCTACGCCGGCGACGAGAACGCCAACCTGACGGCGTTCGAGGCGTGCGAGAGACACCCGGGACGCTTCGCGATCATGGGCCGCTTCGACCCGGCGTGGGGACCGCAGCGACTCGAGACGTGGAAGAGCCAGCCTCACATGCTCGGCATCCGCATCTCGATGACCTACCCGGCGTACTCGACCTGGATGGACGACGGTACGCTCGACTGGTTCTGGCCGGTGGCGGAGCGCCTCCGCATACCCGTGATGCTGCTGCTGCCGCACGCCCTGCCCCAGGCGAAGCGCGTCGCCGAGCGCCACCCGGGCCTGCAGCTGTTCATCGACCACCTCGGCTGCGTGCTGCCGAAGCAGGGCCCGGCCGCCTTCGCGAACATCGACCAGTTGCTCGCGATGGCCGCGACGCCGAACGTCGCCGTGAAGGTGACGTCGGCGCCGTGCTTCTCGGAGCAGGGCTTCCCCTTCGCCGATATCCACCCATATCTCAGGCGCATCTACGAGGCGTTTGGGCCGCAGCGCATGCTCTGGGGCACCGACTTCACCCGCCTGCGCGGGACATATGACGAATGCCTACGCATCTTCCGCGACGAGCTCGACTTCCTCTCGGCGGAAGACAAGGACTGGGTCCTCGGCAAGTCAGCGTCGAAGCTGCTCGGTTGGCCTGAATAGATCACGCCCCGGAGCGGAGCGTCGCCCTTCAGCGGGGTCTGGGGTGTCCCCAGGCTTAGATGCATAGAGGCCAGCAGGGGTAGCGGGGGCGCAGCCCATGCGGGGGGAGTCTGAGGGGTCTCCCCTCAGTTCCTTTTCTCCAAACCTGAGCGGAGCAGATGAGCCGGAGGCGAAGATACGGAGCGCCGAGGCGACGCCTCCCGATCAGCGTTCCAGATGTCGCCCGAACAAGCCACCACGCGCTAGAATGTAAAGCGCTCCGCCCCCGTTCCCCGTCCCGCAACCGCACGCTACGTTTCGCTAGCCAGGAGACGCGCATGCCCGAGACCATCGCCGCCGAAGACCGGCTCGCGATCCAGGACAACCTGCTGCGCTACGTCTGGTCGCTCGACACGGCGGACACAGAAGGCATCGTCTCGACCTTCACGGCGGACGGCTCCGTCGTCGCCGTCGACAACGAGCGCTTCAGCGGCGCCGAGGGCATCCGGGCGTTCTCGCAGCGCGCCTTCGCGCAGCCGAGCTTCGCCGGCCGCCAGCACCACGTCCAGCCCGTCCGCTTCGAGAAGATCGATGGCGGGTACCTGGTCACGGCGTATTGGTTCGTGATCACCTGGGACGTCGGCCGTCCGGCGACGCTACTCTCGATGGGCTACTACCGCGACACCTGCGTCAAACAGAACGGCGAGTGGCGCTTCAAGGAGAAGATCATCACCCACTGGGACGGCGCCAAAGCGCCGATGTCGCACAAGAACTAGTCACTGGGTACGGCCAGGCTGGCGCCTCGTCCAGCCGGCTTTAGCGGGGACCGGGGTGTCCCCGGATTAGATATAAAGGGAGGCAAATCGTGAACCAGATGAAAGACCGCATCCTGACGACGCACGCCGGCAGCCTGCCGCGACCGCCACAGCTGATCGACGCGATCCGCCGCAAGGAGAACGGCGAGCAGGTCGAAGGCTTCGACAAGCTGGTGCGCGACGCCGTCGCGGATACGGTGCGATTACAGCGCGAGGCCGGCGTCGACATCGTCAGCGACGGCGAGGAGGGCAAGCCCCTCTACGCGACCTACATCAAGAACCGCGTCAGCGGCTTCAACGGCACGCAAGAGATGCCGATCCGGATCCAGGGCGAGGCGCGCGACTTCCCGGAGTTCTCCGAGCGCCGCATGGCCGGCCTGCGCAACGTCCTCAAGCGCCCCACCTGCGACGGCCCGATCGCCTGGACCGACTTCGATGCGGTGAAGGTCGATATCGATAACCTCAAGGCCGCGACGCAGGGCATGCCCGGCGACTCCGTGTTCATGACCGCCGCCTCGCCCGGCGTGATCCAGTTCTTCCTCGGCAACGCGTACTACAAGACGGAGGAGGAGTACCTGCAGGCGCTCGCCAACGTCATGCGCGAAGAGTACGAGGCGATCTACAAGGCAGGCTTCCAGCTGCAGCTCGACTGTCCGGACGTCGCGATGAGCCGCCAGAGCGAGTACTTCGACCTCAGCCTCGGCGACTTCAAGAAAGTCGTAGCCCGCAACGTAGAGATCCTCAACGAGGCGACGAAGAACATCCCCGGCGAAGCGATGCGCTTCCACATGTGCTGGGGCAACTACGAAGGCCCGCACCACCTCGACGTGCCGCTGCGCGACATCATCAACGAGGTGCTGCGCACGCGCGCGTCGGGCATCTCCTTCGAGGGCGCCAACCCGCGCCACGAGCACGAGTGGAACGTCTGGAAGGACGTGAAGCTTCCGGACGACAAGTACCTGATCCCCGGCGTCATCGACTCCACGACCAACTTCATCGAGCACCCGGAGCTGGTGGCCCAGCGCATCAAGCACTACGCCGACCTCGTGGGCAAAGAGAACGTAATCGCCGGTGTCGACTGCGGCTTCGGCACCAACGCCGCATCGACTAACGTTGACCACCGCATCGTCTGGGCCAAGCTCGCTGCCCTAACCGAGGGTGCCGCCCTGGCAAGCAAGCAGCTTTGGTAGTCCGGCTCCTCGGCGCGGGACTGCTCAGCGCCCTCGTACTCCTCGCTTCAGGACGGGTCGATGTCGTCAGCGCCGGCGACACCACCCTCGCCGTGCTCAAGTGTGAGGTCAGTGAAACCAACCCGCGCACCGGCGGCAAGGTCGAAATCGCCTGCAGCCTGATCGATAACCTGGGTCAGCCCGTGACCAACACGGACCTCACGTTCTTCATCAACTTCGAGGCCCGCACAGACGCCACCTACGACAACGGCCGCAAGACCGCCATCAAATCA
>DATDPC010000206.1:0-26920 GCA_035292965.1 Dehalococcoidia bacterium | reverse complement strand
GGATCTCTCCGATCAGGTGACGTGCGGTAGCGAGCTCGAGTTCGACGTCACGGACGGGACGTACAGCTTCGGCGATCTCATCCCCGGCACGTACACGGTCCGGATCGCGGCGGACAGCCTGCCGCCCTGCAGCGAGGCGTGCCCGGCCGTGGAGGTTGCGATCGAGTGCCAGGAGAACGCCGCCGTCGATCTCGGCGTCTCCTTCGATCGCACCCCGCCCGACCTGATCTGCCCCCCGGACGTGGTCATCGACTGCCCGAAGCCCTACCTCGACGATTGCGGCGTCCTGATCACTCCAGAGTGCAACCGCCACGCGTCCTTCCAGGCGAGCGCGACGGATGATTGCGACGAGGATCCGGCGATCGAGTACTCGCACGAGCCGGGCTCCGAGTTCCCGGAAGGCGAGACGACCGTGACCGTCACCGCGACGGATCGCGCGGGCAACGTCAGCCGGTGCACCTTCACCGTTACCGTGCACGAGCACGAGGAGGATCCGGTCCAGTAAAGCTCTCTCTCTCTCTCTCTCTCTCTCTCTCTCTCTCTGAAAGAGCGGAGCAAACAAGCCCGACCGCAGGAAGGGCGAAGGATGCGTAGCCCCGGCGCCGCGTGCGCCCGTCAAGCGCCTCGTAACATTCAGACGCGAGCGAGGTGCACCTCGGACCGCCTTCGGTTCTCAGTTCTCGATTTCCATCTCTTGCCTAACGCCAGCAGGGGTAGCGGGGGCGAAGCCCATGCGGGGGGAGTCTGAGGGGTCTCCCCTCAGGCTTTTCTTAGAAAGGGGCGGAGCAAACAAGCCCGGCCGCAGGAAGGGCGAAGGATGCGTAGCCCCGTCGCCCCATCCGCCCGTTAAGCGGCTCGTAACACTCGAACGCAAGCGAGGTGTACCTCAAACCGCAAATGGCCCCCACTCATGTCCATAGAATGCATCGTTACCTGATTGACCCAACCGCAGACGCCAACTAAAGTTGTGACCAAATTCGCAATCGACGAAAAAACATGCCTATCGAAATTCCCGCCGTAGTCATCGACCGCCTTCCCGTCTACGCCCGCGCCCTCAACCACCTCGAGGACATGGGGCGTGACGTCGTCAGCTCCCAGGAGCTCGGCACCATCCTCGGCGTCACGCCGGCGCAGATCCGCAAGGACCTCAGCTACTTCGGCCGCTTCGGCAAGCAGGGGCGCGGCTACAACGTCATGCGCCTCGCTCAGGAGCTGCGTCAGATCCTCGGCCTCGATCGCCAGTGGTCGATGATCCTCGTCGGCGTCGGCCACCTCGGCCAGGCGATCCTCACCTACGACGGCTTCCAGCCCCAGGGCTTCATCATCGTCGACGCCTTCGACGTCGATCCGTCGGTCATCGGCCACAAGATCAACGGCGTCAACGTCCACGCCCTCAGCGACCTCGCCGACTACCTCGCCAAGCGCCCGATCGATATCGGCATCGTCGCCGTACCCGCCGCCGCCGCCGTGCCGATCATCGCCGACCTGATCAAGGGCGGCGTGCGCTCCATCCTCAACTACGCGCCGACGGCCGTGCCCGTGCCCGAAGGCATCCAGATCAAAAACATCGACCCCGTGCTCGCCCTCCAGAGCATGACCTTCTACCTGAAGAACGAATCCGGCCTCAGATAACCGTCAGGCTTCAGCTCTCAGCTTTCAGCTCTCAGGGCGAACGCTCTTAGATGATCAAGCTCCGTAGCCTGAAGTACACCCTGCCGCACTAAACCAGCGAACGTTCTCACTTTGTGAGCGTTGGGATGCGGTAGGAAGACGACCATCCGTTGTCTTTGGCCAAGGTCAACCGGACCTTGGACGATTTGATCCGGCTCCAGCTCGAATTCGGTGCAGACCATTCTCTTGGCGTGGTCGCCGAGCACAACCAAGACCGATGCCACCGAGATCGCGACGGTTGATTCGAGGTATCGAGGTGAACATTCGATTCGGGCTCTTTCAACCAGAGACGCCTCACTAACTGACTTGCAGCGCACCACCTCAGTTAGAGCGTAGTCCAGGCCAGGAACAGCTTCTCGACCGAGAACCTCGTTCGCACGTGCGCGGACGGCCTTCCAGAACGCGGTACCTCGCCTTGCACGCGAGCCATCCTCGTGCAGCGCGTGGGTACCGTTGGCCACCCATTCCTTCCTGCCACCGCCGAACCTATTCACAAAGAAATCTACAATATGCGTGTCCGGCCAACTTCCAGTCGGATACTCTTCCTGCTTCGATTTCTTGTCCGATTTAGAAATGCCTGGGTTGGAGCTAATGAAAAGGAGCTTCGCCCGGTCGATCTGACCTGACCATGGTTCGGGAACTTGGAAGTCGCTGAGTCCTCGGGCACCCTGGCTCCGAACGAGTTCATGGCACGGATGAGCTGTGTCCTGAGTTTGCAAGCATGCACTCGCAATCGGGCACCGGGCGATTTCTAGCAGCAGCGCCTGAACTGTCGTCGTCATGCTGATGGCTGAAAGCTGAGAGCTGAAGGCTCGCTACGGCTGGCCGGCGAGCAGCAGCTCTTCCTCCGACGGCAGCGAGCGCTTGATCACGTCCAGCGCGTCCAGCGCTGCCCCGGCGCCGATCGCCACGCAATCCATCGGGTTGTCGGCCACCTGACATGGCACGTTCGTCTGCTGCGAGATCAGCACGTCGAGGCCGCGCAGCAGGGCGCCGCCGCCCGTAAGCACGATGCCGCGGTCGACGACGTCGGAGGCCATCTCCGGCGGCGTCTTCTCCAGCACCGTCCTCGCCGCGCCGACGACAATCGTCAGGCAGTCTTGCAGCGCCTGCGTCACCTCGTTCGTCGACATGATGATCGTCTTCGGCAGACCGGTAACCTGGTCGCGGCCGCGCACTTCCATCTGCAACTCGTCCGCCAGGGGGATGGCGCTGCCGATGCCCATCTTGATCTCCTCAGACGTGCGTTCGCCGATCGCCAGGTTGTGGCGCCGCTTCACGTAGGTGGCGATCGCTTCGTCCATCGCGTCGCCAGCGACACGCACCGATTCCTTGACGACGATGCCGTACATCGAGATCACGGCCGCTTCCGTGCGCCCGCCGCCGATGTCGATGATCATGTTGCCGCTCGCCGTACCCACGGGTATGTTCGCGCCGATCGCCGCCGCCAGGGGCTCCGGGATCAGGTGCGCCGGCCTGCGTGCGCCCGCTTGCTCCGCCGCGTCACGCACGGCGCGCTGCTCAACGCTGGTCACACCGGCGGGGATGCAGATCATCACCTCCGGCCGGATCAGATTGAACCGTCCGACCACCTTGCCGATGAAGTGGCGCAGCATCGCCTCCGTGATCAGGTAGTCGGCGATGACGCCGTTGCGCATCGGCCGGATCACGCTGATCGTCCCCGGCGTGCGGCCGATCATGTCCCGCGCCGCCGAACCGACGGCGACGACCGTGTTGTCGTTCGTCGCCAGCGCGACCACCGCCGGTTCCTTGATCACGATGCCCTCGCCCTTGACGTAGACGAGGACGTTCGCCGTCCCAAGGTCGATACCGATTCGCTTGGCTAACATCCAGTGTCCCTAACGATTAACGCGCGCGCCGAGGCCGCGTAACTTTCCCGCGAGATCTTCGTGCGCCCGGTCCAGGTGAAACGCGTCGTTGATCTCCGTCTTACCCTCGGCCACCAGCGCCGCGAGCACGAGTGAACCGCCGGCGCGCACGTCGAGCGCCCGCACAACCGTGCCGTACAACCTCTGTGGACCAGTAATGATCGCCGTCTGGCCGGCCGTGATGATGTCTGCACCCATCTTACGCAATTCGCCTACGTAAAGGAGGCGGTTCTCATAAACCCTCTCGTGGATCACGCTGACGCCTTCGCACTGGGTCAGAAAGGCCGCCAGCGGCGGGTGCAGGTCTGTCGCCAGACCGGGGTACGGCACCGCCTGCGCCTGGACGCTGTGGAACGTCCGCCCGGCGCCGCAGACCTTGATCGAGTCGACCGTCGTCTCGACCTCGGCGCCGGCCTCGCGCAGCTTGTAGATCAGCGCGTCCAGGTGGTCCGGCTCCGCCGCCTCCAGCGTCACCTCTCCCCGCGTCGCCGCCGTCGCCAGCGCGAACAGCCCCGTCTCCAGGCGGTCCGGGATCACGCGGTGCGTCGTACCGTGCAGCTCGCGCACACCCTCGATCTCGAGCACGGCGCTGCCTTCGCCCTCGATCTTCGCGCCCATCGTCTTCAGCATCGCGATTACGTTGACGACCTCCGGCTCGCTGGCGGCGTTCACCAGCGTCGTGTGGCCGTCCGCGAGCACGGCGGCGAAGACCAGGTTCATCGTCCCCGTGACGCTGGGGTAATCGAGGAAGAAGCGCGCGCCGCGCAGCTTCTCACCCGCCGAGGCGACATACTGCTCGCCGTCGCGCCCCACCTTGGCGCCGAGGGCGCGGAAGCCATCGATATGCACGTCCAGCGGCCGGCTGCCGATCACGTCGCCGCCGGGTGAGCACGACGCCGCCTTGCCGAACCGGCCGAGCAGCGGTCCCATCACGAGGAAGCTGGCGCGCTGATTGACGACCATCTCGTTCGGCGCGTCGAAGCGCGTGATCTTCTCGGCGCGGACGCGCCAGACGCCGCCGCCCTCGTTTTTCGCCTCGACGCCCAGCGCCCCGAGGATGCCCGCCATGACGCGCACGTCATCGATCTCCGGGACGTTCTCCAGGACGCACTCGTCCGCCGTGAGAATACATGCGGCCAGGGCGTAATCGGCGGCGTTCTTAGACCCGCCGACGCGGACGCTCCCCCGCAGCGGCGTTCCGCCCTCGATAACCAGCGTGGGACTGCTCAATAAGCCTCTCGATTCATAGCCCCGGCGTCTGCTCTGAGAATACGGGCAGCCCGCCGCCGCCGCAACCTTATGGCGAGTCACTGCGTGACGGCATAGGGCTACCGCAGGTCTAAACGAGACATCGGACGAAGGCGCGTCCCCTCTCCCTTCGGGAGAGGGTTAGGGTGAGGGGACACCGCCGCGTCGTCGATATGACGCCACCCGCGGGTTAGAAACCCGCAGCTTCTACGATGCACCGTAGTTCAAGGCTGCCGATTCGTTCCCTGGACTCCGACACACCGATCGGCCGCCGTCGACTCGCGCTCCCGCAAGACGTCAGCAGGGGTAGCGGGGGCGCAGCCCATGCGGGGGGAGTCTGAGGGGTCTCCCCTCAGCATTATTCTCTTCTTCTTACTTCGAGGCGGAGCAGCGCGAGAGCGATGCGCAGCCTTCGGACGCCCGCCGCGCGCTCCGTCTGCCGAACGCGACCTGCTGGAGGGCTACTCGTACACCAGATCCCCGTCGATCAGCGCCCGCGAGAT
Organism: Dehalococcoidia bacterium; assembly: GCA_035292965.1. GTDB lineage: Bacteria > Chloroflexota > Dehalococcoidia > DSTF01 > WHTK01 > WHTK01. Next base: position 21,609 of record DATDPC010000206.1, on the reverse strand, counting down.
GATCATCCGCTGGATCTGGCTCGTCCCCTCGACGATCATCAGCTGGCGCGCGTCGCGGTAGTGGCGCTCCAGCGGGTGGTCCTTCATGTAGCCCTGCGCCCCCATCACCTGCAGCGCGTCCGAAGACACCTTCACCGCCATCTCCGTCGCCACCGTCTTCGCCACCGATAGGTACGCCGCGTCCGCCTTCGCGTAACGACCCTGGTCGACCAGCCACGCCGCCTGGTAGACCAGCAGCCGTGCCGACTCGATCGCCAGCGCCATGTCGGCGAACATGAACTGGATCGCCTGCTTCTCCGTCAGCGGCCCGCCAAACGCCTCGCGCTCGCGGGCGTAGGCGAGGGCGTAGGTCAGCGCCCCCTGCGCCAGCCCGAGACCGCGCGCGCCGACCAGCGGCCGCACCGAGTTCAGGCTGAGCATCGCCGTGTTGAAGCCCTTGTTCTCGACACCGCCGATCAGGTTCTCGGCCGGCACGCGCGCGTTCTCGAAGGCATAGTGCGCCGTCGGCACGCCGAGGACGCCCATCTTGCGGTCGTACTTCGTGATCGAGAAGCCCGGCGTATCGCGCGGGACGATGAAGCCGGAGACGCCGCGCGCACCCGCCGAAGCGTCCGTCTTCGCGTAGACGACGCAGAAGTCAGACACGCCGGAGGCGTAAGACTTGGCGCCGTTGAGCACGTAGTCGCCGCCGTCTCGCACCGCCGTCATCCTCAGCGCCGCCGCGTCGGAGCCGCCCGTCGGCTCGGTCAGCAGGAACGATGCCTTCATCTCGCCGCGCGCCACCGGCGGCAGCCAGCGCTGCTTCTGCGCCTCCGTCCCGCCGAAGAGGATCGACCGCGTACCCAGCGCCGTCAGCAGCAGGATCAGCCCGGACGCGCAGCAGTACTTCGCCACCTCCTCGATCGCCAGCGACATCGCCAGGACGCCTTCGCCGCTGCCGCCGTACTGCTTCGGAAACACGAGGCCGAGCAGTCCCGCGTCCCGAAACGCCGCGAACACGTCCTCCGGGTACTTCGCCTCCTCGTCGATCGCGGCAGCGCGCGGCGCGACCACCTCGCGCGCCACTCGTCGCGCCAGATCGCGCACGCGCAGGTGCTCAGCGCTCAGCTCGAAGTCCATGCCTCTACCCTCCTACGCTTCGAATGTCAGCGTACATCTCTCATGTCATTCCGAGGAAAGGCCGCCCGACAGGCCCACGGCCTCGTGCGCCAGACGTCGCCGCGTGCAACACCAGCCGCCCGCGATGTCTCTGGCGCCAGCCCAACTGCCCCCACGCAGTGGGTTTGACGTTTGCGTTAATGATAGGTACATTCGAGATGCGATGACGCAAGAGGCCAAGCCCGCCCTCGACGAGCCGTTGTTTCAGATCGGCGAGGTTGCCGATCGCACCGGCGTCACCCAGCGCACCCTCCGCTTCTACGAAGAAAAGGGCCTCCTCAAGCCGCCGACGCGCATGGAGGGCGGTTTTCGCCTCTACTCAGAGGACGACATCGCCCGCGTCGACCAGATTCGCCGCCTTCAGAACCTCCTCGGCCTCACGCTCGCCGAAATCAAGGAGATGGTAGAAGCCGAAGAGGTGCGCGAAGAGCTAAACGCCACCTACCGCCCCGACCTTACCCCCGAGGAGCGCATCGCCCGCGTCAACCGCCGCATCGAGGTCACGCGCCGCCAGCACGAAATCATCAGCACGAAGCTCACCGCCATGCTCGAGATGAAGAAAGACCTCGAAGAACGCCTCGCCCGCTCAACCGAAGCGCTGGCGAAGCTCGAAAAAGAGCGCTCCGGGGCTTAACCTCTCCTCCGGCCACCTCAGCAATCTGGCAATCTCCTGCACCCTAGCGTCCTGATCGATTGGAAAGACTACGCCTGGAACGGCGTAGCTCCCCTCCTCCTGTCATTCCGACGACAGGAGGAATCTGTTCGAACCGCCAGACGCTGCACCCGCCTGCGGCGCCTCTGCAGAACCGCTGCGTCTGGAGACTGACGGCCCGTTCTTCGTTCTGCAGCTAGGTCTCGAACCAGGACCCCACTTCGGTTCGGCTAGGTTCCTCGTCCCTACGCCCGCAAACACAAAGACGCCCCGTCTACATCAGACGAGGCGTCCGTCTTAGCCCATGCTCCACCCTTCAGGGTGGAGTGACCGCGCAACCCTCAGTGCGCCGCGGCCTTGTCTTTCTCCGCCGCCTCGATCACCTTCTTCGCCACGTGCTCCGGCACCTCCGCGTAGTGGTCGAACTCCATCTCGAAGCTCGCGCGGCCCTGCGTCAGCGATCGCAGGTCGGTGGCATAGCGCTGCATCTCCGCCAGCGGTGCCTGCGCGTCGATCACCGTCACGCGCTCCTCCGGCGTGATCCCCAGGACGTGCGCCCGCTTACCGTTGAGGTCGCTCACGAGGTCGCCCGTGTACGCCTCGGGCGCGCGCACGCGCACGTTGACGATCGGCTCCAGCAGGACGGGGCGAGCCTTTAGCGCGCCCGCCCTCAGCGCCTGCGATCCCGCCAGCTTGAATGACATCTCCGACGAGTCGACCGGGTGCTCCTTGCCATCGACGAGGCTGACGCGCAGGTCGACGACCTCGTTGTGCGTCAGGATGCCCTCGCGCAGCGCCTCGTGCACGCCGTCTTCCACCGCCGGGACGTAGTGCTTCGGCACGCTGCCACCGACCGTCTTGTTAACGAACTCGAAGCCGGTGCCGCGCGGCAACGGCTCGATCTTCAGCGTCACCTTCGCGTACTGGCCGTGGCCGCCCGTCTGCTTCTTGTGCGTGTACTCGGACGACGTCTCCGCTGTCACCGTCTCCTTGTACGGGACGCGCGGCGTCTGGTGGGTCACGTCGGCGCCGAACTTGCGCCTCATCTTCTCGCAGGCGATCTCGACGTGCGATTCGCCGAGGCCCGCGAGCACCGTCTCGCCCGTGTCCGGGTCGCGGTGCACCTTGAGGATCGGGTCCTCCTCGACGATGCGCGACAGCGCCGCGCTCATCTTCTCCGTGTCCGCCTTCGACTTCGGGAAGATCGCGACGCTGAAGATCGGCTGGGGGAAGGTCAGCGGCGGCATCTTCAGCGGCTTGTCGCGCGTCGTCAGCGTGTCGCCGGTCAGCGTCTCCGCCAGCTTCGCCACGGCGCCGATGTCGCCCGCGACCAGCGCCTGCGCCGGCTCCTGGTTCTTGCCGCGCACGACGAACAGCTGACCGACGCGCTCGTCCTGGTTGCGGTTCGCGTTCCACACGTGCGAGTCCGCCTTCAGCGTCCCCGAGAACACGCGCAGGTAGGTCAGCTTGCCGACGTACGGGTCCGCCGTCGTCTTGAACACCTGCGCCGCCAGCGGTCCCGACGCATCCGACTTCAGCTCGACCTCGTTGCCGCCGTCGAGCGCCTTCGCCGTCGACTGCGCCGGCGATGGGAACGCCAGCGCCACGCCATCGAGGAAGCGCGCCACGCCGATCGTCTTCGTCGACGATGCCGCGTACACCGGCACGAGCTCGCCCGAGGCTATGCCGGCGGCGAGGCCCTTGCGAATCTCGTCCGGGCTCATCTCCTCGCCCTCGAGGTACTTCTCCAGCAGGTCTTCGTCGTTCTCCGCGATCGCTTCCAGCAGCTGGCTGCGCGCCGCGTCGACGTCGCCCTGCAGGTTCGCCGGGATCTCCGCCTCGGTCGCCTTGTCGCCCATGTACGCCTTCATCTCGACCAGGTCGATGACGCCGGCGAAGGCGTCCTCGCTGCCGATCGGCAGCTGCACGGGAACGCAGCGCTTGCCGAGGTCGCTCTGTACCTGTCGCAGCGTCTCGGCGAAGTTCGCGTTCTCACGGTCGAGGCGGTTGATCAGCACGGCGCGCGCCACGCCCCGGTTGCCGGCGATGTTCCACGCCAGCTCCGTGCCGACCTGCACGCCCGCCGCCGCACACACGACGACAACGGCCGCGTCCGCCGCCGCGAGGCCGCTATACGCCTCGCCGAGGAAGTCGGCGTAGCCGGGCGCGTCGATCAGGTTGATCTTCGTGTCCTTCCACTCCAGCGGGACAAGCGAGAGGTTGATGCTTACCTTGCGCTTGACCTCGTCCGGGTCGAAGTCAGAGGTAGTCGTACCCTCATCCACTTTGCCGAGGCGGTTGATCGCGCCGCTGACGAAGAGGGCGGCCTCGGCGAATGACGTCTTCCCCGTACCACCGTGACCGAGCAACACAAGGTTCCTGATCTTCTCCGTCGGGTAAGCCTTCACGCCAAACCTCCGAACCCATCAGCGGGGTGTACCAGATTCTACAAAGCCACCCCCAAGGCAGCAACCTAAATAGTCCGCCTCTTTCGAGAAAGAAGGTGAGACGTTCTACGACAACGCCAGCAGGGGTAGCGGGGGCGAAGCCCACGCGGGGGGAGTCTGAGGGGTCTCCCCTCAGTTCTCCTTCTCTAAGGGGCGCAGCAGATGAGCCGAAGGCGAAGATGCGGAGCCCCGCCCACGCTACAATCACGCATGGACGGCGACACCCCACCCCCAGACCTCGCCCGCCGCGTCGAAGCCTTGCTTCACAAACGCCCCGTCGCCTGGCGACGCGCCCTCGGCGGCTACACGCCCGCCCAACGCTACGTCGTCACCCTCGACGACGGCACGTCATGCTTCGTCAAGTCAGCGGTCGACACAGAACACTCCCCGATGGCTACCTGGCTTCGGGCCGAATACCTCGTCTACTCCCAAATCGAAGCTTCATACATACCTCGCTTTCTTGGCTGGAGAGACGATGGCGAAACGCCGCTGCTCGTCCTCGAAGACCTCAGCAGCGCGCACTGGCCGCCACCATGGTCAGATCAGCAAATCGACGCGATCATGACCGCGCTGCATGAGATGCATCGAACTAACCTCCATAGCGGTTGGCGGCGAACGGCAGACATCGTTCCCGATCTTCACGCCTGGACTTGGGGTGCACTGCACGACAACGTCGACGCTTTCCTCAAGCTTGGCCTCTGCTCCCGCGACTGGCTCGAAGCCAACCTCCCTGCGCTCGAAGAGGCCGCCCGCGCCGTCACGTTCGAAGGCGACGACTTCGTCCACTTCGACATACGCAGCGACAACGTCTGCTTCGTGGGCGATCGCGCTGTCTTTGTCGATTGGAACGGCGCATCGCAAGGCAATGGCGAGCTCGACTTGGCCGCGCTGGCGCCTAGTCTCTACGCCGAAGGCGGCCCCCTGCCGGAGGTGACGCTGCCGAATGCTCCTCATTGGGCGTCACTGGTCGCCGGCTACTTGGCCGCTCGCGCCGGTCTGCCGCCGATCCCAAACGCGCCGCGTGTCCGCAATATCCAACTCGCGCAGCTGAAGACGGCGCTGCCCTGGGCGGCCCGCGCCCTCGGCCTGCCGCCGCTCGACGGCCCCAACGCCCCGCCCACCTAACGTAGGCGAGCCTTTCCAGGCTCGCCGTCGAGCTACCGGCCGAAGCTGAAAGCCTCGGCTACGTCGGGCGTTGGGGTTTGGCGATGATTAGCGCGTTGCGCGCCTCCAGCGTCCGCGGGTGCAGCAGCCAGCGACGCTCCAGCGCCTCTTCGATGTGCAGGTCAAGATACCGAAGCAGCGCCGCGTCCAGCGATTCGTCCGCCAGCCGCCGTACCTCGTCCCACGCCGGCCGCGCCTCGATCTTCTGCGGCTCGATCTTGTCGGCGATGAACAGCACCTTCTCTAGCTCCGACATGCCGGCGCGCGCCGTCGTGTGGCAGTCGACACCCGCGATCACGTCCGCGTCCGCCAGGGCGTAGTCGTCCGAGAGCATGCGCGCCGCCACGGGGCCGTGGACGAGGATCGGCGTCGCCCGCTCGATCTCGTCGCTGGCGTGACCGTAGCGCTGCGCCAGCGCCAGCAGCTCCTCCGGGCGCTTGTGGCGCACGAGGTCGTGCCCCAGCGCCGCGATCCGCGCCCGGCCAACGTCGACGCCATAGCGTTCCGCCAACCGCACCGCCTCGACCTCGACGCGCAGGACGTGCTCGCGCAGGCCCTGAGGCAGCGCCGCAACCGCGTCGCGTAGGCGTTTCTCAATATCAGTATTAGTCGTAGCCACTTGTTACTTGTTACTGGTCACTGGTTACTTGTTACCCGGCTAGCCCTCCGGCCCCAGCCGGTGGCCGCCGAGCACGTGCAGGTGCAGATGGTAGATCGTCTGGCCGCCGTCGTCGCCGACGTTGAACGTCAGTCGGTAGCCTCGCTCGCCGATCTCGAGCTCGTCCGCCAGCTTGTTCGCGACGCTGATCATGTGCCCGACCAGCTGGCCGTGCTCCGGCTCGAGGTGCCGCGCCGTCGGGATGTGCTGCCGCGAAATCACCATTAAATGCGTCGGCGCGCGCGGGTTGATGTCGCGAATCGCGTAGACCAGCGCGTCCTGGTGCAGCATGTCGACCGGGAAGGTGCCGCTGGACATCTTGCAGAAGAGGCAGTCGCCGTCGGTCATGCGCACATCTTAACAATCGGCCGTGGGCGACCGCTGCGCCACCGAGTTGTCGAGATCGTGCGCTACTTCGGCAGATGCTCCGTCAGCACCTCGAGGATCGTGTCCAGCGGCGGGTTCGGCTCGCGCGACGTCTGGTCCGCCAGCGGTGTCGAACCGATGAAGCGGTACATGTCCGCGGCGCCCTCGAGGATGCGCGGCGTCATGCCAAGCGCCTCGAACGTCGCGGCGATCTCCTCCATCTCGCCCACCCAGCGCCGCGCCCGGTTCGGCATCATCGGGATGCCGCCCATCTGGGCGTTCGCCGTCGCGTGGTTCTCGCCCCACTCCGCCCGCAGCGCCGCTTCGAGGCCGAGCGCGCGCGATGCGACCAGCAGCTCCGTCCACAGCGCCGTCGTGCCCTTCGTCGAGGCGGCGTAGACCATCTTGATCCCGGACGCCTGGCCGATCTTCGGGCCGAGGACGCGGATGTCGAGCCCGGCGGCGCGCAGCGCTTCGAAGGCCGACGTGTCGGGCCCGGAGGCATAAATGTGGGGGCTGTAGCCCGGCCGCGGCGGCCCGCCGATGATCCCCGCGTCGATGAAGCCGGCGCCGGCCCCCCGCATCGTCGCCTCGATCGCCGCGACTGTCTGAGGCGCGATCGCGTTGCATTCGACGAAGACGGGCTTCGCGCCGGTGCGCTTCACCGCCGCCGCGATCGCCTCAGCGATCGGCGTCGCCTCGGACGGGACGAGGACGGAGAGGATCACGTCAGCCTCGCGCGCCAGCGTGTCGAGGTCGCCCGTGTCGCGGAAGCCGGCCTCGGCGGCGCGGACCCGCGTCAGCTCGCTGCGCCCGGCGAGGCAGGTCAACACCTCGAAGCCGCTCTCGTGCAAGACGCCACCGATGCCGCCGCCCATATCGCCCGGGCTCATGATCCCAACCCGCCGTACGTCGCTCATGCTCTCGCCTCGTGATCTGAAGTTCGGCGCCGCAGCAATGCGCCTGCGACTAGATCATACTTACCTAACACTTAGGCGCACGCCGTTCTCGTATAATTGATTCGAGGCCGGAGTGAGCCTCGAGGAGAGAAAATCAATTGAGTAACGCAATCAAGACCGCCTTCCTGTTGGGTGCACTGACGGGTCTGCTGGTGCTTCTGGGGTTCATGCTCGGCGGCCCGTCGATGGCTCTCGTGTTCCTGGTTATGGCCGGCGTCCTCAACTTCGGCGCCTTCTGGTTCTCCGACAAGATGGCGCTGAGCATGGCCGGCGCCAAAGAAGTCTCGCCGCAAGAGGCGCCCGAGTTGCACCGCATCGTCGAAGACGTCGCGCGCGCAGCTGGCGTGCCGAAGCCGAAGGTCTTCATCGTCCAGAACGAATCGCCCAACGCCTTCGCGACCGGCCGTAACCCGGAGCACGCCGTCGTCGCCGCGACGACGGGCATCCTGCGCATCCTCGACGAGCGCGAGCTGCGCGCCGTCATCGGCCACGAGATCGGTCACGTCAAGAACCGCGACATCCTCACGAGCTCGATCGCCGCGACCGTCGCCGGCGCGATCAGCTACCTCGGCATGATGGCGTTCTGGTTCGGCGGACGCAGCCGTGAAAACGCCCTGGCCGGCCTCGTCGCGGCGATCTTCGCGCCGATCGCGGCGATGATGCTGCAGATGGCCCTCTCGCGCACGCGTGAGTTCCAGGCCGACCGCAGCGGCGCTGAGTATGTCCACGACCCCGACGCGCTCGCCAGCGCCCTCGCGAAGCTCCACAGCGGCGTCCAGGTCCGGCCGATGGAGCAGACCGCCGGCGCCCAGGCGACCTCCTCGCTGTACATCGTGCACCCGTTCCGCGGTGGTGGCGGCCTCGGGAGCCTGTTCGCGACCCACCCGCCGGTGGAAGAGCGCATCCGCCGCCTCAAGGCGATGGACATCGGCCGCAGCAGCTACAGCTACACCGGCCCCCGCCGCAGCTAACACCTCAAGCGGCACGACCCAAGAAGGGCGACCGTCCGGTCGCCCTTCCGCTTTCGTGCCGCCCCACGACATGAATCCTGGATACTACTTGCCGTGATTCCCGAAGACGCGAGCAGGGCTAGCGGGCGCGCTCCTGGGCCTTCCGATGAATGTCTCCCCTCGCTAATCCCGCGGATTCTGGACTTCGTCGCGTGATCCCGAAGACGTCAGCAGGGGTAGCGGGGGCGATCCTGAGCTTGTCGAAGGGCCATGCGGGGGGAGTCTGAGAGCCTGTCCTGAGTCTGCCGAAGGAGGTCTCCCCTCGCTAATCCCGCACGATTCTGGACTGCGTTGCGTGATCCCGACCACGCCAGCAGGGGTAGCGGGGGCGCAGCCCATGCGGGGGGAGTCTGAGGGGTCTCCCCTCAGCTCTCTCTTCTTCCAACTTTACTTATGAGCGGAGCAGCCGAGGCCAAGCGAAGCGGGCCGAAGGATGCGCAGCGGAAAGAGGCTGCTTGCGCCCTACGCCGTGCGCTGCGCCTGAGGCGCGAAAGTGCTCAGCGGCACCGGCGTCGGTGACTGCGACAGCGATTCCTGACACAGCTCCCGCGCGCGCCTGTAGAGGTCATCACCGTTCGTCGCGTGCGTCGGGAAGGTCGCGATGCCGTAGTGGCACCAGTACTCGCCCAGCGCATTAATCAGCTTCGATACGAACTTGCGCGCCTCTTCGTGTTCTGTCTTCGGCAGGCTGAAGACGAACTCATTGTCACCAACCGCGACGGTGCGGCTGATCACCTTCGCCTGGCCCGCCACCAGCCGCGCGATCTCGACACCCATGCGCTCCGCGACCGCCGGCGTGCTCGCCTCGCCCGGCGTCGTGACGTAGAGCGAGATCAAGCTCATCTGATTCCCGCCAATCCGCGAGGCGCTCACCTCGTCGTCGAGGCGCATACGGAAGTAGGCATCGTCAAACGCAGACGGGTTCGCGCGGGAGGCCCTGCGCTCCCCACGCGCTGTCGTCGGCGCCGCCACCTCAGCCGTCGGGGCGCGGTTGGCGCTACCGCTCAGCAATCGATGCGCCACAAAGCTCGATTCGGCGGTGAACTTGTTCGCCTCGCGCACCGTGCGCCCGACAAGGTAGCCAAACAGACAGAGCAGCCCGATCAGCAGCGCCGCCGTAACCGGCGTCACCGCCACCCACGGCAGCGCGTAGCTCGCCAGCCGGTCCCACGCGAGCAAGACCACCGGCCCGCCCAGCAGGAGCTTCAGCAGCACGTCTGCCCGCTCCGGGTTGCGGCGAATAATCGCTAGAAGACTGTCTTTTCGCTCTTCCATAGCTATCCATAGAATCGGCAGATCGCGTCGGATAAATAGGCATAGGCCACCTGACCGGCATTACAGTTTCGCATCGCCACGCCTGCGAAAACCCGGTGCGTCGCCGAGCCGAACAAGACGCCTCTCTCCCCTTGGGAGAGGGCAAGGGTGAGGGGAACGACACCACCAGTTCCAACCAGACGCCAGAGGTTCACCAACGACACCCCGAGGCGCCTGCTTCGCCGAGACCAGATTCCTCCTACCGTCGGAATGACAGAGGGGGTATTCCTCCCACAACGCCTGTCGTCCTGACGCGGGCGAAGCCCGCAAAAGCGGGGTACAGGGGGATCCTGAGCTTGTCGAAGGGCCCTGACGGGAGGTCTAAGGAGGGTGTCCCTCCTTAACCAGACCTTCCCTCATAACCCCAGCGGAGCAGCCGAGGCCAAGCGAAGCGGGCCGAAGGATGCGCAGCGCCTCCCGCCCACCGCACCCCGCGTTGTCGACCACTCCCCGAGACCCGTAACATGAATCCGTGACCCAGCAATCCGCCAACCTCGAAGGCCTCGCCCAACCACCCGCCGCGCAACCCGACGACGGCCCCAAGCGCGCCCTCGTAATCGCCGCCCACCCGGACGACGCCGATTTCGGCGCCGCCGGCACCGCCTACCTCTGGTCGCAGAACGGCTGGCAGTTCTACTACCTCGTCTGCACCAACGGCGCCAAGGGCTCGGACGACGAGTCGATCTCGGCGCCGGAGCTGATAAAGCTGCGACGCCAGGAGCAGCGCGCCGCCGCCGCCATCCTCGGCGTCAAAGACGTCTTCTTCCTCGACCACGAGGACGGCGAGCTCGTCGCCAACCGCGACCTCCTCGGCGACGTCGTCCGCGTCATTCGCGAGCTAAAGCCATACGCCGTCTTCACCCACGACCCGGAGGCGATCATCGTCCGCGACGCCTTCATCAATCACTCCGACCACCGCGTCACCGGCCAGGTCGCGATCGACGCCGTCTACCCCGCCGCGCGAGACCGCCTCAACTTCCCCGAGCAGATCGCCTCCGGCCTCAAACCCCACAAGGTCAGCGAGATCTACATCTGGGGCTCCGAAAAGGCCAACTTCGAGGTCGACATCACCGACGCGATCGAGATCAAGACGAAGGCCCTCCGCGCCCACGCCAGCCAGTTCGAGGTCGATTTCATCGATAACATCCTCAACCGCTGGCGCACCCCCGAAGGCCGCTACATCGAACCGTTCCGCCGCGTCCAGATGGCCTTCTAATGACGCACGGGCAAACTAGCAGACTGGCAAACAGGCATGACACTCGTAGGGACGGAGCTTCAGCTTCGTCCGGGCGACGGAGCGTCTACGACGACGCCAGCGCCGCCGGAGAGACATCCCGAAGCTTTGTGCGGCAGCTTGCCCGTTTGCCCGTTTGCCCGTTTGCCCGCGGGATGGGGCCCTAGGGACGTGGCGAGCTTCTGCCCCGAGTGCGGCACGAAACTGGAGCAGCGCGATGCCTTCGGCCAGACGCGCGCCGTCTGCCCCAACTGCGGCCACGTCCACTTCGAGGACCCCAAGGTCGCCGTCGGCGTCATCGTTGAGCTGAACGGCGGTATCGTCCTCGGCAAGCGAGCGCACGAGCCGAAGCTTGGCTTCTGGTCGTTCCCCTCCGGCTACGTCGACGCCGGCGAGGTCCTCGAAGACGCCGCCCGCCGCGAGGTCTTAGAGGAGACGGGGCTGGAAGTGCGCATCGACCGTCTGCTCGGCGCCTACTCGCGCGAGGGCGAACGCGTCGTCTTCATCGCCTACGCCGGTACCGCCGTCGGCGGCAAGCTCGTCGCCGGCGAGGAGTGCTTCGAGGTCGCCGTATTCCTGCCGGACGCGCTGCCGGAGCTCGCCTTCCCCAACGATGGCCCCATCCTCGAAGCCTGGCATCGCGGCCGCACAACGGACGTGCCATCCTGAGACGCTTCTTGTCGACCCCTGTGAAGACCCTTCCGGCCGAGACCAGCGAGCCATCTAAGCCACGTGCGGCCCGAGGCTCGATCCCCTCTCCGTACACAGAGAGGGGAAGCCGGCAGGCAGGGGAGAGGTTCCACGCCCCATCCTTCCTCCTCGCCCTCCTCTTCGCCCCGCTGCTGGCGCTGCTGATCGCCTGCAGCAGCTCCAAGCCCCAACCGACGCCGACCGTCCCCGCCGCGACCGAAACGCCCGCCGCGACCGAAACCCCCGCTCGCCCGGCGGCGACACCGACGCTCCCGGCGCCGCCGGCCCCCGCGCCCCTCAGCTGGCGCGCCTGCGGCGGCGGCAACGAGTGCTCCTCGATCAGCGTCCCGCTCGATTACGCCAACCCCACCGGCCGCCAGCTCGATCTCGCCTTGATCCGCCGGCGGGCGATCGGGGCGCGGATCGGTTCGCTGGTCGTGAACTTCGGCGGGCCCGGCGCTTCCGGCGTCGATTTCTTCCCCGGCTGGGTCAGCATCGTCCCGGCGGAGATAAGGCAGGCCTTCGACCTCGTCTCCTTCGACCCGCGCGGCGTCGGTCAGCTGCACTGCGGCGAAGACATGCGCGTCTTCGGCGCGATCAACCCCTTCCCCCAGACGCAGGCGGACTGGCAGCAGGTCGATCAGGCCTACGCCGAATACGCGACGAGGTGCATGCAAAACGGCGATGGCATCCTCCCCTTCCTCGGCACCGCCAACGCCGCCCGCGACCTCGATCAGATCCGCATCGCCCTCGGCGATGAGAAGCTGACCTACCTCGGTTACTCCTATGGCACCAGCCTCGGCGCGATCTACGCCACGCTCTTCCCGGACCGCGTCCGCGCCCTCGTCCTCGATGGCCTCGTCGACACGACGCTGAACGGCGACGACACGGCCTCGCAGCAGGCCCAGGGCTTCCAGGGCGCCCTCGATCACTACATCGCCAGCTGCAAGGCGACGGGCTGCATCCCCTCCTTCCGCGACGACCCGCTCGCCGCGATTCAGGAGGTCATCCGCCGCTCCCAGGCCGCGCCGATCCCGTCGCGCTCGGCCGACAGACCCGCCAGCACCGGCGAAGTCGTCCTCGGCATCCAGGGCGCCATGTACTCGCCCAGCGACTGGCCGGACCTGACGCGCGCCCTCAACAACGCCCTCGCCGGCGACGGCAGCAACCTCGTCGATCTCGCCGACGACTTCTTGTTCCGCAACCCGGACGGCAGCTACGCCAACCTCTACGACGTCTTCTACGCGACCTCCTGCCTCGACACGCCCTACACCCGCGACGTTGCCCACTACCAGACGCTGGCGCAGGAGATGGCGCCGCTCGTGCCGCTGTTCGCCACCGGCTTCGCCGCCTCGGGCCTCGTCTGCGCCCACTGGCCGGTCCCGACCCAGCCCCTGCCGCCGCCGGCTGCGCACGGCGCGCCGCCCCTCCTCCTCATCGGCACAACCGGCGACCCGGCGACTCCGTATGTATGGGCAACCGCGATGGCGAAGAAGATCGAGTCCAACGTCCTGCTCACCTTCAACGGCGATGGTCACACCGCCTACGGTCGCGGCAACAACTGCGTCACCGGCGCCGTCGACGCCTATCTCCTGACGCTCGTGCTGCCGCCGCCCGGCGCCGTCTGCGGCAACCCGGCCCTCGCCGAGCCGATCCCGGTGAACACGACGCCGCTGCCCACGCCCGCGCCGGCTAAGACGCCGTGACCATGAGACGCGGCCTGCTCGCCGTCCTCGTAGCGCTGCCGCTGGCGCTGCTGATCGCCTGCAGCGGCTCGAAGCCCGCGCCGACGCCGACCGTCCCGTCGGCGACCGAGACGCCCGCTGCCACAGCAACGCCGCTACCGCCACCGACACCCACGCGCGTCCCGCCCAAAGTCCCCGCCGCCGCCGTGCCCTTCTCCGATACGATGCGCCAGCAGGCGCTGCAGTACCTCCAGGCCGCCGCGACGATCCGCAACTCGCCGCCCAGGGGCGAGATCGCGATGTACACGATCGGCCGCAAAGAAGCGCTCGACGCCTACTACGAAGGCTCCGATGACGAAGACCGCGTCGCCGGCGCCGCGCGACAGGACCTCTACTCGCTGCTCGTGCTCGTCGTGCCACAGGCCAGCGTCCAGGAGCAGGAGGCTGCCTACCTCGGCGGCGGCATCACCGGCTACTACGACCCGGACCTCAAGGCGTTCTTCCTCGTCAGCGATCAGGGCGGCCTCGGCGCCCCCGTCGGCCGCGCCACCGTCATCCACGAGTTCACCCACGCCCTGCAGGACCAGTACTACGACCTCACGGCGAAGGACAACGCCCTCCAGCGCGACTGGGACGCCATGCGCGCCTGGGACTCCCTCGTCGAGGGCGACGCCGCCACGACCGAGAACACCGCCATGGGCTTCGCGGTCAGCGGCGGCGGCGCCTGCTTCCTCCTGCCCCCCGTCTCGAACACCGGCAGCTACGCCGTCACGCGCGACATCTCCTCCTGGTACGACGACGGCGCCTGCTTCGTCCAAGCAGTCCTGCCGAAGGTCTCCGGCATCGACGCCATCTTCCAGCGCCCGCCATCGACGATGGAGCAGCTGCTACACCCCGATAAGTACATCGCCAACGAAGGCGCAAAGCCCGTCACGCTCGCCTCGCTCGAGGGCGCCCTCGGCGCCGGCTGGACGAAGACCTACGAGAGCACCCTCGGCGAGTACGTCCTCCAGAACGTCCTCGCCACCGGCATCCCCGGCGACCGCACCCGCGCCTCCGCCGGCGCCGCCGGCTGGGGCGGTGACCGCTGGGCCGTCTACGCCTTCGACGAAGCGAAGCTCCTCCACATCGCCACCGTCTGGGACACGCCAAACGACGCCTCCGAGTTCTACGCGTCGCTGATCGCCGGCCTGCGCAACAAAGGCGGTCAGGTCACAGAGACGTCGCCCACCAGCTTCACCGCCACACTGCCCGCCGGCGCCTGGCGCATCACCCTCAACAACGACCGCGTAACCCTCCTCGTGGCCACAAACGCCGCAGACCTGGACCGCGTCGCGTCGGCAGCAGGCGTGCAGTAAGAACGTAGGAACTGCCGCAACGTTTATATCGCCGGCCGGCGACGCAGCCTCCTCCTGAGCTTGTCGAAGGACGCTACGCCCCGTTTGGAAAAGCAACGTCTCTCACCGTAGTGACGTGGTAGGGGCCGTTCGCGAACGGCCCCTACAGCGCTTCATCTTCAGCCAAGGTTCTTACTGCGTCAGCACGCTCTCGATCGCGTCAGCAGGGGTAGCGGGGGCGAAGCCCATGCGGGGGGAGTCTGAGGGGTCTCCCCTCAGTCTTCTTTTCCCCAAACCTGAGCGGAGCAGCCGAGGCCTCGCAAGAGGGCGAAGGACGCGCAGCGACGTGCGCCAACAGACGCCCCGCCGGCCTACTGCGTCAGCACGCTCTCGATCGCGTCACGCAGCGGCCCGATCTTGAACGGCTTCGATAGCACCGGGTTGGTCACGCGCTGCAGGAACGCCCGCGTGTCCGGGCTCACCGTATCGCCGGTGATGAAGATGATCCGCCGCGCCTGCGCCGGGTCGCGCTGGCGCACCTGCCGGTAGAACGACGCACCGTCCATCCCCGGCATCTTCAGGTCCGTGATGATGATGTCGAAGTGCTCGCGCTCCACGAGGTCGGCCGCTTCGATGCCGCTGCTCGCCAACGCCACCGAGTGCTGGTCGAGGCGCAGGATGTCGTGCAGCAGCAGCCGGATGCTCACCTCGTCATCGACGACGAGGACGCGGCGGCCGCTGATCGCGGCGTTCGCCGGCTCCAGCGCGCCGGGGCCGTCATCCGTCGACGGCTCCTTCTCTTCGCCCTTGCCCACCGGCAGCTCGATCTGGAACATCGCGCCGCCGCTCGGCCGCTCCGCCGTCGCCGGCGCGTTCTCCACCCAGATCCGGCCGCCGTGCTCGTCGATGATGCTGTAGCAGATCGTCAGCCCCAGGCCGGTGCCCTGCCCCGTGTCCTTCGTCGTGAAGAACGGGTCGAAGATGCGTCGCTGGATCTCGGACGGGATACCCGGCCCGTCGTCGATGATCGAGACGCGGACGCTGTCCTCGGAGCCCTTGGTCACCACCGTCAGCGTGCCGCCGCCGTGGGCGTCGATCATCGCCTGCTCGGCGTTCTTGATCACGTTGAACAGCACCTGCTGGATCTGGTCCGGGTCCACCCAGACGCGCGCCATACGCGCGTCCAGCGTCATGTCGAGGCTGATATTGCGCACGGCGAAGTCGTAGCTGCGCAGCTCCAGCACGCGCTGCAGCAGCGCGTTCACGTCCGCCATCTCTTTTGTAGGCCGGCGCCGTCGGGCAAACGACAGCAGGTTCTGGACGATCTTCGCCGCGCGCTCCGCCTCGCCATAGATCGTCTGCACCTGGGCACGCACCGTATCGTCCAGCTCGCGCGTCAGCAGCAGCTGCGCGAAGCCCATGACGCCGGTCAGCGGGTTGTTCAGCTCGTGCGCGACGCCGGAGACGAGCTGGCCGACGCTGGCCATCTTCTCCGACTGCAGCAGTCGTTCCTGCAGAAGCCTCTCTTCCGTGTGGTCGCGCAGGGCGATCACGCCGCCTTCCGCGGTCTGCAGCGCCGCGACGGCGATGTGTCGCGACTCCGGCGTCGACGCCACCGTCTCGCGCACCTGGGCGGCGGTCGCGGCTTCCGCCAGCGCTTCCGCGAGGCTCTCCGGCAACGTGGCGCCGTAGCTGCCGCCCATCAGCTCGAGCAGCGTCGCCCCCGCCTCGTTCATCGGCCAGGCGAGGCCTTCTGCGTCGACGCGGACGAAGCCGGCGCCGAGCAGGTTGGCGAGGCCCAGCATTCCCATACCAAGCGGTGATTCAGGCGACGGCGAGTCTGCTTCGTGGGGTGCGAGAGCCATCGTTGCCTCCTTGCTGTCCGCATCACGGACAAAGCACGGCATTACGCTCCCGCCTAGCGCGATTCCAAAGTAACACCCCGCGCCGCCCACCACCACCCCACCCAACGCCACGGGCAAGCTGCCGCGCAAGAGACTCCGGCTCGTGTTCAAGCCAACGCGTCCCCTCTCCCTTTGGGAGAGGGCGAGGGTGAGGGCGACAGCGCCGCGGGCTTTCATTCCCTCCCATCCGCTCATCAAGAACGGGAGGTTGTCGGCTGCGCATCGCTCTCGCGCTGCTCCGCCTCGAAATGAGAGAAGAGAAGAAGACTGAGGGGAGACCCCTCAGACTCCCCCCGCATGGGCTTCGCCCCCGCTGCCCCTGCTGGCGTCTCTAAAGGCTGAACGCTGATAGCTGACGGTTGCCGGGTCATTCGCCCGTTTGCCCGTCTGCCAGTTTGCCCGTCCGCTCCCCGCCAGATCAGCGACTTCGTACCGACGTTTAGGGAAAGGAGGCCAGGCCGCTAAAGGAAACCCCCATAGGACGCCCTTCTCGCCGGATGCAATGCTGCCTGAGTGCTCGGAGCGATGCCTCCGGGCCTCCGCAACCGATGAAGGAGAGTCCTTTGACCACGAGCGCCGCTGAGCCGCTTGCCGCCGACCCAGAAGTAGAACGCGACGAGGATGAGCTGACCCGGATGGTCAAGGACTACATGCCCCTCGTCCGCCACGCGGTTAACCGCATCGTTGCCGGCTCCAGCCAGTCCAGCATCCTCCAGTACGAGGATATGGTCAGCTGCGGCGTTCAGGGCCTCCTCGAAGCCTACAAGACCTACGACGACTCCCGCGGCGCGAAGTTTTCGACCTACGCGCTGCCCCGCATCCGCGGTTCGATCCTCGACGCCCTGCGAGCCGCCCATCCCCTGCCGCGCTCCCTCCAGAAAGCATCCTCAGACATCGAAAAAGCCGTCGCCACCCTCTACGCCGACCTCGGTCGCACGCCCACCAAGGCGGAAATCGCCAAGCGCATGGGCATCCCCCTCTCAGAGCTCCTCCACCTATCTCAGGCCAGCAGCGTCAAGGTCCTCTCCCTCGAAGCCCTCGTCGAAATGACCGTCAACGGCGCCACGGAAAAGCTCACCGAGATGGCAGACGATGACCCCGGCATCGACCCGGACGTCGTCGCCCAGCGCGAGATGCTGCGCGGTCAGCTCCTGGAAGCGATCGATGAGCTGCCGGACCGCGAGCGAGAGATCATCCGTCTCTACTACATAGAATCGCGCTCGCTGAAGAGCATTGGCCACGCCATGGCGATATCAGAGTCGCGCGCTTCCCAGCTGCGCCACCGCGCCATCCGCCGGCTACGCACCGCCCTCGGGGAGCTCGCAGAGGCGGCGTGATTTGAGCGGCGACGTCACGATCATCGGCGGAGGAAACGCCGCGCGCGACGCGGACGAGCTGCTGACCCGCGCCGGATTCCCCCTACGCCACGCCTTCGAGCTCGAGCCCGGCGATCGCAACCCGATCATCCTCGGCGAAGCGCCGAACGCCTTCGCCGTCGCCCGGCAGGCCGTCGATCAGGGACGTCACCTCCTCGTTGCGGCGCCTCAGAACTTCACGCCGGAGCGCCTCGCCTACCTCGTCCAGGCCCGCAAGAAGAACCAGGCCGTCTCGATCTGGAGCGAGCGCCGCTTCCACCCCGGCTACCACTTCGTCGGCGGCCTCATCGAAGCCGACGAGGCCTGGCGTCCGCGCTACCTGCGCATGCAGACCCTCAGCATGGAGACGACAACCCACGCCCTGGCCGACTGGCTCACGCTGGAGTCGATCGCCCTGGTCATCGGCCTCGCCGGCCAGGCGCCTCTCAGCGTCGCCGCCAACCAGAAGCAGAACGCCACCCGCACCGCGCCAGATCTGCTCGACCTCACCGTCGATTTCGGCGGCATCGAGGTCTTCCTCCAGGTCGGCCTCGGCGAAGCGCTCGAGCGGCGCGAGACGCTGCTCGCCGGCACCGACCGCAAGGCCCTCGTCGACGAGCTGAATCAGAACACGCCGATCCGCATCGTCGAAGACGTACCGGACAGCAGCAGCGCCGCCCGCTGGCTCTCCTGCAAGGCGCCGACGCCGGAAGAGCTGGCCCGCCAGCAGGTCCTCTCCTTCCTCGACGCGACGATCAAGCAGGACCTCGCCCAGGCCGAAGGCGACGTCTGGCTGCGCTCCCTCGCCGCCATCGAAGCCATGGAGCGCTCCCTCGTCGAGAACGGTATCGCCTCCCCCGTCCTCATCCGCGAAGAAGGACAGCGCTTCCGCGTCGTCCCCGGCCGCGGCCTCCCCACCACGTCACCACCCTCCGTAGCCTGACCCACCCAACCGGGCGCTGCTCAAGACCACCAACCGGCTGCCCCCACCCCACGGGCAATCGGGCAAACGGGCAAGCCTGCCGGCGCATAGCCTCGTAGCGCCGCCCAACCAACGTAGGGACGAAGCTTCAGCTCCGTCCGAAAGACGCCGCGCTACCCGCAACAACGTCCCGGCAAACATCACCCCACCCCTGTCATTCCGACGACAGCCTGTCCTGAGCCTGTCGAAGGGGAGGAATCTAGCTGAACCGAAGCTCGCTGCAACCTCGAAGACGCCTCTGCAGAACCGCCCCGTCCAGCCACCACACGTCGCAAACGCAAAGAGACGGAGCCTTCGCTCCGTCTCCGGTGGCTTTCTGGTGCGCGGCAGCCCGTAGCCTGCCCTGAGGCCCTCGAAGGGCCGCCACGCGGTGGCCTAGTCTTCGTCCGGCTTCAGCGCCAGAGCGCCGTGCGTCGGCGTCATGTTCGTGCCCAAGGTGCGGCGTCGCAGCGGGCTCGGCGCGTTCTCCGCATCGTCCGTGACCAGCTCCTCGCGGAGCACCGTAATCTCCGCCGGCGCGGCGATGCCCAGCTTCACGCGGTCGCGCTCAACGCCAAGCACCATGATCTGGATGTTGCCCGAGATGATGATCGACTGGTCGATTTTTCGCGTTAGTATCAGCATTCCTCACCCTTCGACGCTGCCCTTGCAAGCTCGCGTGCGCAGTCTCCTACTAGGCAAGTATCGGCAGGCTTGCCGCCGCTGATTACCCCTCGCATCCGTTTTTTCTCAGGTTGGCCTATGCGACTGGTTGAGACATCGAGGAATGCCGCCCCGTGGGCGCGGTGTGCTAGCTGAGGAAGCTGGCAACGCTCTCGATCAGGAGCGCCGGCGTGAACGGCTTGTGGAGCACGCCATCCGGCCGCGCGTCCTCCGGTGGCTCCAGGCCCGTCATCAGCACCACGGGGATGCTGGCGGTCGTCTCATCGGCGCGTAGGCGCTTCAGCACCTCGCAGCCGCTGAGCCGCGGCAGGCCGACGTCGAGCAGGATCAGGTCGGGCCGTTGTTCTGTGATCGCGTCGAACGTAGCTGCGCCGTCGGCCACTAAGTCGACGGCGCAGTCCTGTGTCTCGAGGCTCGCGGCGACAAGCGCGCGTATCGCAGGCTCGTCATCGACGACGAGTATCCGCTTCATGCAGACTGCAGGCCTTCGTCCCAGCCGGGGACGGGGTGCTTCGCCATGAGCTCGCGCGCCGTCTGGGCGGCGCCGTAGTCGACGCAGTCCTTATAGGTAGCGTAGATCGCGCGGTCGAGCAGGCGCAGGCCCAGCGGGTTGAGGTCCTCGCGGTACTCGGTTCGTAGCCGGATCAGCCGCTCCAGGCGTCCGACGAAGAGTGCTCGAATCTGTCCCCTCGTCGCACGTGGCGACGAAGGCATCTCTGGAGTCTTCATGCCTTTGTCCTCCGGGACGGTCCTTCTCGCGAAGGACGTTCGGTTAGCTAGTTAGGTGTCGTCGCCCTCCACCGGCACGGCGTCCAGGCCGATGAGGCCCTTGCGCAGCGCGTAGCGGATCAGGTCGGTGCGGTTCTTCGCGTGCAGCTTCGTCATGATGTGGGCGCGGTGCGCTTCCACCGTCTTGACGCTGATGAACAGCTCGGCGGCGATCTTCTGGTTCGAAGAGCCCTCCGCGATCAGCTGCAGCACTTCGCGTTCGCGCGCCGTCAGCAGGTCGTAGCCGACGCGGCCGGAGTTGCTCTTCAGCTGCCAGAGGTAGTCCGTCAGGTCGCCATCGCCGATGTCGGAGCTGAAGTACGGGTTGCCGCGATGCACCGCCTGGATGCCCAGCAGCAGCTCGTCAAGCTCGCTCTTCTTGATTACGTAGCCGGACGCGCCGGCTTTCAGGGCCCCGGCGACGTGCTCGTCTTCCATGTAGCCGGTCAGCATCAGCACTTTCGTGCGCGGCAGACGCCGCCGGATCTGGCGCGTCGCCTCGATGCCGTTGAGGCCGGGCATGATCGTGTCCATCAGGACGACGTCGGGCTGCGTCTTCTCGGCCAATTCGACCGCTTCGCGGCCGTTCGCCGCCTCGCCCACGACTTCGATGCCGCCCTGCGCCTCGAGGAGGAAACGCAGCGACTGGCGAACGACGGCGTGGTCGTCGGCGATCAGGACGCGGATCGCTTGTGTGGTTGCTGGGCGGCCGGCGCCGTCGGAACGGACCGGGACCGAGTTGGCGGGGGGACGGTTCATCGGGTCTCCTGGACGTTTACCACTTGTCGGCGCTCCCGAAACGTCAAAAGGGGACGCACCGCCTTCATATCACGTTATGGAACGTCCAGCAAGGCGCCGTTGCGACGGCCGTGCCCCGTCGACGGCCGTCACAGCCGCACCCGCTGGCTTCGACTCCAGGTCGATCCCGGGGTCTAAGTCATCGAGAACGGCGGGGTAATGCCGTGCCGTCCCACACTTGCGACAGGTCGCCGAGATCGCTCCCTGCAGCGGCTGACCGAGCAGCCAGTGGTGCTGACAAGGGCTCTCCTGAGCTTGTCGAAGGACTTTCGGCTTCGTTGCTGTTCTCATGACTCCCGAAGTCTATGAGCCACCCTCCGGCGTCTCCATAAGGGAACACCCCTAAGTTTCCCGCCACGCACCCTTATCTAAGAGCTCCTTGCCCATCTGCCCGGGGTGGCGGGCCGTTGTCGGCTGCGCATCGCTCTCACGCTGCTGCGCCTCGAAGTAAGAAGAGGAAGGGGA
>DATDPC010000205.1:0-38044 GCA_035292965.1 Dehalococcoidia bacterium | reverse complement strand
GGCGAGCCAGATCAGGCGGTCGTGGGCGAGGACGCCTGTCTGGGTGACGGGCGCGAGGCGCTCCATGCAGGTGTCGCCGTACTGGTGCTTGGAGCCGCTGCCCTGCGTCCAGCGGCGGCCGAGGAGGAAGGAGGCCGGCGGTTCGTACTCCTGGACGCGGCCGAGCATGCGGTTGTAGAGGAAGAGCTGCACTTTGTAGGCCGGCGCGGAAGCGCTGCCGCCGCTGTTGGCGAGCTCGTCTTTGGCGGAGAAGTGGAGGGTCGAGAACTTGCAATCGACGACGCGGTAGTGCCAGGCGGCGGCGCCGATGCCGGGGGCGGGGTGGATCGCCTCTTCCGGGTCGAGCGTGGCTTCGAAGATGCGGTTGAGGACGTCGCTGCGGACGAGGAGGTCGGGCATGCCGTAGACGCGGTGTTCCGGGTCACGCAGGACGGCCTGGTAGATCAGCGGCACGCCCTTCGCCATCGCTTCGAAGGTTGCTTCGGCGGCGGCGAGGTCACGCGCGGCGCCAGACCCGCCGATGGTGACGACGTAGGCGTGGTGGGTGGCGAGGTGGTTGATGACGGCTGCCTCGAAGCGGGCCGCCTGGGCGAAGATGAACGCCGTGAAATCGGTGCGCGGGTCGTAGCCGGGCTGCTCTTCGTCGCGGAGGAAGCCGTGGCCAGCGCCGTAGAGGTTCAGCCAGTCGAGAATCGGGTCGTCCATGACGTGGTTGCGGGTTGCGGTGGCGCTGACCCAGTCGAGCCAGTCGGCGTCGTTGGCGGGGACGACGAGGCCGCCGGCGTTGTTCCTCGTAAGCGCTTCAAGGCCCATAAGGTCATCTTAGCGAAGCCGGCGGACGCGCGCCTTGCAATCGAGAAAGCGCTAAACTGGCGGTCTAAACGGAGGATGTTCGAGTGAAGCAGGGCAACGGCGAAACCGTACGCGAACCGCAGCGAGACGTGCCGGTCTACGGCGCCTGCGACGTCCTCGTCGTGGGTGGCGGGCCGGCCGGTACGGCGGCAGCCGTGGCGGCGGCGCGCGAAGGCGCCGACGTGGTCCTGCTGGAGCGCTACGGTCACCTGGGCGGCCTTTCGACCGGCGGTCTGGTGTTCTGGATCGACCGGATGACGGACTGGGAGGGCAACCTCGTCATCGCCGGCATCGGGCAGGAGCTGATCGAGCGTGTCGGGCTGGAGCACACGCTGGGGCCGCCGCCGGAGCAGTGGGGATCGAAAGACCCGACCCAGTTCTCGTACTGGGCGCAGCGCACGAGCGCCTGGCGCGGCATCGTCCAGTGGTCGCCGACGGTGGACCCGGAGATGCTGAAGCTGGCGTCGAACGACATCGTCCGCGAGGCGGGCGTGCACGTGATCTTCCACACCTGGGTGGTGGCGACGGTGCAGGACGGCGGCGAGGTGCGCGGCGTGATCTTCGAGAGCAAGGAGGGTCGCAAGGCCCTGCTCGCGAAGGTGGTGGTCGACTGCACGGGCGACGGCGACATCTTCGCCTTCGCCGGGGCCGAGTTCGACAACGACATCGACGGCGAGAGCGCTAACGCGCGGATCAACACGAGCTTCCGCTTCGGCAACGTCGACATGCGGCGCTACCTCGACTTCCGGATGCTGCAGCAGGACAAGCACCGCGAGCTGATGAGCAAGGCGGTGGAGGAGGGCGTCAGCCTGCACGCGCACGCGACGGCGTCCGACACGACGGCGCTGTTCATGACGCCGAAGATGTCGGGCTACAGCCCGCTCAGCGTCGCCGACCTTACGGCGGTCGAGTTCCGGTCGCGCGACGTGATGCGCAAGGGGCTGGCGTTCTACCGGCAGTTCGTGCCGGGCTTCGAGCGGGCCTGGATCCTGGACACGGCGCAGCAGATCGGCGTGCGCCACGCGCGGCGTCTCGGCGGCGTCGGCCGCGTGACGATCGACCACTGGCGCAAGGACGGCGCGTATGCGGACACGATCGGCCTCTGCCCGGGCCTGACGCCGGAGTTCCCGACGCTAGAGATCCCCTACAGCTGCCTCGTGCCGCGCGGCGTCGAGGGTCTGATCGCGGCGGGACGCAACCTCTCGGCCGACCAGCAGTCGCACGCGCCGCTGCGGGAGATACCGGAGTGCTGGGTGATGGGCCAGGCCGCCGGCATCGCCGCGACGCTGGCCGTGAGTGGCGGCCGGCGGCTCGCCGAGGCGCCGGTCGCGGAGCTGCAGTCGAAGCTCGAGAAGCAGGGCGCGATCGTGCATCGACGCGCCGGCGACACGGCGAAGCCGGTGGGGGAGGGCGAGGACGCGTTCAAGGGCTCGATCCACTTCCTCGGGAGCACGGCGGGGGAGACGGCCGCGGTTACGCAGGACCAGGCTCGGGCGGCGGGGCGTCAGGGGTAGACGGGGCGGCGCTCCCCTCACCCTCGCCCTCTCCCAAGGGGAGAGGGAACCGAAGCTTCGAACTGCTGTCTTGAGAACCGAGCGTGCGCGGCGGTTGGAACGTAGCGTCCTTCGACAGGCTCAGGATGAGGAGAGAGACGCCTCTTCCTTCTTCCTGAGCTTGTCGAAGGACGCTACGTTGCTTGGGCTGTACTGGGTAACGAGGGACTCCTGACGAGGCGGCGCTCGCCCTCACTCCTTCGACAAGCTCAGGGCGGCGCCTGACCCTCTCCCAAGGGGAGAGGGACTTAGGCTTCCAGGCCTACTTCTTTCAGGTACGTCTTGAGGTTGTCGATCTGGTCTTGCGTGGCTAGGAGGCGGTCTACGCCGCCGCGGGGGCCCATGCGGAGGATGAGGCGATCGGCGCCGGCTTCGCGCCAGAGCTGGGTCTCGCGGCGCCAGTCGTCGGGTGTTTTGTCCGTTAGGGTGATGTCGCCTTCGACGCCGAAGCTTGAGGCCTCTCGGCCGGCTTCGGCTACGTAGCTGCGCAGGGTGTCGATCAGCTCTGAGGCGCGCTCGGGCGGGAGGAGGCTGATCGCCGTGAAGCCATCGGCGAGGCGGGCTGCGCGACGGAGGATGCGCTCGGACGGGAAGGGATCGGTGACGCTGCCGCCGCCCATCCAGATCGGGATCAGGCGGCCGGGTCGCGGGTTGATGCCGACGTGTCGGAAGGTGTGGAAGCGCGTTTGCGCGGTTACCGACTCTTCCGTCCAGAAGCGGCGCAAGAAGCCGATCTGCTCGACGAGGCGGGCGCCGCGGGTCGCGTGATCGACGCCGAGGGCTTCGTACTCGAGGGGGTCGCCGCTGACACCGACGCCGAGACGGACGCGGCCGTTGGAGAGGATGTCGGCGTGGGCAGACTGCTTGGCGGCGAGGGCGGTGGGGCGGAGGGGGAGGATGAGGATGCAGCTGAAGAGCTCGATGCGGCTGGTGACGCCGGCGAGGAAGCACATCAGCGCGAAGGTCTCGTTGAAGGTCGCCTTGATGTTGGAGCGACGGCCGAGCTCCGGTATCTGCTCCGCGTCGGAGCTGAGGACGTGCTCCGAGAAGGCGTAGTGGTTGAAGCCCATGGCTTCGACGGCCTGGGCGAAGTCGCGGATGACGGCGGGGTCCGCGCCCGTGACGGAGAGCGGCGGACCGGCAACGCCGATGAGCATGAGAGGCCTCCTTCGAGGAACAAGGAACAAAGCACGGGCGCGGGCGTCCGTATCGCCTCTGACGCCGGAGGCCGCTCGTCCTACGAGTACCTCAGGATGAGCGGTTCTCCGTCCGGTCCCAGACGGTACGAGCGGATTCTAACAAAGGGGCGTCAGCGGTCGGTTGCCGGGTCGTAGGGCACGATTGAGTTCTCGTCCCAGCTGGCGACGTAGACGCTGCGGCCGGGGAAGGCATCGACGATCGCTTCGTTCTTGCCGGGGATGTAGCGCGCCCAGACGACCTCGCCGTCGAAGGTGACGTTGTTCTCGAGGAAGAGCGGGTCGTAGCAGGCGAGGCTCTGGAACTGACCGCAGCCCTTGACGAGGACGAGCGCGCGTTTGAGGTCGGACTGGGCGGCGAGCTTCAGGAGGCGGTCGTCCGCAAGATACTTGCTCTTGAGGCCGGTGACGTCGTCGGGGACGGCGGCGATGTTGGCCTCGAGCCAGCGGTCGTTCCAACCGAAGAGCCAGCCGCCGGCGCCATCGACGACGAGGAAGGCGACGAAGACGTAGACGACGAGCAGCGAGGGGAGAAGCGCCGGGCGCGCGTCGCCGAGGAGGCGGCCTCGAACCCGGCCGGCGACGTGGGCGAGGGCGGCGACGGCGCGCTCCGTGCCGCGGGCCGTGAGCAGGATCAGGAAGGGCACCGCCTGGTACCAGTAGCGCGGCCCTTCGAAGAGACCGCTGTACTTGTAGAGGACGTAGACAAGCATGACGAGCAGGGCGGAGACGGCACAGAACCAGTCCCAGCGGTTGCGCGTGCCGAAGGCGAAGGGCAGGACGATGAAGCCGATGCCGATCCACTGCGGCCAGTTGTTCAGCACCAGCAACAGCGCCATGAGCAGCGTCTCCTGGTTGCGCAGACCGATATCGAGGGTGTGGCCGTCGGTGAAGCCGAGGACGGCGTCCGTGTTGGAGGCGGCGTAGCCGGAGGTCAGCGGATCGCCGGTGATCTGCCAATTGTAGAAGAGCATCGCCAGGAGCATCAGCGCACCGCCGGCGAGGAACGATGCGAGGTACTTGAGGTTCTCGCGGCGTGTCGGCTTCGGCGCGATGTAGCCGAGGAGCACGGCGGCAAAGGGCGGGACGAGCATCAGCGACTCGATCGTGCGGGTGTTGACGGCGAGGCCGAAGAAGACGCCGGCGAGGACGCCGAAAAGGATCGGGCGGCCGCGGTCGAGGAGGAAGAAGAGAGAGGCGAGGAGGTAGAACGCCCAGGTGGTGTGGGACATGAAGTTGCTGGTCTGCATGAGGAAGAAGGGGGAGCCCGCCAGCACGACGGCGGCGACGAGGCCGGTGCGAGCGTCGTACATGCGGCGGCCGACGGCGTAGATCAGGGCAACGCAGCCGGCGCCGAAGAGCGGCGGCATCACCCACATCGCGTCGAAGAGGGCGCCGGGTGCGAGGCCGAGGGGCTGGCCGAAGGGGTACGGCGTCGCCCATTCGTTGCCGTGCTGGTAGAGCCAGCTGGGGATCCAGATCCAGAACGCCTCCGGCACGGGCGGGACGGGGCCAGTGATGCGCCCGGCGGCGAAGAGCTTCGCCTGGAACATGTAGGACGCTTCGTCCGGGAGGTGGGGGACGCGGGAGTAGTAGGCGGAGATGATGTGCATCGACGCGGCGGCGGTGACGACGGCGAGGACGAGCACGGCGGCGAGCGCTATCAGGTCTCGCTGCGCCAGCCAGTCGTAGCGGGCGCGCCAGGTGGGCGGGATCACGGGCAGGTGAACCCGGCGCGTTAGGCCCGTCTCAGCGAAGGAGAGGACGAGGGCGATGACGAAGGCGCCGCCGAGCAGGGCGAGCGAGGCCGGGTACCAGCGCGTCAGCATCGCGCCGAGCGCCTGCAGCGTTTCAGTCTTATCGGTGTGGAGCCAGTCGCCGAAGGTCGTGCCGGACCAGCTGCCGTCGTCGTCGTAGGCTTCGAGGTAGTTGGGGAAATCGCGCAGGAGGTTGAAGCCGTAGGTTATGCCGCCGGGGCCGGAGTGGCGGAGGCTGACGCCGGCGGCCATGCCATTGCGAAAGGTGACGGTGACGATCTGGTCGCCGAAGCCGGGGCCGATCAGCTCGAGCACGTTGGGGCCGACGACGTCGGTGGCGATGAGGACGCCGTCCTCGATGGCGAAGCTGCCGGCGGCGGTCTTCCAGCGCTCGTTGTCGATGAAGTTGAAGTCGTCCCGCATGAGCTCGCGTCCGGCCGGGTCGGTGACGACGATGGAGTCGATGCCCTGGGGCGAGGGCAGGCTGGGGACGGCGGCCTGGATGCTGAGCGAGATCGAGCCGCGGGCCGGCGTCGCGGGGGTTGTGTAATCGGGCTCGCCGGGCTTCGGCGGTGGCACCGACTGGTGGCCGTCGACGAAGACGCGGTAGCGATCGCCGATCGCTTCGATCTGGACCTGCGTCGACTGGCCGTTGCGGCTCCAGAGGGCGACGGCGATGATCGCGAGGTTGACGGCGATCGCGAGCGCGAGGGTCAGCGCGACGGCGCGCGGCAGCGAGGCCGTGAGCAGGGCAAAGCGCCGCCTCAGGGGTCGGTCCTCGCGTCGTAGGGCTCGATCGACGGGACGCCGTCCCAGGTGGCGATGTAGACGGCGCGCCCGGGGTAGGCGTCGATCACCTCGTGGGCGCGGCCGGGAATATAGCGCGCCCAGACGACGTCGCCGTTGAAGTCGAGCGCGTTCCTGAGGAAGACGCTGCCGTAGCAGTTGTTGCTCTGGAAGAAGCCGCAGGGCCGCACGAGGACGAGCGCGTTGTGCAGCTCCGTGTTGTCGGCGAGGACATCGAGGCGGTTATCGACGCCAAAGAGATGTCGCATCGCCGCCGGGCTCTCGGGCACCAGCGGTACGTTGAGCTCGTTCCACGAAGGCTCCCACTTGCCGAAGAGCCAGCCACCCGTCCCGTAAACCACCAACACCGCCACTCCAAGATACGATGCCGCGAACGCCGGCCACAGCATTGGTGGGTGCGGACGGCCAAGGCGCGCGCTAATCGCCGTCGCGAAGGAGGCGACTGCGGTCGCGAGAGACTCGACGCCGCGGGCGGTGAGGAGGAAGACGAAGGGCATGACCTCGTACCAGTAGCGCGGGCCTTCGTAGACACCGTTGTAGCGATAAAGGACGTAGAGCGCTATCGGCACGAGCGCGGCGGCGGCGCAGAAGTAGTCCCAGCGGTTGCGCGTGCCGAGGGCGAAGGGCAGGGCGACGAAGAGCAGGCCAATCGCCCCGGGCCAGGCGTTGAGGACGAGGAGCAGCGCCGAGAGCTGCGCCTGCTCGTTGCGCAGCCCGACGGCGACGGTGTGGCCGTTCGAGAAGCCGAGCTGAGATGAAGGATCGTTGTAGGCGCTGCTCAACGGATCGCCGGTGAGGCCGTAGTTGTAGGCGAGGTAGCCGATGGCGCCGGTGACGATCGCGCCGGCGGCGAAGGCGGCGATGTGTCTGATCGCGACCGGGCGGTCGTCCAGCGGTCGCAGGTAGGCGAGCATGACGGCGCCGAAGGCGGGCGCAACGGCGAAGGCGGTCAGCGGCCGCGTATTGAGGAAGAGGCCGAAGGCGAGACCGGCGATCGCCCCGTAGAGCAGGGGCCGCTCGCGCCTGAGGACGAAGAGCAGCGCCAGGAGCATGTAGAAGACGCCGGTGTTGTGCGACATGAAGCTGCTCGACTGCATGAGGAAGAAGGGGGATGCGGCGAAGAGCAGCGTCGCGAGGAGGGCAACGCGGTCGCTGTAGAGGCGCCGGCCGACGAGGAAGAGCAACGCGACGCAGCCGCCGCCCAGCAGCGAAGGCACCAGCGTGATCGCGCCGAAGAACTCGCCGATGCCGAGCGCGACGGGGTGGCCGTAGGGGTAGAAGCTGCCCCAACCGCCCGGGTGCTGGTAGAGGAAGTTGGGGTAGTAGAAGAAGAAGGACTCGGAGGCGGGCGGGATGACGCTGTTGAAGTGCCCGGAGGCCAGCAGGCGCGCCTGGAACATGTAGGCGACCTCGTCCGGGAGGTGGGGTACGGCGCCGTAGTAGTGGTCGTTCAGGTAGAGCGTCGTGCCGAGGGCAAGCAGCGCCAGCGCGATCGCCGCGACGAGGTAGGGCGATACGGGCAGCCGGTCGAAGGGCGCCTGCAGAGCGCGACGCCGAAGCGCTTCGAGGTTGATCCGCGGCGCGTTTGCCAGCGCGAGGGCGAGGGCGAGGCCCACGGCGAGGAGGAGCAGAAGCGCCGGGTAGAAGCCAAGCGCCATCGCCGCGATCGAGCGCAGGGTTTCGGTCTTCGAGGTCTTGATCAGGCCGCCGTAGACGCTGCCGGTATCGACGCCCTTGTCGACGCCGCGGATGAAGTTGGGGAAGTCGCGCTGCAGCTCGAAGGCGTAGAAGACGCCGTTGCCCTCCATGTCGGAGCGGACGCCGATGAGGCCGGAGGTGCCGTTGCGGAAGCGGAAGGTGACGGTGAAGTCGGTCCAGCTGGCGTTGCGGAGGATGGCGACGGCGTGGACGTCCTTATCGGTCGCGACGAGGACGCCGTCGCGGGCTTCGAGGGCGCCGGAGACGACGCGCCACTTCTCCGTATCGAAGAAGTTGAAGTCGTCGCGAAACAGCTCTTTGCCGGTCGGGTCGGTGACGACGATGGAGTCGATGCCGCGGGGGCCGGTCAGGCTGGGCATGCCGTAGGGCAGGAGGAAGGAGATGCTGCCGCTCGCGGGGCTCTTGATCTGCGCGTCGAAGGGGACGTTATCGACGTTCGAGGGGGTCGACTGGGCGCCGTCGATGACGGCGCGGTAGGCGCTGCCGCGCGCCTCGACGGCGACGGTGGTGTCCTGGCCGGGGCGGCTCCAGAGGTAGAGCGCGAGGAAGAGCAGGTTGAAGGCAATCGCCAGGGCGATGCCGGTTGTGAGGCGAAAGCGGGTCACGTGTGAGGCAGGCAGCTAATCGCCGAACGCGGGTCGCCGGTTGGGGCTGCATCGGTTGCCGCGGAGCGCGGGGGTCTGGGGGTGTCCCCCGGCGTTTGATGCCACATGGCTCAGGCAAAGATAGCAGGCGTTACGTCTAAAGCGAATGCGCGAGATACAATCCCGCCGTGACGACAGCCCTTTCAGACGCTCCGCGGCGGGTCCGCATCCTTATGGTTACGGACTACTTCCCGCCTCACGCCAGCGGCGGCGTGGAGCACGCGATCTACGAGATCTCGCGGCGGCTCGTCGAGATGGGGCACTCGGTGACGGTGCTGACGCTGCAGCCGCACCGGACGACGACGCGGGAGACGCTGGAGGGGATCGAGGTGATCCGGGTGCCGGGGCTGGAGCTGAGCCGCTTCTTCGGCGCGCAGGTCGCGGTTTCGGCGCACGTCTGGGCGGCGCTGCTGCGGGAGCTGGGGGCGAAGCGGTTCGATATCGTCCACGTGCACACGCTGTTCTTCCACGGCTCGCTGGCCGGAGCGGTGCTGACGAAGCTGCGGCACGCGCCGCTGGTAACGACGGCGCATCTAGGCTCGCCGGAGGACCTGCCAGGGATCGTCGGGCGGGTGACGTCGGTCTACGAGGCCACGGTGGGGCGTTTAATCATCAACCGCAGCGCGCGCGTCATCGCCGTGAGCAACGCCGTCGCGGAGCACCTGCGGCGGTTGGCGCGCCACCCTGAGCGCATCGAAGTGATCCCCAACGGCGTCGACCTGGAGCGCTTTACGCCGGCGGCGACGCCGCCTTCGGGGCCGCCGGTGGTGCTGTTCGTCGGGCGGCTGATCTTCAACAAGGGGCCGCAGTACCTGGTCGAGGCGATGCCGGCGATCGTGGCGAAGCAGCCGGACGCGCGCTTCCGCTTTGCGGGCGACGGGCCGATGCAGGACGAGCTGGAGAAGCGCGTGCGGGAGCTGGGTCTCGCGGGGCAGGTCGAGTTCCTCGGGCAGCGGGAGGACATTCCGGAGCTGCTGCGGGGGGCGACGATCATGGCGCGGCCGTCGCTATCGGAGGGGATGCCGCTGGTGGCGCTTGAGGCGATGGCGTGCGGCCTGCCGGTGGTCGCGGCGGACGTGGGCGGGACGGCGGAGGTCGTGCAGGACGGCGTCACCGGTTACGTGATCGAGCCGGAGAACGCCGGCCAGCTGGCGGAGCGCGTGAACCGGCTGCTGGGGGACGCGACGCTGCGTCACGAGATGGGGCGGGCGGCGCGCGGCTTCGTCGAGCAGGGGTACGACTGGTCGAGCATCGCGCGGCGGACGCTGGCGGTGTATGAGGCGGTGCTGGCTACGGCTTGACGGCGATGCGGGCGGCGCTATCGATGCGGTTGAGGAGGACGTGGAGGCCGTTGGCGGCGGCGTATTCGTCGAAGGCCTTGCGGCTGCCCTGCCAGTAACCGTAGTCGTCGATCAGGAGGACGCCGCCGCTGACGAGGCGCGGGTAGAGCGTCTCGAGCTCGTGCTTCGTCGATTCGTACCAGTCGGTGTCGAGGCGGAGGAGGGCGATGTGTTGGGGCGCGGCGCCGGGCAGCGTGTTTTCGACCTTGCCTTTCACGAGATGGATGCGCTCCTGCGGGTAGCCGGTGGAGGTGAGGTTGCGGCGCACCTCGTCGAGGGGGGCGTAGGCCCAGATCTCGCTGGCGCGGGAGCGCTTAGCGCTGGAGAGACGGCTGGCCGCGGCGGCGCCGCGGTAGTCGACGTCGGCGGCGGTTGGTTCAGACATGCCTTCGTAGGTGTCGAAGAGGTGGAGGTCGATGTCGGTGCGGCCGAGGCGCTGGAGCTGGAGGGCGGCGGCCATCATGCTGCCGCCGCGCCAGACGCCGCACTCGACGAAGTCACCGGTGATGCCGGCCTCGGCGACGTACTTCGTCGCCTGGAGGAGGGAGAAGATGCGCTCCGGTGTCGTCATCGTGTAGGGCTGGACGCGGCGAATGATCTCGCTGTTCTCGGAGCCGAAGTCGGCGTTGAGGCCGCTGCGGCGGAGCTCGAGGCCGACGTGGGCGAGCAGTCCGTTGAGGAGGTGATAGAGGTTAATGACCGGCTCTTTTCGGGGTGGGAGGACGCTTGCGCGCGCGGGCGACGATGCCAAAGCCGCGCGCCTTGCCGAGCAGCGCGTCTGCTCTGGCGATGCCGCGCATCAGCGGGAAGAGCAGAGTGTAGATGCGGAACGGCAGGCTGCCTTCGACCTCGGTGGCGTCCGACCAGGTCCAGGAGCGGCGGCCGTGACGGATGCGCTGATAGGCGATGTGGCTGAGGCTAACGCCATCGACGACGAGGCGGGTGAAGAAGCGCAGGTAGAAGTCGTGGGCGTCGAGCTCGAGGCCGTGGCGGGCGAAGAGGGCGGCGAGGGTCTTCTCGTCGTAGCCGGGGCGGACGTGAAACTCGGGGCCGGGGAAGTCGTGCACCGTCTTGATGTGGAAGCGCTCGAGGAAGCTGGTGAAGCCGATGCCGGTGTAGGGCACGGTGATCACGGCGCGCCCATCGTCGCTGAGGACGCGGGCGATCTCGGCGACGGCGGTCTCGTCGTCTTCGAGGTGCTCGAGGACCTCGCTGCAGAGGACGTAGCGGACCGAGCCGTCCTTGAGGGGCAGGCTGGTGGCCGGGGCGACGATGCAGAGCGGCGACGCCGGCTGATGCGCCGCCTCGCGCTGCTTCTGGTAGTAGCGCAGGTTGGGCGCGTGGAGGTCGAGGCAGACGGTCGGCGTGTCTCCGAAGACCTGTGAGGTCGTGTAGCCGGTGCCGATGCCGATATCGAGCGCGAGGCCATCGCCGGTGGGGCCCATGAGGCGGCGGATCACGGGGATCTTGTCGAGCGTGGGCAGGTCGTAGTGGGTGACGCCGGCGACGGCGGCGTCACCGGACGCTAACTTCGCTTCAGCCAACGATCTGCCTCGAACATGGTGACCATACGGTATCTTACCGGCAGACGCATCGCCGCCCCAGAAGAGGATGGCTTGAACCTGACGCCTCGCGCTTTATGAAGCTCTGGAGCCGCGCTCGCTGGGTGGCGGGTGTGGCGATCCTGGCGCTGATCCTGCTGACGACCGACGTCAGCGGCATCGGCGACGCGCTGTCCGAGGCCGATCTGGGGCTGACGGCGCTGGTGGTGGCGCTGAACCTGCCGTTGCTGCTGCTCGTATCGCTGCGATCGCGCCTCGTGCTCGCGAGCCTGGGGCATGATCTGCCGGCGAGCACGCTGCTTTCGACCGTGACGCTGGGGTTCGTGGCGGGGTCGTTCACGCCGGGCGCATCGGGGGAGCTGCTGCGCACGGACGCGCTGCGGACGAACGCGGGGATCACGGCGCACGACGGCCTGGCGCTGGTCGCCTTTGAGCGGCTGCTTTCGTTCTATCTGCTGGTGCTGATCGGCGGGGCGATCGGCGCGGTGCTGCTGCTGCCGGTGGCGCTCGCGGCGCTGGCGATCGTCGCGGCGGTGGCGCTGACGGCGCTGCCGGCGTTCGCCGGGCCGTTGCTGCGGCACATCCCGGAGCCGCGGGCGGAGCCGGTGACGTTCTGGCAGAAGGCGCTGTCGCTGCTAAGGCGGACGCTCGGCCGGATGGAGACGCTGCTGCGAGACAAGGGCCTCGTCGCGGCGTGGTCGGTGGTGACGCTGGCGACGTTCGGGCTGGTGGCGACGCAGTTCTGGCTGCTGGGCAAGAGCGTGGAGGGCCACCTCTCGTACACGGAGGCGGTGGGCGCGTTCGCGGGGCCGCAGCTGCTGTCCAACCTCTCGTTCATCCCGTTTGGTCTCGGCGTCGTCGACGGGTCGATCGTCGGGTTTCTGACGAGCCGGGGGCTGACGAACAGCCAGGCGCTGTCGTTCGCGGTGCTGGTGCGCGCGACGATCACGCTGCCGCTGGTGATCGCGGCGGTTGCGGCCTACGTCCACCTGACGTTGCAGCGTCGCGTGGCGGGGAAGGACGCGTCCTTCCCCTAGAGCGTCGCTGATGTGCAAAATGAGGCTCGATGCCTTCGATAGACGCTCTCAAGGGGCTCTTCCCCAACGGTTACAACAGCGGCAACGTCCTGGCGCGCATCCCCTCGCCGCGGCGTTTAATCGAGGAGATACGCTGCGGCGCGTCGTACCGAGAGGTGTTCCTGAAGGGGGTTGCTCCGTACCTGCGCCCCGATTCGCGGGTGATGGAGCTGGGGCCGGGCAACGGTTCCTGGACGCGGCCGATCCTGGAACGCGTGCCCCAGGGCGAGGTCCACGCCGTCGACTTCCACGACGTGTCGAAGTGGATCAAACCGCAGCCGGGCGGCGGCAAGCTGGTCTGCTACCAGGTGACGGACAACTCTTTCGCGGCGCTGCCGGACGATTACTTCGACTTCTTCTTCTCATTCGGCGTGCTGTGTCACAACAACCCGGAGCACCGGCGCGAGATCCTGCACAACTCGCTGGGCAAGATGAAGCCGGGCGGCATCGCGGTGCACATGATCGGCGACTGGGCGAAGCTGGAGAAGCTGGGCTGGGGCTTCCGCTACGGCGTGCCGCCGAAGTTCAAGCAGATGCAGGACGACCAGATCTGGTGGCCCCGAAACGACGCGAAGTCGATGTGCGAGGCGGCGGAGAAAGAGGGCTGGGATGTCGTGCAGACGGACCTTGGCCTGATCCGGCGGGACTCTATGGTGGTGCTGAAGCGGCCGGGGGCCTGACGGAAGCTAGTAGAAGACGCGGCGGCTCGCCCTACGAGAGCCTCAGGGCGAGCGGAATTAAGGACGGCCTGAAGCCTGACGGGAGCTGGTCGAAGAGTCGTGGCCTCGCCCTACGAGAGCCTCAGGGCGAGCGGAACTAAGGACGGCCTGAAGCCTGACGGGAGCTGGTCGAAGAGTCGGGGCCTCGCCCTACGAGAGCCTCAGGACGAACGGAATTAGGCGGCCTCGCCTAACGCCCGACTCAGCGACCTAGGACTCGAGCAGGCCTGCGAGGAAGCCGACGAGGATCATGTTGGCGCCGACGATGATCAGCGTCTGGGCGATGGCGGCGACGTCGAACTCGCTGACGCCGCCGAGGTTGACGAAGGCGAGCAGGACGTCGAGGGCGAGGCCGGTGGCTACGAGCAGCAGGCCGAGGGCGATAAACAGCTCGAGCCCGAGATAGCGATGGTAGAAGCGCAGGACGGCGTCTTCGTTCGTGATCCCGCGGGCGCTGGTATATAAGCGCGACGCGAAGCCGAGAAGCAGCGCGTTCACACCGACGACGACGAAGATGCCGCCGGCGAACATCGGTTGCCACTCGATGCTGCCGATCTCGATGCCTTTCGATGGCAGGGCGAGGGCGAGGGTGATGATGCCGAGCAGCGTCAGGACGACGCCGGGGACGGTGAAGAGGTAGTTCGGCGTGGCGAGGAGGAGGAAGCGGAGGTGGCGCCAGCCATCGCGGAAGGTGTTCAGCTTCGCTTCGCCGAGGCGGATGTGGTACGAGATCGGCACGTCCGTGACCTTGAGGTTGCGCCGCGATGCCTTGAGCACCATCTCGGAGGCGAGCTCCATGCCGTCGGTGCGCAGGTCCATGGTGGCGAGGCTCTCGCGCGTGAAGGCGCGGAGGCCGCACTGGCTATCGCCGACCTTGAGGCCGCAGAAGAGCCTGATCAGGAACGAGATCACCGGCGTGCCGATGTAGCGGTGGCTCCAGGTCATGGCGCCGGGCTGAATGCCCTCGTGGCGGTTGCCGACGACCATGTCGTAGCCCTCGGCGAGGGGCGCCATCAGGGGCGAGAGGTTGCTGAAGTCGTAGGTGTCGTCACAGTCGCCCATGACGAGCCAGTCGCCGCGGGCCTCGCGAAAGCCGCGACGGAGGGCGGCGCCGTAGCCGCGCACGGGCTCGAAGAGGACGCGCGCGCCGGCCGCCTCGGCGAGCTCGGGCGAACCGTCGGTCGAACCGTTGTCGACGATGATCACCTCGCCGGCGTTGCCGCTGCTCTCGAGCCAGCTGAGCGCCTTGCGGACGCAGGTTTCCACCGTCTCTTTCTCATTGAGACAGGGCATGACGATGGAGATGAAGTGGGACGAGGAGGCTACCGCCTCAGGGGCGATGGCGCCGGACGTCTTCTGGTTATCGAGGGCAGCTTCGGCCAAATGGGCGCTCCAGGAGGGTCTCGACCGATCATACCTGCTGCCGGGCCGGGGTCAAATCGCCGGGGCGTTTTGAGTCGGGCGTAAACTCGATCTATGAGCGTCACGGCTTGGCTGCGGACGACGCGCGGTGGCTTGCTGATCGCGACGGCGCTGACGGCGGCGCTTGTCGGCGTGCTGGAGCCGTTCCGGCACGACCTCGGGCTGGCGAACGTCGGCTTCAGCTTTCTGATCCTGACGCTGCTGATCGCCTCGACCTGGGGGCGCGCGGCGGGGCTTTACGCCGCGGTGGTGACGAACCTGGCGTACAACTTCTTCTTCATCGAGCCGCTGCACCAGTTCAACGTGCACGCGGTGCGCGACATCGGCGCGTTGGTGCTGTTTCTCGGCGTGTCGGTGATCGGTAGCACGCTGCTGGCGACGGCGCGCGAGTCGGCAACGCAGGCGCGAAGGCGACAGGCCGAGACAGAGGTAGCGCTGCGGTTGAGCCGGGCGATGGGCGGGCAATCGGAGCCGGAGGAGGCGCTGCGCGTGCTCTGCAGCGAGGTGACGAGCGCCTTCGCGGCGCCCGGGGCGGCGGTGCTGACGCGCGTCGAGGGCGGCTGGAGCGTGCTGGCTCACGCCGGCGCCAGCAGCGCAGGGCGGCCGCCCAGCGTCGAAGAGCGGGCCATGGTCGACCGCGCGGCGAGCGAGGGGAGGCTGCAGGGGCTCGGCAGCACGGGGCTGGAGCCGGGGCGGCGCGGGCGGATCGTCGTGCCGCGCGGACGCGACGCCGCTTACAGCCGGGAGCGCACGGTGGCGCTGGTGCCGTTGAAGCTGGGCGAGCGGATCATCGGCGTGCTGCGCGTCGACGGGCCGATCGGCGATTCGCCGTTCCGGGACGAGCCGGCGGAGCTGCTGACGGCAGTGGCGAGCGAAGCGGCGGTGGCGGTGCAGCGCAGCGAGCTGGCGCACGCGGCGGCGCACGCCGAGGCGCTACAGCAGGCAGACGAGATGAAGACGGCGCTGATGGCCTCGATCTCGCACGACCTGAAGACGCCGCTGGCCGGGATCAAGGCGGCGATCAGCAGCATCCTCGACAAGCAGGTGCGCTGGTCGGAGGAGGACCTCGACGCGTTCCACGCGACGATCGACTCGCAGGTCGACCGGCTCAACCGCGTGATCAGCGACATCCTCGACCTGAACCGGATCGAGGCGGGCGACCTGCAGCCGGAGCAGGCGCCGCTGCGCGCCCGCGACCTGCTGGACCGCGCCCGCGAGGTCACGGCCTACGAGACGAAGGGGCGCGAGGTGACGCTCGATGCGCCGGCCGACTTGCGCCTGATGGCGGACGAGTCTTTGATCACGCAGGCGCTGGTGAACTTGATCGAGAACGCGGTGAAATACTCGACCCACGAGGGCGCGATTCATCTGACGGCGGCGCGGGAGGGCGACAGCGTCGTCCTCGGCGTGGCGGACGAGGGGCCGGGGATCGCGCCGCAGGACCTGCCCTACGTCTTCGAGCGCTTTTATCGCGCCGAGGAGCACAGCCGCCGGGTGAAAGGCAGCGGGTTGGGACTGACGGTCGTGAAGGGCTTCGTCGAGCTTTGCGGCGGCAGCGTCGGTGTCGAGAGCTCTCCGAAGGGCACGCGCTTCTCGATCCGGCTGCCGGCGGCGGCGAAGGCGAAGGCCGGCGTCCAGTAGTGGACACGTTGACTCTGTTCGGCGCATTCGCCGTTGGGTCGATGCTGGTTGCGTACTTCCTGGAGGCGCGCTCGCCGGTGTTCGTGCTGGCGTTTGCGGCGGCATGCCTGGCGTCCTCCGCTTACGGCTTCCTGCAGGGCGCCTGGCCGTTCGGCGTGATCGAGGCGATCTGGTCGGTAGTGGCGTTGCGTCGGTGGCGCCTGCGGTTGGGGGTGAGATGACGGCGGGCGCACCAGGCCCTTCGACCGGGCTCAGGGCAGGCCCGCGCATCCTCGTTGTCGAGGACGAGGCGCAGCTGCGCTACTCGCTGCGGCGGTCACTGGAGGAGCACGGCTACAGCGTGCGCGAGGCGGAGGATGGCGCCGGGGCGCTGCGCGAGGTGGCGGCGTTCAAGCCGGACGTCGTGCTGCTGGATCTGATGCTGCCGGACATGAGCGGCGTCGAGGTGTGCCGCGAGATCAGGCTCGACCACGAGACGCCGATTGTTGTGCTCTCGGCGCTGGGCGATGAGAAGACGAAGGTGCAGGCGCTGGACGCCGGCGCGGACGATTACCTGACGAAGCCGTTCGGCATGGACGAGCTGTTTGCGCGCATCCGCGTCGCGCTGCGCCACGGCAGCTCGCTGCGCGCGGGCCAGGCGGTCGTCGAGGCGGGCGAGCTGCGCGTCGACTTCGAGAAACGCAGCGTGACGTTGCGCGGCGTCGAGGTGCACCTGACGCCGACGGAGTACAGCCTGCTGAAGTACCTGGCGACGCACGCGGGTAAGGTGCTGACGCACCCGATGATCCTGCGCGAGGTCTGGGGCGCGGAGTACGCGGACGATACGGCGGTGCTGCGCACCTACGTCAACCAGCTGCGCGCCAAGCTGGAGGACGACCAGGACAAGCCGCGCTACATCCGGACGGAGCCGCGCGTCGGTTACCGCTTCGGCGGGCCGGAGGACTTTCCCTAGCGACTTCAGATGCTTGAGGCGCGCCTGATCCGGCCCCGGCGTTCCTGCGTACTATGAGTGCGTAGACATGCGGAACGCCCCTTCGCGCAGCACCTGGCCCGCCCTGGTCGGCGGCGCTGTCGCCGTTGCGATGAGCATCCTGGCGCGCTCGATCTTCGGGACGAAGCTGCTGGCGGAGGTCTTCGTCGACGCGACGACGGACTTGCTGCAGCCGAAGGGCTTCTCGACGCTGCTGCGCCTGTTCGATTCGGCGGGCAAGCCGATGCTGTTCGCGTCGGTGCTGATCGGCGAGGTGCTGCTGTTCGCCGTCGCCTGGCGGCTGGCGTCTCGCCTGCCGACGCGGGGGCGCGCCTTCGTCACGGCGGAGGCTTGCGCCGTCCTGCTGCTGCTGACGACGCTGCTGCTGGTCGCGATCACGGACGCGGGGCTCGGCTCGCGGACGACGTGGCCTGAGTACACGATCGTCACGCTGGCGATCGCGGCGGCGTACGCGCTCGTCGCCGGCGGCATCGAGCTCGCCGACACGACGACGGCCGGGGCCGCCGACCTGGCGCCGAACGCATCGCGACGGCAGCTGCTGGTGAAGGCGCCGGCGATCTTGCTCGGCGCCGGGGCGGTCTACGTCATCGGTCACCAGTTCTTGAAGAGCACCGGCGGCGGCGTGAAGTCGCACCGCGATGGCGAGGCGACGCCGGAGGTGACGGCGACCGAGGACTTCTACCTAATCTCGAAGAACTTCATCGACCCGCAGATCAGCGGCAAGAGCTGGCGGCTGAAGGCCGGCGGCCTCGTCGCGAAGCCGATGGAGCTTTCGCTGGGGGGCGTGCGCGACCTGCCATCGGTCGAGCAATACGCGACGCTGCAGTGCATCAGCAACGAGATCGGCGGCGAGCTGATCAGCAATGCGCTGTGGAAGGGCGTGCCGATGAGCGCCTTCCTCGACAGGCTGAAGCCGGACGCCGAGGCGCGCTTCGTCGTCTTCCGCAGCGATGACGACTACCAGGAGTGCATGCCGATCGACTTCGCGCGGCTTGACGGCGTGATCCTGGCGTACGAGATGAACGGCGAGCCGCTGACGGAGAAGCACGGCTTCCCGCTGCGGCTGCTGGCGCCGGGAAAGTACGGCATGAAGCAGCCGAAGTGGATCCGCGAGATCGTCCTCGCCAGGGACGAGGCGGAGGCGTACTGGGTGGAGCGCGGCTGGGACCGCGACGCGTTGATGAACACGGTCAGCCGGATCGACGTGCCGCTGCCGGGCCGCGAGATCGAACCGGGGGCGCAGCGGATCGAGGGGCTGGCGTTTTCGGGGCGTCGCGGCATCGAGAGCGTCGAGGTCTCGCTCGATGACGGCGAGACGTGGCGCAAGGCGGAGCTGAAGGCGCCGCTTTCGCCGTACACGTGGGTGTTGTGGCGCTACGACTGGCAGGACGTCCCGGAGCGCGGGGCCGAGATCGCGATCGTCGTGCGCGCTACGGACGGGGCGGGGGCGCTGCAGAGCGCTGAGAAGGAACCGCCGTACCCGTCCGGCGCCACGGGTTTGCATCGCGCCAAGGTCGGGGTTAAGCGCGTCTGACGACGGCGCCTCGTAACCAGGGGCGCTCACGGGCCGATTACGAATGAAGGGCGGGCGCTGCCGCAGGGGCACGAGCGTCTACTTTCACGTTTGCGTAAGATAAGTTACGCATGAACGAAAGGCCGCGGGCCGCTAGTTGATCCGCATCCTCCTTCGCCTCGTAGGCCGCTGGCGCAACCACTGGAAGGCCGTAATCCTCGCATTTGCGATGGCGACAGGGTCTCTCGGGACTCACGCCTTGAAGCCGCTTGCGCTGCGCTACGCCGTGGACCAGGGCGTGCTCGGCAACAGCACGGACAAGCTCGCCCTCGGTGCGGGGGCGATCCTGGCGCTGTACGCGCTGCGGGGAGCCTTCTCCTACGGCCAGAACTACATGAGCGAGTACCTCTCGCAGCACGTCGCCTACGACCTGCGAAACGACCTCTACAACCGGATCCAGTCGCTCAGCTTCGCCTTCCATGACAAGTCGCAGACCGGGCAACTGATGTCCCGCGTCACCTCCGACGTGGAGACGAGCCGTCAGTTCCTCAGCGGCAGCCTGCTGAATCTCGTGGTCACGTTCGGCGGCTTCTTCTTCGTCGCCGTCATCGTCGTCAGCCTCAGCTGGCAGCTGGCGCTGATCACGGCGGTGGCGTTCCCGCCCCTCGTCTTGATCTCGACGAGCACGGCGAAGAAGCTGCGGCCGATCTGGCTGACGGTGCAGCAGCAGGAGGGCGCCTACGCCGCCGTGCTGCAGGAGACGATCGCCGGGATGCGGGTGGTGCAGGCGTTTTCGGCGGAGCAGCAGGAGTACGACAACTTCCAGCGCGCGAACTGGGCGGTGCGAGAGCAGAGCCTGGAGGCGAACCGGATCGCCTCATTCCGGCAGCCGATGCTGACCTTCGCGATGCAGATCTTCCTTGCCGTGATGCTCGGCTACGGCGGCCACCTCGTGATCGGCGGGAGCATGACGCTGGGGACGTTGCTGGCGTTCGCGCAGTACAACGCGCAGCTGACGGCGCCGATCAGGCAGCTGGGCTTCATCCTCAGCACTTCGAGCCGCGCCGTCGCCGCCGGCCAGCGCATCTTTGAGGTGCTGGAGACGGCTTCCGAGATCGAGGACAAGCCGGACGCGGTGACGCTGACGGACGTGAAGGGCCACGTGCGCTACGAGAACGTGAGCTTCGGCTACGGTGGCGAGCTGCAGGTGATCTCAAACATCAACATCGAAGCGCTGCCGGGCGAGACAATCGCCCTGGTCGGGCCGGTGGGCAGCGGCAAGTCGAGCGTGCTGAACCTGCTGCCGCGTTTCTATGACGTCACGGCCGGCCGGATCACGATCGACGACATCGACATCCGCGACATCGCGCTCGAGTCGCTGCGCTCTAACGTCGGCGTCGTGATGCAGGACGTGTTCCTGTTCAACGGGACGGTGCGCGACAACATCTCCTACGGCCGGCCGCAGGCTACGGACGAAGAGATCATCGAAGCGACGAAGATCGCCCACCTGCACGACTTCATCATGACGCTGCCGGACGGCTACTCCACCTGGGTGGGCGAGCGCGGGGTGACGCTTTCGGGCGGCCAACGCCAGCGCATGGCGATCGCGCGGACGCTGCTGGTGGACCCGAAAATCCTCGTGCTCGACGACTCGACGTCGAGCGTGGACATGGAGACGGAGTACCAGATCCAGCAGGCGCTGCAGGCGCTGCTCCAGGGGCGAACCGCCTTCGTCATCGCGCAGCGGCTGGTGACGGTGCGTAACGCGGACCAGATCCTTGTCCTGGTCAACGGGCAGATCGTCCAGCGCGGCCGTCACGCAGACCTGATCACCGAAGACGGCCTCTACCGCGACATCTACGACGCGCAGTTGCGGGAGCAGGAAGAGTCGCTTCTGCCGCCGGACGGCGCGGCTACGCCGGAGGCGGCGACGTGATCGGCGGGCGAGGCATGGGGATGGGGCGGGGCGGCATGGGCCAGCGCCGCGGCGAGCTGGTGACGAGCGACGAGGACCTCGGCCGCGTATTCGATTGGAGCCTGCTGCAGCGCCTCATACCGCGCCTGAAGCCGTACCGCAGCCGCGCGATCTACGGCCTGATCGCGATGGTCGTCCTGCAGGTGACGACGATCGCGCAGCCGTACCTGCCCGGCCTCGCCTTCGACAAGATGGATGCAGGGGACGGTCACGGTCTCGCGATCGTCATCGGCATCTACATCGTTACCGGCTTCGTCGGCTGGATCGCGACGTACCAGCAGTCTTATCAGACGACGCGGGTTGGGCAGTACGTGCTGTTCGACCTGGCGTCGCAGATGTTCCGCCACATCTCGAAGCTGTCGCTATCGTTCTTCGACCGCAACGAGACGGGGCGGATCATGGCGCGGGTCCAGAACGACGTCGGCGTGCTGCAGAACTTCCTCGGCCAGGGGATCATCGCGACGGTCGGCAGCCTGTTTTCTGTAATCGGCATCCTCGCCGTCATGTTCCTGATCAACTGGCGCCTGGCGGCGCTGACCTCGCTCTCGGTGCCGCTGTTCCTGATCTGCATCCTCGTCTGGCAGCGATTCGCGCGACGCTCGTTTAGACGAGCGCGCGCGACGATCTCCGTGGTCAACGCGAACCTGCAGGAGAACGTCAGCGGCGTGCGCGTGATCCAGAGCATGCGGCGCGAGGCGGTGAACTCGCAGCGGTTCGAGGAGGCGAACGTCGCGAACCTTGCGGCGAACCTTGGCGCGGGACGCGTGTCGGCGGTGGCCGGGCCAATCGTCGAGTTCACGTCG
This sequence comes from Dehalococcoidia bacterium, assembly GCA_035292965.1. Classification (GTDB taxonomy): domain Bacteria; phylum Chloroflexota; class Dehalococcoidia; order DSTF01; family WHTK01; genus WHTK01. Next base: position 16,474 of record DATDPC010000205.1, on the reverse strand, counting down.
GCGCTGGCGCTGATGCTGGTGCTGTTCTTCGGCGGCAAGATGGTGATCGACGACGAGATGACGATCGGCCAGCTGATCGCCTTTACGCTCTACGTCGACCGCTTCTTCGACCCGATCCGGATGATCACGCAGCAGTACAGCCAGCTGCAGCGCTCGACGATCGCGGCGGAGCGGATCTTCGAGGTGCTCGACACCGAATCGGACGTGCGGGAGGCGCCGGACGCCTACGAGCTGCCGCGGGTGGAGGGCAGGGTCGTCTACGAGCACGTGAAGTTCGGCTACATACCGGAGATCAACGTCTTCGACGACCTCAACCTGAACATCCGCGCCGGCGAACGCGTCGCGCTCGTCGGCCAGACGGGGGCGGGCAAGACGACGATCGCGAGCCTGCTGATGCGCTTCTACGACCCGGACAGCGGCCGCATCCTCGTCGACGGGCACGACATCAAGAACGTGACTCTGCACTCGCTGCGGAGCCAGACGGGCATCGTCTTGCAGGAGCCGGTGCTGTTCTACGGCAGCATTGCGCACAACATCCGCTACGCCCGCCCGGATGCGACGGACGCGGAGGTTGAGGCGGCGGCGCGCGCTGTCGGCCTGCACGAGACGATCGCGCGGATGGGGCGCGGCTACGAGACGCAGGTGAACGAGCGCGGCGTCGGGCTGAGCATCGGCCAGCGGCAGCTGATCTCGTTCGCGCGCGTGCTGCTGGCGGACCCGCGGATCTTGATCCTCGACGAGGCGACGGCGAGCCTCGACGCTTCGAGCGAGATGATCGTCCAGGAGGCGATCAGGCGCCTCGCGGCGGGGCGAACGGCGATTATCATCGCGCACCGGCTGTCGACGATCCGCGACGCGGACCGGATCCTCGTGCTCGAGAACGGGCGCGTCATCGAGGAGGGCGACCACGCAGCGCTGATGGCGCAGCGGGGCGCATACTTCCGTCTCTACACGCTCGGCTTCCGCGACACGCCGGGGACGTCGACGGCTTAGCCCGCCGGACGCAGGCGGTTGACGATGTAGACGCCGATGGCGCTGGCTTCGGCGATCAGGAGGTTGCGCGCCCAGGTCTCGACGTCCGTCGTCGGGCCGACGCTGGCGAGGGCGGCGCCGAGGGTGACGAGCAGGGTCACGCCGAGGCCGACGGCAAACGTCTTCAGGGCCTGGTGACTCGGGTTGATCACGAGTTCTCCTTTCGCGCGTGAGATGAGGCTCCACCCTGAAGGGTGTTCTTGAAACGACACTCCACCCTAAAGGGTGGAGCATGGGCACACCGTCCGTCAGAGCCAGGGGGCGCCTTCCCACCACGGCGGCTTCTGCAGCGGGATCAGCACCGGCGGTTCGAGCGGCGCGCCTTGCAGATCGAGCAGGTGGACGGCGTCGTAGGCGGGCGTTGCCTTGACGCGAAGGCGGTTGGCGAGGTTCCAGAGCAGCAGCTCTTTGGCGTTGCGCTCTTGCAGCGCCGCTTCTCGAATCGCGTCCAAGGCGGGTTCTCCTTCGATCGAGTCCTGGGCGATGACGTTGAGGTCGACGTTGGCGCCGCAGTGCTGGACGCTGCCGGCGTACTGCCAGACGGCGGGGCGAGTCCAGCCGCCGTAGGGGACGAAGCTATCGAAGCGCGGCGCTTCGTCCTGCGAGGGCTTGTAGCCTTCGCGGTAGGTGTACTCGGCGTGCCAGAGGGGCAGGTGGGCGAAGGCGGCGCTGTCGCCGGTCGCTGCGGGCCACCACCAGCGGGCCGTGTAGATGCCAACGGGGACGGATTGCGCTGCGTCGACGGCGGCTTCGATCTGCGAGACGATCTCGGACGGCGGGCGGCCGTCCGTGGCCTCTTCGCAGTCGAGCCAGAGGCGGCCGGCCTCGAAGCCGCGAATCGTCTCGAGCGCCGTGGCGACGGCGGCGCGCACGTCTCGGTCCCACGAGAGCCAGGCGTAGGCGTCGAGGCTCATGCCGCCGGCGGCGCAGACTTCGAGCTGATGGCGCGCGACGAGCGGCCACTGGGTGCCGACGATGGCGTGGGTGTAGCCGGTCTCGACCCAGCAGGCGACCGTCGAGGGCGTGATCGCGCCGCCGCGGGCGCCGGCGCCGGGCACGGGGACGTTGGTGGTGTAGTTGGAGAGGTCGAGGCCGTAGATCACGAGAGGCGCGATTGTCCGGCCTCGGGGCGGTTAGCTCCTATGGGGGGTTGTCAGCGTCCGGGGTGTCTCTAACGACGGAGGCCGCTCGCCCTACGAGTACCTCAGGGTGAGCGGTTCTGCTTCCGTTGCGGTTCTGCAGAATCGCATTTGCCGACGCAGGCTACTTCGGTTCGGCTAGATTCCTCGTTCCTCGGAATGACAGTGAGGGGGGCGTTGTCAGCACACGGGCGTCCGGGGCGTCTCTGACGACGGAGGCCGTTCATCCTTCGAGAGCCTCAGGACGAACGGTTCTGTGCTAGCCGGCGACGGGAGCGCGTTCCTTTAGCTCGCCGAGGCGGGGGAGGATGAGGCGCGCGACGGTGTCTTGCGACCTCTCGTTGTTGAACATGAGGCGCATGTAGTTGACGCCCCACGACTCGATTTCGGCGATGCGGTCGAGGCACTCGTCGGCGGTGCCGATGACCTCGCGGGAGGCGAACTCCTCGAAGGTGGCGGGGGTGTACTGCGGTACGGCGGCGCGGGCGGCCTCCCACTCGGCGTGAGCTTCCGCCATCGCCGCCTCGTGCGTCTCGCCGAGGGCGATGCGGCCGCCCTTGACGACGGTCATCTCGCGGTCGGTGGGCCAGTCGGGCGCGCTGAGGACCTGCTTCAGGATCTCGGGGCGGCCGCCGGCGCTGAGGGTCATCCAGCCGTCGCCGTAGAGCTTGACGTTGCGCAGGGTCGCCTCAGACTCGCCGCCGATCCAGATCGCCGGGTGCGGCTTCTGGTAGGGGGCCGGGTTGAAGGGCAGGTCGCGCACCTGGACGTGCTTGCCTTCGAAGGTGACGCGCTCGGGCGCCGGGTGGGTCCAGAGCTGCTTGAACAGCTTGACGACCTCGCCAGACTGCTCGACGCGCTCGTCGTGGTCCTCGATGAAGGGGATGTTGTAGGCGTCGTACTCGTCCTTGTACCAGCCGGCGCCGATCGTGCAGATGACGCGGCCCCTGGTGAGGTGGTCGATGCTGGTGAGCATCTTGGCGAGCACGGGGGCGCGGCGGAAGGAGTAGTTGAGGGTGCCCCAGGCGATGCGCGTCTGCTTCGTAACCATGCCGAGGGAGGCGCCGAGGATGACGAGATCGAGCGGGCCGTCCGCCTTGTGGACGCCGGCCGGGTTCATCAGGTGGTCGGAGAGCCAGATCGAGTCGTAGCCCTGGTCGTCCGCCTGCTTTGCCTCGGCGATGACGGCGTCGACGCCGCGGTCCGGGTGGAGCTGCATTCCGATTTTCATTTGGTCGTCCCTTCGGGCAGTTACGGTCTAGAGCAGGCCGCGCTCCTGGAAGACCTCGGTGGCGACGGCGGCGGCGTTTACGCCCGTCGGCCAGCCGGCGTAGAAGGTCGCGTGCGTGATCACCTCGACGATCTCGTCTTTGGTGAGGCCGTTGTCGATGCCGCGGTTGAGGTGTTGGCGCAGCTGGTCGGTGCGGTAGAGGGCGGTGAGCATGGCGATGTTGCACATGCTGCGGTCTCGCTTGGAGAGGCCGGGGCGCTCCCAGATGTCACCGAAGAGCCACGTGTTGGTGGCGTCCCAGAGCTTGGGGAATACCTGAGTCCAGGGCGCGCCCTGACGCTGTGTCGTCATATTCGGTTCTCCCTACGTTTCCTAGTTCTTCGCGTACTTGCCTGAGAGCTGCGGTGTCGTCCCGGACTCGCCCTTGTTCTGGCGATCGAGGCGCGTCTCGCGCGACCAGCCGCGCTTGAGGTCGTCCTGGATGTGGACGTGCAGCCGCCCCATGCCTTCGACTTCGAGCTCGACGAGGTCGCCGTTCTGGAAGGAGTGAAGGCCGCGGTGGTTGGTGCCGGTCGCGAGGATGTCGCCTGGGGCGAGCGAGTGGATCGACGTGACCCATTCGATGCAGCGCGGGATCTGGTTCGCCATGTCGTTGGTGTTGAAGTTCTGCTTCAGCTCCTCGTTGTTCCAGAGGCGGACCTGGAGGTTGTGCGGGTTGGGCACCTCATCCGCGGTGACGAGGAAGGGGCCGATCGGCGCGAAGCTATCGCGCGACTTCATCTGGTAGAAGCTGTTGTTGTCCGGCGGTAGGCCGCGGGCGGAGCCATCGATGAAGTTGACGTAGCCGAAGACGTAGCTCATGGCGTCGTCCTGGCTGACGTGGGTCGCCTTCTTGCCGATGACGACGGCGAGCTCGGCTTCGCCTTCGAAGATCGTCGCCGGGACGTCCGGCAGGACCATCGTGTCGCCGTCGCCGACGACGGCCTGGGGGGACTTGTGAAAGGCGTTGATCGGCGCCGGGGCTTCGCGGGTGCCGTCTTCCATGTAGTTGACGGCCATGCAGGCGATTGTCGCAGGGCGCGGCAGCGGCGGGCGGATGCGGACGCTGGAGAGCGGCACGCCGGAGCCGGAGCGGGCGGCGTCTTCGAGCTTGCCGCGGTACTTGTCGAAGTTCTCGATCAGGCCGGCGATTACGTCCTGGGGGTGGACGCGCGGGATGTCGGCGACGACGCTGGAGACGTCGACGACGGTGTCCTCGCCCTTGAGCACGCCGAGCTTGAAGTCGTCGAAGAACAGAAGCTTCACGGTTCCCCTCCCTGTGGTAGCGCGGGGTGACGATAGATACGCCCCGACATCATAGGGCTGAGGCCGCGTCTAGGCTACGGGGCGGGGGACGACCTCTCCCCTCAGTCCCCTCTCCGTCCACAGAGAGGGGGAAGCTCAGCCGTCGTGGCCTCGTCAGCCAGACGCGTGGGAGAGGCTCTGCGTCGCTTCGCCGGGGGCCCTGTCGCTGCGCATCCTTCGGCCTGCTTCGCTTGGCCTCGGCTGCTCCGCTCGGGATTAAGAAATGAGGTTGGTTAAGGAGGGACACCCTCCTTAACCCTCCCGTCAGGGGTTGCACCCCTGTACCCCGCTTTTGCGGGCTTTGCCCGCGTGGCCGTCTGAGGTGTCTCTTGAGCTTCGGGCGTGGGCCCTCACGGCTCGACTGAATTGAGAACGTATCCTGGCGACCGGGCGGCTTCCGCTAACGCCAGCAGGGGTAGCGGGGGCGCAGCCCATGCGGGGGGAGTCTGAGGGGTCTCCCCTCAGTTCTCTTCTCTCTTACAACCTGAGCGGAGCAGACAAGCCCGAAGGGCGCAGGATGCGCAGCGCCATGCGCCCGCTCGGCGGGTGCTACTATCGCCTCGCCCCGCTTCTGAGGAGGACGCCATGCCACGCACCGCCCGCGCCGACACCGTCGGCAGCTTGCTCCGGCCTGACTATCTGCGCGAGACGCGACAGCGCGCCCGCGAGGGCAAGGCGACGATGGCGGAGTTGCGCGCCGCAGAGGACAAGGCGATCGTCGAGGCGATCGACATGCAGGAGCGCGTCGGCCTCGACGTCATCTCGGACGGCGAGATGCGGCGCGTGCTGTGGGCGACATCGGCGCCGCTGGTGAATGATTCGACCTACACGCCGCCGCTGGCGGGCTTCTCGTATTTCACGTCGGCGATGTCGGCGGGCTGGCAGACATTCTGGCGCGACAACGCGGGCAAGAACGTCGGCGCGCCTCCCGGGAGCCGGCGGGCGACGATCACGCAGCCGCTGCAGGTGGTGCGCGACATCGTCGGCGACGAGTACGCCTTTCTCAAGGGCCACGCCCATGGCCGCACGAAGTACACGTTCCCGGCGCCGAGCTTCCACCGCGTCTTCTGGCACCCGGACCATTCGCGCGACGCCTACCCGACGGTGGAGGACTGGCTCTACGAGGTGCGCGACTACATGCGCCGCGAGATCGTCGACAAGCTGGTGGCGCTCGGCTGCGACTACATCCAGCTGGACGCGCCGAACTACGGACAGACGTACACCGACCCGGAAGTGCGCGCCGCCTTCGAGGCGGAGGGCCACAACCTCGACAAGGAGCTTGCGGTTGACGCCGACGTCGACAACTCGGTGTTCGAGGGGCTATCGGACGAGGTGACGCGGGCGATCCACGTCTGCAGGGGCAACCGGCCGGGCGGCTTCTGGTCTGCCGCCGGCGGCTACGAGTTCGCCGAGGGCATGTTCCCGCGCCTGAACCACGTCGACACGCTGCTGCTGGAGTACGACACGCCGCGATCGGGCACGTTCGAGCCGCTGAAGCACGTCCGGCCGGACACGAACGTCGTCCTCGGGCTGATCACGACGAAGGAAGGCGATCTCGAGGACTGGCAGCAGGTTGAGGCGCGGATCACGGAGGCGTCCGAGTTCGTGCCGCTGGAGCGGCTGGCGCTGAGCTCGCAGTGCGGCTTTGCCTCGGGCGAGGCGGGCAACCCGATCACGGGGGCGGAGCAAGAGGCGAAGCTGCGGCTGATCGTCGAGACGGCGCGGCGGATGTGGCGCGAGGGGTAGGGGCGGCACTCCACCCTTAAGGGTGGAGCATGGGGACGCCGCTCGTCTGTCATTCTGAGGAACGAGGGACAGCCCCTGTAAGAGACGCCTACAAACGCGGTGCGCTACGGAGACTACGTTCCGCGATTGTAGGCGTTCTTGCGATTCGCTAGATTCCTCCTGTCGTCGGAATGACAGGAGGGAGGCGTCGTTTCGTGCAGGCGGCGTTCAGTCGGTCAGGACCTTCTCGACCGGCTCCAGGACGGTTGTCTTGCCTTCCTGGTTGATCGAGTAGTGGGCCATCGAGGTTGTCTCGGTGCCGCCGTGCCAGTGCTTCTCCTCCGGCGGGATGACGATGACGTCGCCGGGCTCGACGACGTGCTCGTGCGCTTCGGTGGCGACGATGCCGCGCCCCTCGACGATGACGAGGCCCTGCTCGAAGGAGTGCGTGTGCCAGGTGGTGCGGCCGCCGGGCGCAAACTTCACGAGGTTGATCCGGAGCCGCTTCCCGGTTGCGTCATCGATGTGGGTGTGCTGGTAGACGGAGCCGGTGAAGATATCGCGGCTGCTGCGCTGGAGGTCGACGTCTTTGCCCTTGGAGATGTGCACTGCTTATGCCTCCGCACTTCGTTTATTCGGGGCGCCGCCCTCACCCGGTCTTCGGCTCCCCTCTCCCGAGGGGAGAGGGGAGCGTTACGGGCGCTAGTTGTCGAAGAGGATGACGCTGCGGGCGACTTCGCCGCGTTCGAGGGCGCCGTAGGCTTCGTTGATCTGAGACAGCTTGTAGTTGCGATCGATCATCTCGTCGATCTTGAGCTTGCCGGCCATGTAGAGGTCGACCATCTTCGGCAGGTCGACCCAGGGGCGGGCGGAGCCGTACCAGGAGCCCATGAGGACGCGCTCCGTGCGGGGCAGGGAGAGGGCGTTGATCGAGACCTCGTCGTTCTCCGGTGCCATGCCGACGACGACGGCGGTGCCGCCGAGGGAGACCGACTCGTATGCCTGGAGGATCGTCTTCGAGTTGCCGATCGCCTCGAAGGCGTAGTCAGCGCCGCCGTCGGTCATGTCTCTGATCCGCTCGACCGTGTCGCCCTTCGAGGCGTCGATGATGTCGGTGGCGCCGAACTGGCGGGCATAGGCGAGCTTCGATTCGAGCATGTCGACGGCGATGATCCGCTCCGCGCCGGCGAGGGCGGCGCCCTGGATGACGTTGAGGCCGATGCCGCCGCAGCCGATGACGACGACGCTGCTGCCGGCCGGGACCTTCGCGGTGTTGATCACGGAGCCGACGCCGGTCATGACGGCGCAGCCGACGAGGCAGGCCTTGTCCAGCGGCATGTCGTGTCGAATCGGCACGGCGCCGGTCTGGGCGACGACGGCGTACTGGGCGTAGGAGGCGGTTCGGGAGAAGTGGTGGATGTCGCGGCCGTTCTTGTGGAGGCGCACGGTGCCATCGAACATCATCCAGCGGCTGGCAGACGAGCCGGCGCAGAGGACGGGCCGGCCGATGGTGCAGTAGCGGCAGAAGCCGCAGTTGGGGCGGAAGTTGAGGACGACGTGGTCGCCGGGCTTGCTCATGGTGACGCCGGGGCCGACGGCCTCGACGATGCCGGCAGCCTCGTGACCGAGGACCATGGGCAGAGGCGGCGTCCATTCGCCCTTCATGACGTGGTAATCGGAGTGGCAGACGCCGGCAGAGGCGATGCGGACGAGCACCTCGCCTTCCTTGGGGGCGTCGAGGTCAACCTCTTCGACGACGAGCGGCGCTAGGGGCTCGTAGCAGACGGCGGCTTGAATCTTCATGGCTTCTCCTCTCGCGCGCAGATTATACGGCTACGTGGTCTTGAGGAGACTCCACCCTGAAGGGTGGAGCATGTCGTGCGGGCGGCGGCCGCGCCTCATTCGAGCCGTTGTCGGCTGCGCATCGCTCTCGCGCTGCTCCGCCTCGAGATAAAGAAAGGTGGGGTAAAAGGAAACTGAGGGGAGACCTCCTTCGACAGGCTCAGGACAGGCTCTCAGACTCCCCCCGCATGGCCCTTCGACAGGCTCAGGAGCGCCCCCGCTACCCCTGCTGAGGTTGTGCGAGGACGCTCGTGCATGAACTAAGCCAAAGAGGGCGGGCGATCCGCGCCCAAACAAAGTAGCGGCACATCGAAAACGCTCTAAGAACTCCCTCTCCCTTGGGAGAAGGCTAGGGTGAGGGACCACGCCAGCATGAGAGACACCTCGATGTAGCGACGCGGGCGAAGCCCGCAAGAGCGGGGTACAGGGGTGCAACCCCTGACGGGAGGTCCAAGGAGGGTGTCCCTCCTTAATCAACCTCGTCTCTTAGTTTCGAGCGAAGCAGCCGAGGCCAAGCGAAGCGGGCCGAAGGATGCGCAGCGACGGGCCTCCGCCTCGCGTGATCCTTTGCCCGATTGCCGTTGAGGTAAAATCGGCGAACGCAACGATGGGGGAGACGCGACGATGCTGAGCGCCCAAGACAACGAGCTGCTGACGAGGACCGGGCCCGGCACGCCGATGGGCGAGCTGTTTCGCCGCTTCTGGCTGCCGGCGCTGCTGATCGACGAGCTGCCGGCGCCTGACTGCGCGCCGATCCGGTTCCGCATCCTCAGCGAGAACCTGGTGGCGTTTCGCGATTCGGACGGTCGGGTTGGTTTCTTGCGGGAGAACTGCCCGCATCGCGGCGCCAGCCTCTTCTTCGGACGGAACGAGGAGTGCGGCCTGCGCTGCGTCTACCACGGCTGGAAGTTCGACGTGAACGGCGATTGCGTCGACATGCCGTCGGAGCCGGCGGAGAGCGTGTTCAAGAGCAAGGTGCACGCCAGCGCCTACCCCGGCGTCGAGCACGGCGGGTTGGTCTGGATCTACATGGGGCCGAAGGAGAAGCAGCCGGAGCTGCCGCGCTACGAGTGGACGCTGCGCCCATCGCTGGAGACGATGCAGTTCTACAAGTGGATGCAGGAGTCCAACTACGCCCAGGGCATCGAGGGAAACATCGATACGGCGCACGTCGGCTTCTTGCATAAGAACCTGGAGCTGAACGCCGTCGGCTCGCAGCGGATACCGGTCGCGTTCTCGAACACGCCGGAGCTGCAGTTGCGCGAGACCGAGTTCGGCTTCGTCTATGGCGGCCGCCGCGATACGGACGACGGGCAGTACTACTGGCGGGTGACGCCGTTCGTGCTGCCGGCGTTCACCTCGATCCCGAATCCGCGCTGGGGCGGCGGCGGAATCTTCGTCATCCCGATGGACGACGAACACTGCTGGTGGTGGTACATCAGCGAGGTAGTCCCTCCCTACGAGACGACGGCGTACATCGAGCTCGAGGAGAAGGGCTGGCGCCAGACGCGGAACAAGGACAACGACTACCTGATCGACCGCGAGATGCAGCGGACTGTGAACTTCACCGGCATGCCGACGAACCGCGTCCAGGACGCCGCCGTCACCGAATCGATGGGGCCGATCAACGACCGCACGACGGAGCACCTGGGTACGTCTGACATGGCGATCATCTACATGCGACGGCTGATGATCCGGCTGGCGAAGCAGCTTCAGGCCGGCATCGAGCCGTCGCTGCCACAGCAGGCGGACGCGTTCCGGGTGCGGCCGGTGCACCTGATTACGTCTGAGGCGGAGATCGACCCGATCTGGGAGGGAGACCGCGCGGCGCACCTGAGCCCGCCGGAGCCGATCGCGGTGGAGACGCCGGCGTCTTAGTCACTAAGGCGGCTGATTCGCCGGACGAGGCGTCAAAGATTGCTTCGTTCGGCTTCGCCTCCTCGCAATGGGGAGGAGGGCGTCCGCTTCTGCAGCGCGTCGACTGAAGAGATTGGTTCTTAGGCTTCGCCGCGGACGTGTTTGCGCGCCTTGAAGAACATCCAGGTGGCGATCGTGATGCACCAGCAGATGACGCAGAGCCAGAGCACGGACCTGATGCTCTCCTTGTCCCACGACTGCGCGAAGGTGCCGTTCTGATGGAGGACGAACTGGAAGAAGACGAAGCCGACGGCGAGGGTCAGCACGAACCAGGCGATCGGGTTCCAGCTGAAGACCTTCTTGCCGTCGATGAACTCGAGCGGTACGAGCGTGAATAGGAGGCCCTGGATGCCGCCGAGGAACACGGCGACGACGCCGGCTTCAAGAGCGGCGCTCCACCACTTGTTGTCATCCGTCGCCAGGTCGCGAACCGGGTCGATGAGGAGCCAGGCGAGCATGCTCGCGGCGAACAGCGAGGCCATGGCGAAGAAGAGGAGCTTTGCCTCTCTGCGGTGGTCGATCGAGCTGAGGATGACGGCCGAGGCGACGAAGCCGTAGACGACGCCGGGGTGGAGGTGCGTAAGGCGGGAGACCAGCACGGAGATGCAGGCGATGATCAGGGCGATGGGGAAGAACTTGATCGCCGCCGGGACACCGTAACGCTTCTCGGCGAAGAGCACCTGGCCGCCGTCGTAGACGTAGGTGGTCACGGCGAGGCCGGCGACGAGGCTGAAGAACAGGATCAGCGTCGGGTTGTTGAAGCCGAAGTCAGGGCTTAACAGCGAGTAGACGAGGCCGGTCAGCCCGAGGACGCCGCCGACCTTCATGAACGAACTGCCGCGGCTGCCGACGCTTGCGCCACCGCCATCGGCGAGCGCGGCGAAGATGCCGTTGAGCGGGTCCGTGACCGGCCGGAAGAAGTTGGCTATGTCTGAGTGGTTCTCCTTCACGGTCGTGTTGAAGATCGACGAGTCGACCAGGACGAAGATGGCGAAGAGCATCGCGAGGAGGGCATTGGCGCCAAGCACCTCGCTATCGAAGTTGATGTCGCGGGCGCCGAGGACCTCCGTGATCAGCTCGGGGCGGTAGTCCTTTGGCGGCGCCGGCGGCAGGACCGCGGTGGTCGGCGCCGGCGCCGGCGTGACGGTGATTACCTGGCCCTGAACCTGGGAGGTCGGCTGCGGCGTCGCCGAGGCGGGCGGCGGCTGGTTCGGGTTCTGGGCGAGCGGGCCGGTTGTCGTCGGGCCGGTGGGCGCCGTCGTGGGACCGATGGGCGGCTGGGCCGGCGGCACGGGCGTGGAGGTGGCCGTCGGCGGCGTTGTCGCTGTCGGGCTGGGAGTAGACGTGAAAGTCGGCGTGGGCGAAGGCACTACCGGCGTGGAGGTTGGCGTTGCGGTCGGGGCCGTGTCGCAGGCGTCGCCGATGCCGTCGTCGTCCTCGTCCGCCTGATCTGGGTTGGGGACGTCCGGGCAGTTGTCTTCTTCGTCCGGGATCGTGTCGTCGTCGGCGTCGTCGTCTTCGGGCTCCTGGACGGTCAGGGAGTAGACGAGCGTGCGCGTGGGGCTGCCGGCGCCGCTGACGATCACCCAGTAGTGGCCGGCGGGCGTATTCGCCGGGATCTGGATTTCGAGGCTGGACGTGAAGGGGAGACTGCCGCCACCGACGTCGCTCTCGGCCACGAGCGCCGGGTCGGCGGTGACGAAGATCTCGACGCCGTGGGGGAGATCGCCGGCGTCAAGCCAGTGCGCCAGGTCCGTTTCCGTCAGCGTCTCGCCCGGAGCGCCGGCGCCGGAGGCCTCGATCGGGTCGACGGTGAAGATCAGCGGCGAGGTGGGCGTGCCGTTCGTGATCGTGACGAGAATGGCGAGGATGTCGAGGCCGGCGCCGCTCCCCTCAACCTCGAAGTCGATGCTGGTGGTCCCGGCGAGGATCTGGCTGATGTCCTCCTCGTCGTCGATACAGACCTGGCCGAAGTCAGTCGTCGTGGCGGACTCGATGCTGTAGTCGTTATCTGACAGGAAGAAGAAGGTCAGCGACTCGCCGGGGTCGAGGAGGCCGTCGCTGCCGAAGTAGGCGGCGATGCAGACGGAGTCGGCGCCGGAGAAGCTGGCGCCGAGGTCAAAGTCAACGCTGCCGCTGTCGCCTTCGCCGACGAGGGCGGCGGTGGGGGGCGCGGCGACGGGCGCTGCGGGGCCTTCATCGATGAAGACGTCGCCCTCGGCGTTGAGCGTGACGGCCTCGCCAACGACGGTGACGTGGTAGACCATGCTGCGCGTGTAGTTGCCGGAGATGCCGGTGACGATGACGAAGTAATCGCCCAGCGGCGTATCCGTGAGGTCGACGGCGAGCTGGGAATCGAGCAGAGGCAGCGAGCCGCCACCGATGGGCGTGGAGCCGGAATCTCGCATCTCCGCGTCTGCCAGCGCCGTGTCCTGCTCGATGAAGAACTCGACGCCCGGCGTGACGTCGCCGAAGCTCTGCCAGTCGATCGACGTCGTCGTGGTGACGTCGGGCGGTGAGGTGTCGTCCACCGAAAGCGGGTCGACCGTGAAGCCGACCTCGGAATCAGGCACGCCGCCGTGCACTTCGACGACAATGCCGAGGATATCGACGGAGTCGTCGGTGCTGCCGTCGAGGCTGACCCAGAACCAGCCGAAACCCTCCTCATCGAAGAAGCTCTGGGCGACCAGGGCTTCCGGCTCGTCTGAGTCCTCAGGGACGAGGCAGACGACGCCGCTGTTGAGGGCGTCGTAACCGGCGGTGAAGCCCTTCGTGAAGGTTGACTCAAACCCGTACTCGAACTGGAAATTGAAGGTGCGTCCGGGCTGGAGGGGGCCGTCGCTATCGAAGTAGACGTGGAAGCAGACCTCGTCGAAAGACTCGAAGCTGTTGCCGAAGCTGATGCTGTAGGTGTCTGACTCGCCGCCGTTGATGATGACGCCCGCGGCCGGCGAACCTACGGGCGACTGGCCAACGTGCTCGAACGCCTCCGCCGAGAAGTCGTCGGGCGGGACGACCACCTGGGCGACGGCGCCGCGATAGGCGAAGGTCAGCGCGAAGAGGGCAAGAAGCAGCACGCCGAGGCGTGAAAGAAGGCGCCACGGCATCGGCGCCCGGTGGGCCTGCGAAACCGTATCGAGGCTCAAACCGGGCTCACGCGCGCGCTGGCGCTCCGAGGCTGCCGGCACGGTCGAACTGGGGCTCTGGCTGTGCGTCCCTGCATCTTTTGAACCTACGCGGGGGGAAATCTGCGAGAGTTTAGCATAGGCGTATGAACACAGGATTAACCGCGTCCGATTCTATAAACGCTGTCATCGCGCTTGTGTTTCGCCTCAGGTTTAGCCATGATCAACCTATGAACCAATTTGAACCATGCTGGCATAAGGGATTGACTTGCAGTCATAATGCCATCACACTGCTGGCATGACACAAGCACAGACCAACTCATCGCCGGCGGTCGAGGTGCGCGAGCTCTCGAAGCGCTTTGGTAACTTCACCGCCGTCGATGGCGTCTCTTTCGAGGTCGGCAGCGCCGAGATCTTCGGGTTCCTCGGCCCCAACGGCGCCGGCAAGACGACGACGATATCGATGCTTTGCACGCTGATGCACCCGAGCGGCGGGCAGGCCCTGATCGCCGGCCACGATGTCGCCAAGGAGGCGGCGGAGGTGCGGCGCCAGATCGGCATCGTCTTCCAGGACACGACGCTGGACGACCGCCTGACGGCGAAGGAGAACCTCCAGTTCCACGCCGAGGTCTATGGCCTGCCGAAGGCGATGATCGAGGAGCGCGTGCCGGCGATGCTCGAGCGCGTCGGCCTCGCTGACCGGGCGAAGGACTACGTGATGACCTTCTCCGGCGGGATGAAGCGCCGCCTCGAGATCGCCCGCGGCCTGATCCACTCGCCGACGGTGCTTTTCCTCGACGAGCCGACGATCGGCCTCGACCCGCAGACGCGGCGCTCGCTCTGGGAGTACACGCGATCGCTGCGGGAGACGGAAGGCGTGACGATCTTCCTCACGACCCACTACATGGACGAAGCCGAGGCCTGCGACCGGATCGCGATCATCGACCACGGCCAGATCATCGCCCTCGACACGCCGGCGGGCCTGAAGTCGCGCATGGGCGGCGACGTGATCACGGTGGCGGCGAAGGACAACGACGTCCTGGCGGCGGAGGTCCGCGAGCGCTTCGAGGTGGAGCCTCGGATCGAGGGCGACCACCTCGAGTTTCAGGTCGACGAGGGCGCGGCGTTCCTGCCGCAGCTGTTCACGCGCCTGACGACGCCGATCGAGTCGGTTTCGGTGCGCCGGCCGACGCTGGACGACGTGTTCGTCACGCTTACGGGGCATCAGATACGCGAAACAGGCGCCAGCGACGCCGATCAGCTGCGTAATACGATGCGCTCCGGGCGCGTCTGGAGGCACTAATGGCTGTCGAAACGACGATTCCCGGGAGGCCTGCCGCCAGACCGGCGCCGGTGACACGCAAAGTCGGCGCCCTGAAGGTGATCCGCGTGATCTGGCAGCGCGAGATGATCGTCTACATACGCGACAAGGCGCGGGTGATCTCGTCGCTGGTGTTTCCGGTGCTGCTGCTCGTGATCTTCGGCGAGGGGCTGGGGCAGACGGTCGGCGGCGTCGGCCAGGGCGTTAACTACCGCCAGTTCATCTTCCCCGGCGTCGTGGCGCAGACGATCCTGTTCACGGCCACCTTCTCCGGCACGACGATCATCTGGGACCGTCAGTTTGGCTTCCTGCGCGAGATCCTCGTGGCGCCGATCAGCCGCTCAGCGATCGGCATCGGCAAGCTGATGGGCGGCGCATCCGTAGCGCTGATCCAGGCTTCGGTGGTGTTACTGCTCGCGCCTGTCGTCGGCATCCACCTGTCGGTGGGTGTGATCCTCCAGCTTCTGGTCGTGATGTCGGTCATGGCGCTGGCGATGACCGGCGTCGGCATCGCCCTGGCTTCGCGGGTGAAATCGGTCGAGAGCTTCCAGATGATCACTCAGCTGACGATCATGCCCTCGATGTTCCTCTCCGGCATGTTCTTCCCGGTGAACAACGTGCCGAGCTGGATGGAGGTGCTGATCAAGGTCAACCCGATCACCTACGGCGTCGCGGCGATCCGGACGATCGCGCTCGACAAGGAGCTGACGGCGGCGGCCGGGATCAGCGTGACGCAGGTAGAGGTGTTCGGCCACACGATGTCGACGCTCGAGTCTCTGGGCGTGCTGGCCGTCTTCGGCGTGCTGATGCTGGCGATCGCGGTCCAGTCGTTCCAGCGCTCCGAGTAGCCGGCCAGCCTCCCGCCGGCGGCTACTCAGTTCCCGCCCCGACCACTTGGGTAAAGTTTTCTTTATCGATCTGTGCGCCTGCAGCAGAATCTCGACGATGCTCGACTTCGACAACGTGGCCGTTCTGCAGAAATCCCTCCATAGGAAGCAGCGCCGGTCTGTTCGACCAGATTCCTCCTTCGACGGAATGACAAAAGGATCGGCTCAGAATGACGCGGCTAGCTTCGGGCGGCGACGTCCGGGGGGTAGGCCCAGGCTTCGGCGGCGCCGAGGCCCTGGGCTTCGTTCCAGCGCACGGCGCTTAGCTCCTGGCCGGTGACGCCGGAAGCGTCCTGATCGGCGAGAAACAGCGCTAGCGGCACGACGTGCTCCGGCCGCATCCGCAACGGCGACGACGGCGGAGCGTCCGGGCGCAGCTTCGAGCGAATCTCGGCGCGTTCGCGCTCCTGCTCGTCGGAGCCGGTGCTGCGGGTGTGGCCGGGCAGCAGCAGGTTCACGGCGACGTTCTGGGGTCGCAGCTCGTGCGCCAGGTAGAAGGTCAGCGTGCCGACGGCGCCTTTCGCGGACTTGTAGGGCATCTCGCGCGTGTCCGGGTTCTGGCCGGCCCAGGCGCTCGAACCGATGTTGATGATGCTGCCTCGCCGGTTCGCCAGCATTGGGGCGCTGAACGCCTTGATCACGCGGACGACGCCGAAGACCTGCGTATCGAACATGCGCTGCCAGTCTCCGACCTCGGTGTCGAGGAGGGTGACGCTGCCGTGGGGCGGGTAGAGGTCGCGCTGGCGCAGGCCGGCGTTGTTGACGACGGCGTCGACGGTGCCGAAGGCGCGCATCGTAGATTCGAAAACGCGCTTTACGTGCGAGTCGATGGTCACGTCCATGACCTCTACGAGGGCGTTCGGGTTGCCGGCGAGCTCGTCGCGAAAGTCGATCTCGTCGCTCGAGACGCC
>DATDPC010000204.1:0-12651 GCA_035292965.1 Dehalococcoidia bacterium | reverse complement strand
TCTGGTTCGGCGTCATCGTCGGGCTGATCGCGCTGGCGCTGATCAGCCCGCGGCTGCGCAACACGCCCGGCGCCTCTGACGCGGACGAAGCGATCGTAGCCGCCACCGAGGAAGCGCCGGCGTCGTGAACGCGACGAGCGTGAAGCGCCTCATGCCCGCTGATCTGGCAGGCCGCGCCGCCGCGCTTTCGCTGGTGGCGAACTTCGGGCTGATGCTGCTGAAGATCGTCGTCGGCGTGGTCAGCAGCAGCGTTGCCGTTCTTTCGGACGGCATCGATAGCGCCCAGGACGTGATCGCCGCGGGGATCGCCTTCGCGAGCGTGCGCATCGGCGCGCGGCCGCCGGACCTGACGCACCCCTACGGCCACGGCCGCGCCGAGACGATCGCTGCCTGGGCTCAGAGCATGCTGATCGCCGGCGGTGGCGTCTTCATCGTCTATCGCGCCATCCACCGCCTGTTCAACCCACCGGACCGCATCCACGCCGACATCGGCCTGATCGCGATGCTGATCGCGGCGGCCGTCAACCTGCTCGTGGGTCAGTACGCGACGCGCGTCGCCAAGCTCACCCACTCGCCGGCGATTGCCTCAGATGCGCGTCACCTCTGGACCAACGTCGTCCAGGCGCTGTGCGTGATGACGGGGCTGGCGCTCGTATCAATCACGGGCGAGTTCGCCTTCGACGCGATCGTCGCGCTGGTGCTTGGCGCCTACCTGCTGTACACGGCGGGCAACATCCTCGTCGGCGTTCTGAGCGACGTGCTGGACGGGAGCCTGACAGAAGAAGAGATCGACGCGGTCGAGCAGGCGATCCGCGCCGAGCAGCCCGTCGTGCCCTACCACCGCCTGCGCACGCGTCGTTCCGGGCAGTCGCGCCACGTCGATTTCCACCTGATCCTGCCGCCGGAGATGAGCGTCGCCGAAGCGCACGTGATCGCTGACCGCATCGAGCGTCGGATCCAGGCGTTGTGGGACGGCACCGTCGTCACGAGCCACATCGAACCCGCGGGCGACCCGGCGTCGTATCCGGCGCGCGAAGGCGGCGTTTCGGAGAAGCTTTAGACGCCGCGTGGATGGACGGCGCCCTGAGCCTGTCGAAGGGTTTTCCAAAGCAGAGAAGCTATAATCGGGCAAACGCGAATTGCCCACCTCACACGGCTAAGGCACTCTCGATCAAGACATGAAACGACGTTATCGGCGCATCGTCGCCAAGTTCGGCACGAATCTGCTAACCAACGGCGGCGAGCAGCTCGACCTCGAGCGCATGGCATCGCTGGTCGATCAGGTCGCGCGTCTGCGCCGCGACGGCGTCGAGGTGATCGTCGTGACGTCGGGCGCCGTCGCTGCGGGTCGATCGCGCCTTGGCGCCGCGCGTGTCCGCCGCGACCTGCCGTTTCGCCAGGTGCTCGCCGCCGTCGGTCAGGGGCGCCTGATGCAGGCCTACGACAGCCTCTTCGAGAAGCACGATGTCGCCGTCGCGCAGACGCTGCTGACGCGGCGCGACCTCTCTGAGCGCCTCAGCTACCTCAACGCGCGCAACACGCTGCTGGCGCTGCTTCACTACGGCGTCGTGCCTATCATCAACGAGAACGACGCCGTCGCCCTAGAAGAGCTGGCCGAGAGCCGCATCGGCGAGAACGACACGCTGGCGGCGCTGACCGCGAACCTCGTCGACGCCGACCTCCTGGCGCTGCTGATGACCCGCGACGGCCTCTATACCGCCGACCCGTCCACAGACCCGGACGCGACGCTGGTCAGGCGCGTCGACCGCATCGATGCGACGGTCGAGGCGTATGCCGGCGGCAGCGAGAGCGGCGGCAGCGGCGGCATGGTGACGAAGCTCAGCGCCGCCCGCCTGGCGACGGCTGGCGGCGCCGATGCCGTCATCGCCAGCGGGCGTGAGCCGGACGTCCTGCCGCGCCTCGTCGCCGGTGAGCAGATCGGCACCTTCTTCCCGGCCTCGGCGGACCGGCTGGAGAGCCGCAAGCGCTGGATCCTCTCCGGCCTCTCGATCAGGGGCAGCATCGTCGTCGATGACGGCGCCGCGAAGGCGCTGGTTGAGCGCAAGACGAGCCTGCTGCCCGCCGGCGTCAAGGACGTATGCGGCGAGTTCGAGCGCGGCGAGACGGTGGAAGTCGCGACGGCGTCGGGGCGCATCGCCTGCGGGATCACGAACTACAGCTCGGCGGAGCTGATGGCGATCCGGGGCGCGAAGTCGGCCCAGATCGCCACGATCCTCGGCCACGACTATGGAGCCGAGGCCGTCCACCGCGACAATCTGGTCCTCGTATAGTCCCCACATGTCTTAACATTGGCTGGAGGGCGTCGGGCTAGAGGTCTCGTGGCAACCCGGGTATTACGTGCATTCCGCAAACTCGGATTTGAAGTTGACCACATTACCGGCAGCCATCACATAATGCTGCATCCAGACGGACGGCGAGTATCGGTTTCGCGTCACCAGCGCGTGAAGACTGGCCTCTTGCTCGCCCAGCTAAAGAGAGCCCAGGTTACCTGGGAGGAATTCAGCGAGAACCTCTGATGAGTCACGACTACGTCATCGTTATCCATCCCGATGAAGAAGACGGCGGTTTTTGGACCGAAGTCCCCTCTCTGCCCGGCTGCGGTTCGCAGGGTGAGACGGTTGAAGAGGCCGTAGAGATGACAAAGGATGCGATCCAAGGCTTCATTGAGTCGCTTCGTAAGCACGGCGAGCCCCTGCCGGAAGAGCGCACGGTTGTCGTGAAGGTGACGGTCGCTGCCTAGATGAGCGACGCAAAGCTGATCTCCCAGGCCCAGGCCGCGAAGGCGGCGTCGCGCAAGCTCGCGGGGCTTTCGACGGCGGTGAAGAACCGCGCCCTGGAGGCGATCGCCGAGAGCCTCGTCGCGCGCCAGGCAGAGGTGCTCGAGGCCAACGCCCAGGACGTCGAGCGCGCCCGCGACGCCGGCCTCGCCGACGCGCCGCTGAACCGCCTGCGCCTGACGCCGGAGAAGATCGCCGCGATTGCCGCCGACGTGCGCACCGTCGCGTCGCTGCCCGACCCGGTCGGCGAGGTGATCGACGGGCACAGGCTGCCCAACGGGCTCTCGGTCAGCCGGCGCCGCGTGCCGCTTGGCGTGCTCGCCGCCGTGTTTGAGAGCCGGCCTAATGTGACGATCGACATCGCGTCGCTGTGCCTCAAGTCGGGTAACGCCTGCATCCTGCGCGGCGGCAGCGAGGCGATTCGCTCGAACACGGCGCTGGCCCGCATCGCCCGCGAGGCCGAGACGGCGGCCGGCGTGCCGGAGGGCGCGCTGCAGCTGGTCGAGACGACGGATCGGGCGCTGATCGGCGAGATGCTGGAGCTGAAGCAGTACATCGATCTCGTCGTGCCGCGCGGCGGGGCAGAGCTGATCCGGTACGTCGCCGAGAACGCGAAGATGCCGGTGCTCACCGGCGGCGTCGGCGTCTGCCACACCTATGTCGATGCCGGCGCGGACCTGACGAAGGCCGTCGCGATCGCCCTCAACGCGAAGACGCGCAACTGGTCGATCTGCAACGCGCTGGACACGCTGATCGTCCACTCGGACGTCGCGGGCGCCTTTCTGCCCCAGATCGCGGCGGCATGGGGCGAAAAGGGCGTCGAGCTGCGCTGCGACGAGCGCGCGCTGGCCGTCGTGCAGAAGAACGGCGCCGGCGCGAAGGCCGTCGCAGCCACGGCTGACGACTTCGGGCACGAGTTCCTCGCCCCGGTCGCCGCCGTGCGCGTCGTCGATTCTCTGGACGAGGCGCTGGAGCACATCGCGACTTACGGCACCGGCCACTCGGACGCGATCGTGACGGAGGACTTCAGCGCTGCCCGCCGCTTCACGGACGAGGTGGACACCGCCGTCGTCTACGTCAACGCGTCGACGCAGTTCACCGACGGCGCCCAGTTCGGCCTCGGCGCAGAGATTATCGATTCAACCCAGAAGACGATCGCGCGCGGCCCCGTTGGTCTACGCGAGATAACGACCTACAAGTGGGTCGTCCAGGGAGACGGCCAGACCCGGCCGTAGTTCGAAGAGGGCTCTTCGCCATGAGAGACTATCTAGAACAAGTCACGCGTGGGCTCGATGCTAACCTCTACTATCTCAGCCTAGCTGCGGCCCTAACGATTCCTGACATGTGTGCAGGCTTGGAATCGCCGGACGGGCTGACCAATGCATCGAAGTACAAGGCTTGGTATGAAGAGCATTGTGCCGATGTTTGTGCTTTTCTGACCGGAGAGGATTGCTATTACTACCGATGTTCGATGCTCCATCGGGGTACTTCTCAACACCCGAAGAGCAGTTTCTCGAGAGTTCTCTTTGTTGAACCCGGGGTTACCACTAACGTTTTCCACTGCAATCTCATGAATGACGCACTCAACATCGATGTGAATGTATTCTGTCGTGCGATTGTCCAGGCGGCTGACTCATGGTTGGACCGTGTCGAAGGGACAGATCCGTATGAATCCAATGCGGCCAAGTTTATGCGACGCTATGTTTCAGGCCTTCGACCCTACATTGTGGGTGTGCCTGTAATCTCATAGCGCCTTCTGAGAGGAAACAATGGCGACCTACACATTCGAGCGCGAGACACGCACTTCGCAGTCCGAGACCTTCGTCATCGAGAGCGGTGGTGAAGAGATCGGCCGCGTCGACTTGCACTACGCCGCGAGCACGGCCTACGCCACGCTCTGCGTCCCCGCCGACTACGACGACGACACGATCGAGGAGCTGATCGGCGAGATCGATGAGCGCCTCGTGATGAGCTGGGAGCCCCTGCGCGACGACTTCATCGTCACGGTCTGGGCCGGCCGCGAGGTCGGCGTCTTCTCCGAGACGGGCGACGATGAAGACGAGGATGAAGACGACGACGAGGACGAAGCCCTCGGCAACGGCAACCGCTAGCTAAGCGCCCGCTTCCAGCTCACCACGCGTCGATCCTCGTTCGCAGCGCCTCTAGCAGGCGCGACCGTAGATCATCCGGCAGCACCGCTTCGAAGGCGCGCAGGCGCGATTCGACAAACGCGATCGCCGAGTCGCGGTCGCTGACGTCGTCGCTCGCCGCCGCTTCGTCGAGGAGGCCGTCGACGAAGCGCTCGAAGCCGGCCTCTGACGCTGCGGCGAGGCGGGCCGCGTTGGCGTCGCGCAGCGTCTCGTCACCCAGGAGTCGGGCCAGCTGCGCGCGCGATTCTGCTTCGCTCATCGCGGCGAGTTTAGCGAATCGAGAGATGGTGGCGGTAGCCGCCCGCGAAGCGCGGGGGTGTCGGGGGAGGCCCCCGACGTTCAACGCAATTAGGGTCGCGGCGCGGGGGATGTCTGGGTGCCGCGGATCTTGTTGTAGCAGGAGCTGCAGTAGACGGGCCGGTCACCGCGCGGGACGAAGGGGACCTCGGTCATGACGCCGCATTCGGCGCAGGCCGCGGGGTGCATCTGACGGGGCGTCTTGCCGCCGAAGCTGGCAAAAACGCCGTAGCGCACGTAGCCCTCTTCGGGCTCGACAGCGCGCGACGTGCGACGGGCTGTGCGGCAGCGCGGGCAGCGCGCCGGTTCGTTCTGCAGCCCCTTCTGGGCGTAGAACTCCTGCTCGCCGGCCGTGAAGACGAACCCGTTGCCGCAGTCTTTGCACATGATTTCTTTGTCGGTGAAGGCCAATGTTTACTCCTATGGGATCGGTGAGAAAACCCTGCGAATCTTAGTTTTAAGGGATCGTTAAGGGCAAGCCTCTGTCCAGGCACGCGCGACGCGCTCCATCTCACATGACTTTCGGCAAATCTTGGAAGCTAGAATAGGTCTGCTGTGCCTGAAGTACCCGACCTGGAAGCGATCCGCTCTTTCTTCAACAAACGAATCGTGGGTCAGGCTATAGAGGGGGTGGAAGTTTCCATACCGGTCGTGATCAGGGTACCACGCGATGAGTTCGTCCGTCTTCTCGCAGGCGACTCGTTCGGGGAGACGCACCGGTACGGCAAGTTCCTCCTCTTCACGCTCGCATCCGGCCGCATCCTCGTCGTCAACCCGATGCTTACGGGACGCTTCACCTACGCCGAACCGAAGACGAAGCGCGGCGGGCGCACCTGCTTCAGCCTCAAGCTCGCCAACGGCTGCGAGCTGCGCTACGCCGATCAGCGCGTCATGGGCCGCGTCTACCTGACGACGCCGGACGATCTGAAGACGCTGCCGCAGTTCGGCGAGATGGGGCCGGACGTGCTCGACCCGGCGCTGACGGAGGACGCCTGGCGCGAGCGTATTCGCAAACACACGGGGCAGATCAAGAGCATCCTCGTCAATCATCGCTTCGTCGCCGGCATCGGCAACGCCTACTCGGACGAGATCCTCTGGGAGGCGCGGCTCCATCCCTACCGCAAGCGCACGACGCTCTCAGACGACGAGATCGGCGCGCTCTACGGCGCGACGCGTTCGGTGCTGCGCTGGGCCTGCGAGGTCGTCGCTGAGAAGATGAGCGACTCGCTGGACTACACGGAGTGGCGCGATCACCTGAAGGTGCACCGTCGCGGCGGCCAGCCCTGTCCGCGCTGTGGCACGACGATCAGCGAGATCACGGCAGGCCAGCGGATCACCAGCTTCTGCCGCGCCTGCCAGGGTGGCGCGCGCCCGGACTAACAGCGCGGCAGCCCTGTGCCCCCACGCAGTGGGTTAGAAGGCGTCGATCGCGTTCTTGAACTCGCCCGGCAGGATCGCTTTGAGGATCGGCAGAATGTCGAGGAAGAACGGCGCGAAGGCGGAGCTGTCGATGTCGTTCTCGAGGTGCAGCGACGGGAACGTAATCGCGAAGATCAAAGCGATCTCAACGAAGATAAACGCCTTGAAGATGCCGATGAAGGCGCCGCCGAGCGAATCGAATAGGCCCAGCATCAGCAACGTCGCTGCCTGCTTGAGGAACAGAGCCGTCAGCTGACTCGCCAGGACGACGGCGCCGAAGATCATCACGAAGGCGATGATCTTCGCAGTCTCCGTGTTGTCTACGGCGACTTCGACGTCCTGGGCCAGCTCCTGGTAGAAGAGGCCGGCCAGCGCTACGGCAAAAAGGGCGCCGACGATCGTGACTACTTCGCGGATCATGCCGGCCTGGAACGCCGAATAGGTAAACCAGGCGAAGACCGCGACGATGAGGACATCGATCCAGTTCAAGCAGGCTGACCTTTCGTGCGCCGAGGCGCCTCTATAGTCTTATCGACCGAGAAGCGCTCTTCGCGCCCTCGCCTAGCCTGCCGACCCCGTCTTCGGCGCCCCGATTCTAGCATAGGCGGCCTCGTTTTGAATCTGCGCTGCTATAATTCGTCGATTACGCGGCGGGAGCAAAAACGTAAACGACAAGCTGAAAAGCCTCCTCGAAGCCGTATCTAACGGCTCGATCGGCGTTGACGCCGCTTTCGCTGAGTTGCGTCATCTGCCGTACGAAGACCTCGGCTTCGCGAAGATCGACCACCACCGCGGCCTGCGCGACCTGCTGCCGGAGGTGATCCTCGGCGAGGGCAAGACGCCCGACCAGATCGCCTCGATCGGCGAAAGCATTGCCGAGCGCGCCGGTCGCCTGCTGGTTACGCGCCTCGATCGCGAGGGCTTTCGCGCCCTGCAGGCCAGGGTCCCGGACGCCGAGTACCACGCCCTCGCCCGCGTAGCGACGGTTGAGCGCGAGACGCGGCCGCTGCTGCCGGGCGTCCGCATCGTCTGCGCCGGCACGGCAGACCTGCCCGTCGCCGAGGAAGCGGCGATCACGGCGCGCATGGCCGGCAGCGCCGCGTCCGTGACCAGCGACGTCGGTGTCGCCGGCATCCACCGCCTCTTCGATCTGCTGCCGGGCCTGCTCGAAGCCAACGTGCTCGTCGTCGTCGCGGGGATGGAGGGGGCGCTGCCCAGCGTCGTCGCCGGCCTGATCGCGGCGCCGATCATCGCCGTGCCCACCTCGGTCGGCTACGGGGCGGCGTTTGGCGGCCTCGCGCCGCTGCTGGCGATGCTCAACAGCTGCGCCGCCGGCGTCTCCGTCGTGAACATCGACAACGGTTTTGGCGCCGGCTATATGGCGGCGCAGATCAACGCCCTCGCCCACGCGGACCGCCGCGACTAGGCTCGTGCGAGTCTGTTACGGGTGGGAGATAACGGGCCCTGAGGGGGAGATAGCGGGCTCTGAGGGATGGAATCCCTCAGCTTTCTCGACGTGTCGTCCGTCCGACGTTGCAGCTGAGAAGCTGCGGGTTTCTAACCCGCAGGATCCGTCTGGTTACCCGCGGGGTTGTATCTGATGCCACGCGTCGCCTACTTCGACTGCTTCTCCGGCGCTTCCGGCGACATGATCCTCGGCGCGCTGCTGGACGCCGGTCTCTCCTTCGAGGCGCTGCAGGCGGAGGTCGCGAAGCTGGCGTTGCCTGCCGGTGCGTTTCGGCTCGAAGCGACGGCCGTGAAGCGCGCCGGCTTCGCCGCGACGAAGCTCGACGTCATCGTCGAGGAGCCGGCGCGTCATCGCTCGCTCGCTGACGTGCTCGACGTCGTCGCGCGTTCCGCTTTGCCGGAGACGGATCGCGAGCGCATCGCCGCTGTGTTTCGCGCCCTCGGCGAGGTCGAGGCGGAGGTGCACGGTGAGAGCCTGGAGGCGGTGCAGCTGCACGAGGTCGGCGCCGTCGACGCGCTGGTCGACGTTGCGGGCTGCGTCGCTGGCCTGAGGCTGCTTGGCGTCGATGACGTGTACGTCTCGCCGCTGCCGCTGGGCCGCGGTCAGGTGAAGGGCGCGCACGGCGTCATCCCGGTGCCGGCGCCCGCGACGCTGGGCCTGATCGCCCGCGCCAACGCGCCCGTCGTCCAAGGAGAGGGGCCGTCGATGGAGCTCGTGACGCCCACCGGCGCGGCGCTGCTGACGACGCTGGGGCGCTTCACCCGCCCGGCGATGCGCGTCGAGCGCGTCGGTTGTGGCGCCGGCGGCCGCGACCCGGCCGATCGCCCCAACCTGCTGCGCGTCTGGCTCGGCGAGGCGGACGCGGGCACGCCACGCCTGCGCCTGCTCGAGACGAACATCGACGACATGCCGGCAGAGCAACTCGCCTACGTCCAGGAGGCGCTGATGGCCGCGGGCGCCGCCGACGCCTGGTTTACATCGATCCAGATGAAGAAGGGCCGCCCCGGCGTCATGCTCTCCGTCCTCTGCAAAGAGGCGCTGGAGAAGACGCTGGTCGACCTGCTGCTGCGCGAGACAACAACGCTCGGCGTGCGCGTCCGTGACGTCGGCCGCTACGAGGCCGAACGAGACGTCTTCGAGTTCGAGTCGAGCCTGGGCCCCGCCGCCGTCAAGGTGAAGCGCCTGCCCGGCGAACCGCCGCGCGTCGCGCCGGAGTACGAGGTCTGCCGCCGCATCGCCACGGAGCGCGGTCTGCCGCTCGCGGAGGTGTACCGCGTCGTCGCGGCGGAGGCGGAATCGAGGCTGCGTAGCTAACGAGCGCGCCCCGTTAGCTACTCTTAACCCCGCCGCGGTTGACGGCCCCGCAGTGCGTGCTACGATTCGTGGGCCGTGCCTCCTAAGACTGCTCGCCCCACGGAAACGATTGAGGACTACCTTCAGCTGATCTACACGATGCAGCGCGAAGGCACGCCCGTTATCGCCGCGCGCGTCAAGGAGCGCAAGGGCGTCTCGGCGCCGACGGCGTGGGCGACGCTGAAGCGCATGGAGCGCGACGGCCTCGTCAAGCTCGCCGACGGCCACCGGATCGACCTGACGCCCACCGGCCTCGAGAAGGCGCAATCGATCATCCGGCGCCACATGCTCGCCGAGCGTCTGCTCGTCGATATCCTGCACCTCGACTGGGCAGACGTGCACGACGAGGCGCACAAGGTGGAGCACGCGATCTCGCCGGTGATCGAGAAGCAGATCCTGGCGCTGCTCGAGAACCCGCAGACCTGCCCGCACGGCAACCCGATCCCGGGCCTCGCGCCGGAAGGGCCCACGGGCGCCTTCGCGCTGCGCACCGTCCACGAAGGCGACATGGTCACGATCAACAACATCGCCGAGCACGCGGAGGAAGACGCCGACCTGATGCATTACCTCCAGCGCACCAGCCTGGTGCCCGGCGTCCGTCTCCACATCGACGAGGTCGCGCTCGCCAACGCGACGATCACCGTCTCGCTGCCGGACCACGACGGCTCGAAGGTCGTCGTCGGCCTGCCGACGTCGGAGCTGATCCTCGTCCGGCCGGCGAACAACTAGACGCCGCGTGATCATCGATTCGCCGATCGGGCCGCTGTACATCGAAGCTACCGCGCGCGGGCTAAGGCGGCTTGAGTTTGGCGTCCGCGGACAGACGCCCGTCGCCGAAGACTGCGAGTACGCCGTGAACGCCGAGATCGAGCTCGGGACGGCGCGCCAGCTCGGCGAGTACTTCGCCGGCGCTCGCACCGTTTTCGACCTGCCTCTCGACCTCGATGTCGAAGGCGCCGGTTTCAGGCAGCGTGCCTGGCTGGCGCTGGCATCGATCCCCTACGGCGCGACCGTTACCTACGCGCAGCTCGCGGCGCTGGCGGGCAACCCGGCCGCGGCGCGCGCCGCCGGCCACGCCTGCGCCACCAACCCGATCGCCCTCGTGCTGCCATGCCACCGCGTCGTCGGCTCCGACGGCTCGCTGCACGGCTTCGGCGGCGGCCTCGACATGAAAGCGTACCTGCTGCGACTCGAGGGCGCGCCGATCGGCGCGGAGCGAAAGCAGCCCGTCCTCGCCTGATGGGCGACGAGGCGATCTGCCGCGTCACCTACGGCGGCGAGGCAGCCGAAGGCAAGGCGCTGCTGGAGACGAACGAGATTATCTTCCGCGCCGGTGAGTTTCGCCTGAAGGTGCCGTTCAGCGAGATGACGGGTCTTGTCGGCGAAGGCGGCGAGCTGCGATTCGTCTACAAGGGCCGCGAGGCCGTCTTCCAGATCGGCCGCGACGCGGAGAAGTGGGCGGCGAAGATCCGCAGCCCGCGCGGCCTGCTCGAGAAGCTCGGCGTCAAGCAAGGCATGCGCGCCGCCGTCATCGGCGTCGACGATGACGTCTTTCTCGAACAGCTAGGCTCGCGCGCAACCGTCACGGACGATGCGGGCGACCTCGACCTGATCTTCTACGGAGCCGACCGCATCGAAGACCTCGACCGGCTCGAAGAGCTGGGCCGGGCGCTCAAGCCCAACGGCGGCCTCTGGGTCGTCTCGCCCAAGGGCAAGACCGTCGTCCTCAAGGACACGGACGTGATGGCGGCGGCGCGCGCCGCTGGTCTCGTCGACAACAAGGTCGTCGGCTTCTCGGCGACGCATACGGCGCTGCGTCTCGTGATCCCGGTGGCGCTGCGGCGCTAGCACTCGGCCTCAGGTCACGACGCGGTGGCGAGGATGCGGCGCGCCTGTTCGACGTCGCGGTTCATCTGCACGATCAGCGCGTCGAGCGTGTCGAACTTCGCTTCGGGGCGCAGGCGGGCGACGATCTCGATGCGCAGCGTCTGGTCGTAGAGGTCGCCGTCGAAGTCGAAGATGTAGGTCTCCACGCTGGGCTTGTCGCCGTCGAACTGCGGCCGCACGCCGATGTTCGTCGCCGAGGCGTGACGCTCTTCGCCGACGTAGGCCCAGGTGGCGTAGACGCCGAACGCCGGCAGGGCGCGGTCCGGCGTGACGGCGACGTTCGCCGTCGGGAAGCCCAGATCGCGACCGCGGCGAAAGCCGGCGACGACGGGCCCGCGCAGCGAGTAGGGGCGTCCCAGCTGGCGCGAGACGCTATCGAGGTCACCGGCGGCGAGGGCGGCGCGGATCGACGTGGCGCTGACCGCGGCTTCGCCGGAGGCGAGCGGCGCCGGCAGCACCGCAACCTCGAAGCCGAGCTCGGCGCCGAGCTTCGCTACCGCCTCGGGCGTCGCCTCGCGGTTGCGGCCGAAGGCGTTGTCCGGCCCCATGATCAGCAGGCGCAGGTCCAGCTCCTCGCGCAGCAGCTCGACGAAGGCGCGCGGCGAAAGCTCTGCCAGCTCCGAGGTAAACGTCACCGGCGCGACGAGGTCGAGGCCGAGGCCGCGCAGCAGCTCGAGCCGCTCTTCCAGGCTGGTCAGGTACTGAAACGGCGCGTCCGGCCGCAGCACGCGCATCGGGTCCGGGTACAGGGTCACGGCGCCGGCGGCAAGCCCGAGCGCCCGCGCCCGCTCGATAACGAAGCGTATGAGGTGCTGGTGACCGAGATGGACGCCGTCAAAGTTGCCGATCGTCAGCGCTGTTGGGCGGTCCGGCCGGAAGTGACGCAGCTCTTCACGTGTCAGCTGGCTCATCGATTTGAAGATCGGCGCCCGCCCCGCGCCGCCCAGCCGCCCAGCGCCTCAGGCGAGACCTGCTTCGTGTGCAATCCACCAACCCTGTAGAGTGAAATCGAGGCGTCCACTGGATTCGAGAGTACCACTGAGAACGCTACGTGTTCGATGAGACGATTCCCGCGCTGACGATCGAAGCGCCGGGCCGCGTCGCCGGCGAGCGCGCCATCTGGAGCGGGCGCGACCTGATCCTCGGGACGTTTGGCGCCTTCGGGCTGTTCTTTATCGTCCTGATCGCAATCGTCGGGCCGGTGGCCGCGTCCTACGCCGACAAATCGCCGGAGGTGCTCGTCGCCTCGGCGATCGCCGCTGGGTTGTGGGACCTGACA
>DATDPC010000203.1:0-31165 GCA_035292965.1 Dehalococcoidia bacterium | reverse complement strand
GCCGGAGCGCACGCCGTGGGAGGACGTGCCGGTGCTGATCGCCGTCATCTCGGAGGCGCGTACGCCGGCGCCGGGCGAGGCGCCTGGCTCGTCGATCTACCCGGTGGTGCAGAACCTGCTGCTGGCGATCCACGGCGCCGGCCTCGGCTCCGTGCTGACGACGCGCTGGAAGGCGCGCGAGGCGGAGGTGCGGCCGCTGCTCGGCCTCGACGAGAAGATGGACGTGCACGCAATCTTGCCGGTCGGCTGGCCGACGCGTAAGTACGGGCGCGGCAAACGCCTGCCGGTCGCCGAGATCACGTCGCGGGAGAAGTACGGCCAGCCGTGGTGAGCCTCCCTTCCCTTCCCCACCCCACTGGCAAACGGGCAAACTGGCAAGCTGCCGCGCATAGCTTCGGCGAGTTGGATGCAGAGGCTGTTTCGTGGTGATGCCTGGAGCGCTGGCTGACGTCAAGATCCTCGACCTTACGTGGGTGCTGTCGGGGCCTTACGCGGCAATGGTGCTTTGCGACCTCGGCGCCGAGGTGATCAAGGTCGAGCGGCCGCCCTACGGCGACGTCGCGCGCACGACGGGGCCGTACATCAACGGCGAGAGCTCCTACTTCTTCAGCATCAACCGCGGCAAGAAGAGCATGCTGCTCGACCTGAAGCAGCCGGAAGGTAGAGACCTCTTCCTCCGCCTCGTCGAGAAGGTCGATGTCGTCATGGAGAACTTCACGCCGGGGACGATGGACGGCCTCGGCCTCGGCTATGAGGCGCTTTCGGCGCGCAACCCGCGCCTGATCTACGCCGCGACCTCCGGCTTCGGCCAGACGGGGCCCGACCGGCTGAAGCCGGCGCTCGACGTCGTCGTCCAGGGAATGGGCGGCGTCATGAGCATCACGGGCGAGGAGGGCGGCAAGCCGGTGCGCCCCGGCCTCTCGCTGGGCGATATCGCCGCCGGGCTGTTCACGGCGATCGGTATCCTGGCGGCGCTGCACGAACGCGAGCGCAGCGGCCGCGGCCAGATGATCGACATTTCGATGCTCGACTGCCAGGTCGCGATCCTCGAGAACGCGTTCGCGCGCTACTTCGCGACGGGCGTGCCGCCGAAGCCGATCGGCACGCGCCACCCGGTCTCGACGCCGTTCCAGGCGTTCCCGACGGCAGACGGGCAGATCGTCATCGCCCTTGGCTTCGGGCTCGAGAACGTCTGGGGCCTGTTCGCGGCGACGATCGACCGGCCGGAGCTGATCGACGACCCGCGCTACGCGACGCCGGGCTCGCGCACGCAGAACCACGCGACGCTTGAACCGATCCTCAACGAGGCGCTGATGGCGCGCCCGACGGCGGAGTGGCTGGCCGAGTTCGAGGCGCTGGGCATCCCTTGCGGCCCGCTGCAGACGATACCGGAGGTAGCCCAACACCCGCAGATACAGGCGCGCGAGATGCTGCAAGACGTCGAGAGCGCGCGCGGCAACAAGCTGCGGATCTCGAACACGCCGCTGAAGCTATCGAGGACGCCGGCGGCGATCCGGGGCGGCCCGCCGGTCGTCGGCGCGGACACGCGAGAGGTGCTATCGAGCCTCCTCGGCCTCACGGACGCGCAGATCGACGAAGCGTACGCCCGCGGCGCCGCCGTCGAGGGCAAGGACCTGCCGTCAGAGATAACCTCCTAGCGAGGCGTCAAATTGACACCCAGCGTGGCGGTTCCTAGAATCGTCTGACACGGCCCGGTGGTGTAGCGGCCTAACATGCCACCCTGTCACGGTGGAGATCGGGGGTTCGAATCCCCTCCGGGTCGCCATAATGCTGGCTAAACGCCGCACCCTCGGGGGGCGGCGTTTTCTTTGCCCCCCCGCCTTGACGTGCTCGTCGCGCCCGCCTACCTTACCCCAACAAATCTCCGGGGAGGCGCGAAGTGGGTTCACTTGCGAGCGACTTCAAGCAGTTCCTTCTGCGCGGCAACGTTGTCGACCTGGCCGTGGCGGTTGTGATCGGTGTAGCGTTTAGCGCCGTCGTCACGGCGTTTGTCGAAGACATGGTGACGCCGCTGATCGCCGCGATCATCGGCGAGCCTGACTTCTCACGCCTGACGTTCACGATCAACGGCAGCACCTTCCTCTACGGCGACGTGATCAACAAGATCGTTAGCTTCATCAGCGTCGCCGCGGTCGTCTTCTTCTTCGTGATCACGCCGATGAACGCCATGATCGCGCGATCGCGCAAGGAGCCGCCGCCGGACCCGACGACGCGCAAGTGCCCTGAGTGCCTCAGCGAGGTGCCACTGGAGGCGCGACGCTGCGCCTTTTGCACATCGCAGCTGGCGCCGGCCGCCTAGCGCGCGGGGAGGGCGGCAGGCCGAGGGCGGCGCGTCCGTAACCCTCGGCGAGGGCGCCCCCGTAGAGCGCCGTCTGGTGAGAGGCGGCGTGCGCGTCGCGGTGGAAGCGCTGCATCGCCTCTGAGTCGTACAGCGAGTGGCCGCCGCTCGCATCGAACAGGCGGTTGATGGCCCGCAGGCTCCCTCCGCCTCTACTTCACGAGGCCGATCTCATAAGCCATGACGACGACCTGGCGCGGTCGCGCGCCGATAGCTTCGACATGATACGGCTGACCTGCGGCTGCGGCGGCAACCAAGACGCAAACGCTGTCGACCCATACGTAAAATAGTACAAAGGCACGCTTCGAATGACGACAGACGCCGCACACCAGATCGCCTTCCGGGCGATGAACAGCGACATCGAGTTGCTCTGCTACGGCCCGGGCGCGGAGCGACGTCTGAATCGCGCCGCGACGTGGCTGGCGGCCTACGAGGAGCGCTACAGCCGCTTTCGCGTCCTCAGCGAGCTGAGTCGCCTCAACGCCGCCGCCGGGCGGCCGTTTCGCTCCTCGCCGGGGCTGTTTCGGTTCGTGCGGCTGGCGCTCGACTTCGCGCGCCGCTCTGACGGCGTCTTCGACCCCACGGTGCTGCGTCAGCTGGAGCTGGCGGGCTACGACCGGTCTTTCGAGCTGATCACGCACGCCCCGGCACGTGCGCCGCGCACGGCGCCGCAGAAGGCGCGCTGGAGCGACGTAAGGCTCGACGAAGCCTCCAGGACGATAACGTTGCCCGAAGGCGCTGGTATCGACCTCGGAGGCGTCGGTAAGGGCTGGGCCGTCGACCGGATGGCGTCGATCCTCGGCCGGCCGTGCCTGGTCAACGGCGGCGGCGACGTCTTCGCCGGCGGGAAGCCTCCTGACGACGCATCCTGGCGCGTCGGCGTCGCCGATCCGTTCGCGCCGGAACGCGACCTCATGGTCATGCGCGTCGTCGACCGCGGCGTTGCGACGTCGAGCAGCCTGCGCCGGCGCTGGAAGGCGGGTGAAGCGACGCTGCACCACCTGATCGACCCGCGTACCGGCGCGCCGTCCGCTGCCGACGCCGTGCAGGTGACGGTCGTCGCGCCTTCGACGCTGCTTGCCGACTATCACGCGAAGGTGGCGCTGATCCTCGGCGCCGATGCAGGTCTCGCCTATATCGATGCGCAGGCGGACGTCGAGGGCGCGCTCGTGCGCAGCGACGGAGCTGTCTTTACGAGCCGAGCGCTTCCGGCGTATCTCTAGCAGCTTCTCAGACTGACAACTGGGATTGAATTTTCGGGGCATCTTGGCTGCGGTTTTACATTTACGCGGCTGCATCGCCTGAGAATGAGTTGGATGGGAGACGAACAATGAGCGACAACGATGACGTGATGGTGGGGCGGATCCTCACGAGACGCGAGATGCTGGGGTTCCTCGGCGCTGCGGGTGCGGCGTTGCTGGTCGCCTGCTCCGGCGACGAGAAGAGCCCCGCGTCGCCGGCGGGCGCCGGCATCGACGAGGCGGCAGCGACCTCGACGCCGGCGACGTCGGCTCTGGCGGCAGCGACCTCGACAATGACGGTGCCGGCATGCGTCGTGGCGCCGGCGCTGACCGAAGGCCCCTACTTCGTCGATGAGAAGCTCAACCGCGGCGACATCCGGACGAACACGTCGAACGGCGCCGTCAGCCAGGGGGCGCGGTTCGACCTGACGATCAACGTCGGCCATGTCGCGAACGGCGGTTGCGCGGCGCTCGCCGGCGCGATGGTCGACATCTGGCACTGCGACGCGGCCGGCGTCTACTCGGACGCCTCTGACCCGAGCTTCAACACGAAGGGCCAGAACTTCCTCCGCGGCTACCAGCTGACGGACAGCAACGGCCAGGTGAAGTTCACGACGGTCTACCCCGGCTGGTACCAGGGCCGCGCGGTGCACATCCACTTCAAGGTGCGCAATGCCGGCAGCGAGTTCACGTCGCAGTTCTTCTTCGACGACGCGATGTCGCAGCAGGTGTACGCGGCGGCGCCTTATGCCTCCAAGGGCACGGGCTTCCTGCGCAACGCCGGCGACAGCATCTACCGCCAGAGCGGCGGCATGACGACGCTACAAGTCACGAGGAGCGGCGAGATCTACGCCGCAACCTTCGATATCGGCCTGCGGATCTGACGTCCCACCTTCGGGTCGAGGCCGACAACGGCGGGCGGCTGAGGGAAAGCTCAGCCGTTCGTCTTTTCGTTCGAGTGGCCGGTCAGTCCCAGCCGGACTTGATGCCGTAGGGCAGGAACTCGAGGATCGCGTCGATCGCCTGGATCTTGCCGCCGCGAATCTTGAACAGCTCGGCGATCATCGCCGTGCTCGGCTTCTGGGTGAACGGGGCGAGGTCCAGCTTGCCCCGTCGCGGCACATCGACCGACTTCACGTTGCCGGGGTGCTCGAAGTAGACGAAGCCAAGGCAGAGGCCGCGATGCTCGTCGACGACGGGGAAGCGCCGGTCGCGAATCTGGGGGATGTACTCGAAGAAGCCGCTGCTGATGCCCTCTGCGATTGAGAGGCTGCCGACGCCGCCGCGACGCGATTCGTTGCTCGTCGTCTTGACGCCGTTCTCGATGCGGTAGGCGTCCGGGTAGAGCGGGATGATGCTGCCGTCGTTCTGCTCGATGCCGTCGAAGTAGAGGTTCGTGATCCTGACCAGCTCGTCGCGCGGCGATCGCTCCTCCGGCGGGACGATCTCGTCGAAGACGGGGCGCGGCGCGAGCAACGCCTCCGGGGCGTAGAGCGGGTTACCGAAGCGCGCGACCAGCGTCTCGATCTCGGTGATGTGGCGGTACTCGGTCTTGAGGCGCATGGCGAAGATCGCCGGGTTGCCCATCTCCTCGATGACGCCGAAGAAGCCGGCCTGGCCGGCGTACTCGTCGCAGATGTAGTGCTTGTAGGCGCCGAGGCCGGTGGCGGTGGCCCAGAGGCCCTTGCCCAGGGGCAGCGGTATGCAGTTCTCCGTGAACTTGACCGCCGGCGCCAGCTGCAGCGCCGCAGGATCGCGCGCCACGAGCGCGTTGAGGTACTGGTCGACGGTCTCGATGAGCTCTTCGCGGCTGGGCACGGGTGTCTCCTTGGGCAGACTCGATCGCGATGATGTTAGCCGAGCCTGCATCGGGCAGCAATCGAACGAGACAATGCCGGCTATTGAAGGCGGCGCTGAGATCGACTATAAGTTGCAGGCACGCAGGACGTGGGGAGGCAGGCGATGACGGCGTCGGTAATCACCTTTACGGTCCAGCTCGGTACAGGCGGCCCGTCGATCGCCCGCGCCGTCGCCGACAAGCTCGGCTACCGCTTCTACGACTCGGAGATCACTTCGCAAGCCGCAGCCCTCGTCGGCGTCTCGCCCGACACGATGGCGAACGCCGAACGACGCCCCTCGTTCATCGAGCGCATGCTCGAGCGGCTAGCGCTGGCGACGGTTGTCTCAGACGGCATCGTCCCGGGCTCCGCCTCGGCGAACCCGGCGGCGCTGACGATGACCTCGGCAGACTACCGTCAGATCATCGAGCGCGTCGTCACGGAGCTGGCGACGATCGGCGATTGCGTCATCGTCGGCCACGCCGGGCAGGTGATCCTGCGCAAACGCAAGACGGGCGTGCTCAAGGTCTTCGTCCACGGCTCGCAGACGCGGCGGGCGGAGCGTCTGGCGACGGCGGCCTCGATCTCGCGTAACGAGGCACAATCGCTGATCCGCGAATCGGACAACCAGCGCGCCGCCTTCTTCAAAGACGCCTACGACATCGACTGGATCGACTCGAACCTCTACGATCTGACGCTAAACACGGATGACGTCGAGGAGGACACGGCGGTGCAGCTGGTGATGACCAGCGCCGGAGCCGTGCCGGACGTCGCCGCAAGCGCCACGTAGGCCAGATTCGCGCCCCATTTTATAGGGTGTCCTCGCCTTGCCTCGTCCGGCGGTGGGAAGCTATGATCTGCGGGTTATGAATCTGAAAGCCCCCGCCCGCTTCGGTCTTCTCGTTCTCGCAGCCCTGATCGCGCTGGTTCTGATTCAGCTGCCGCGCTCCGCCGATAGGGCGGACGCCGCCGCGATCACGCTCGCCCTGCCGATCGCCACCTGCGCGCCGGACGGCACGGCGACGGTCTACTTCTCGTGGACGCCGATCGAGGGTGCGAGCGCGACCTACATCGAGCTGAGCCTGAACGACAACGGCTTCGTGCCGGGAACCTACGTCAGCGGCGGCCCATTCGATGGCAACGCCGCCAGCCTCGCCTGGCCGGGCATCCTGGCGGGCAAGCCGCACTTCTGGCGCGTCGCCGCGCAGATGGGCAGCGGCTTCGTCTACTCCGCCGCCGGCAGCTTCAACGCCTGCGGCGTGCCGACGATCCTGACGCCCGGCGTCCAGTGCACCAGCACGACGACGATGAACGTGACCTTCCGCTGGTCGCTGCTGACGACCGCCGGCGGCTGGTCGTGGCTCGATCTTGGTTACGACCCGACGTTTGCCGAGGGTACGTACACGGGCATCAGCCTTGACCCTTCGATCAGCGCCTACACGTGGCAGAACCTGGACGGGAACGCCCAGTGGTACACGCGCGTCACGCGCGTCACGGCGGAGGGCTACTGGTACATCACGCCGTCGCTGCCGGTCTCGGGCGGCTGTAGCCGCCTGCAGGCGGGCATCCACTCCTCCGGCGACCGCCTCGTCGTCGCGCGACTGGGGATCAACGCGCCGGTGAACACTCAGGACGTCGGCGCTGACGCGAAGATGGGCGTCCCCCTGGGTCCGGACGACGTCGTGCGCTACAACTTCCCGCTCTTCGCCGGCTACGGTGGCTACCCCGGTAACGGCGGAACGACCATGATCGCCGGGCACGTCGACTACTACCAGTACGGCCTCGCCGTGTTCGCGCCGCTGCGCGACGTTGCCTACGGCGACATCATCGAGTACCACCGCGGCGACGGCATCGTCGTCTACTATGCCGTCGACTGGTTCGCCGACCTGCCGCCGAATACGGACTGGAACGCGCTGGCGATCAACTCTGTGCCGGAATCGATTGTCCTGATTACCTGCAACGGCACGTTCAACTTCGACACGCGCGAGTACGACCACCGTCGTGTCGTCCACGCCTCCATCCTGACCAACGGCTAACGCACCGCTTCGATGCACAAAGAGAGCGTCCCGAGGGACGCTCTCTTGCTTATGCCGGCGTTGTGAGGCCTACGAGACCGCCTGAGCGACCATGACGTCCTTGACCGCCTCTTCCCACGGCTGCGCGCGCACTGCCGTCACCGCGGCGGAGCGGACGCGGTAGGCGGCGGCGTTGCGCGCCTGCGGCGGCTCGATACCCTTCTCGAGGTCACGCGCCTGCTTTATCAGGCGGCGTCGCGCGGCGATGACGCCGAGGTCGGTCGTGCCGAGGTGCTCGCGGGTGCGGTCTGAGACGCGGCCGCGCTGGTCCTCCTGCACCGCCATGTCCTGCTCGCGCACGCCCTTGATGCCGGTGAAGCTGCTCGCCTTCTGGAGCTCGCGGTCGATCGCGTAGTCGTTGCCCTTGTTGCGTAGGGGGTTGAACTTCGCGTCTGTCTGGACGTGAGGGCCCATGCCCGCCTTGACGTGGGCGATCTCCTCGTCGTTCAGCGGCCTGTCGGCGCGCCAGCTGACGGTGACGCCGATCATCGTCTCGTCGTCCATCGGGATCGCGCTGGTGAACACCATGCCGCCCTCGATCGAGCCGGGGATCATCGTGTAGCTGGGCAGCATGAACGGTGTCACCCGCCAGTAGAACTTCTCCGTGCCGTCCTCGCGGCGGGCGCTGATCGCCATGCCGTAGTCGGTCTCTTTGACGAAGAAGACGGGGTGCTGATCGAGGTCCATGGCCGGGCCTTCGCGCGAAGTGCGGTCGAAGTTGCGGTGGAGGAAGGAGACGTGCGAGGAATCGATCTCGCCTTCGAGGTTCTGGAGGTAGTTGCAGGCCTGGATGCGCTTCGTCGCCATGCGGTGCGATTCGGGAACAACCGTCCATTCGAGGCCGGGCAGCTCCGGCGCCAGCTCCGCGGGGCCCATGTAGACCCAGATGACGCCGCCGCGCTCCGTCGCCTGGTAGGCCGCCTGCTTCACCTTCTCGGCGTAGCGGCTGCTGGCGGGCTCGTTCGGCATGTCGACGCAGGCGCCGGACGTGTCGAACTTCCAGCCGTGGTAGACGCAGCGCAGGCCCTCGTCTTCGTTGCGGCCCCAGTAGAGGTTGGCGTTGCGATGCGGGCAGTACGCGTCGATGACGCCGATGCGCCCGGAGGTAGTCCGAAACGCGACGAGGTCTTCGCCGAGGAGGCGCAGCTTCACGGGCGCGCAGTCCGGCTCCGGCAGCTCACTCGCGAGCATCGCGGGCAGCCAGTAGCGGCGGAAGAGGTTGCCCATAGGCGTGCCGGGTCCAACCTGCGTGATGTACTTGTTCTCAGCGGCGTTCAGCATCGATCTCTCCCTTTCGACTCGCCCCCATTGTAGCCGCGAGCACTATGACCCGGCGCCACCGCCAGTTTCCGTAACGGCAACCTGCGCCGCCTCTTCCGGGTA
This sequence comes from Dehalococcoidia bacterium, assembly GCA_035292965.1. Taxonomy (GTDB): domain Bacteria; phylum Chloroflexota; class Dehalococcoidia; order DSTF01; family WHTK01; genus WHTK01. The sequence continues at coordinate 22,269 of DATDPC010000203.1, read as the reverse complement.
GCGTAGCGTCCGCGTTGCGTCCTGCCATTCGACGCTGCGGGGCAGGATGATGCCGCCGGAGCGAGTGCGATAGACGCCCGGCTGGTCGACGCCGGGAGGGATGACGCTCTGGTTGCGCAGCGCCTTCGCCGCGGCGATCAGCTTGCGCCGGGTGCGGATGATCAGCGCATCGGTCGTGCCGAGGTGCTCCTTCGAGCGGTCGTAGATCGGGCCCATGCTCTCGGTGACGGCCATGTCTTGCTGGAGGATGCCGTTGATGCCGGTGTAGCTATCGCGGCGCGCCTGGGCTTCGCGGTCGATCATGAAGTCGTTCGCGTAGGTCTGGGTGATGCGGTGGCGTCCGAGCCAGTCGCTCGTGTTTGGCAGAAACTCCATGGCGCCGGTGCGGCCGCCGGCGTTGGCGGCGCGGGCGGGACGGCCCATGGCGTTGACGCCGGGATTCTGGGGCCGGTTCTGGACGAGCCAGAGCATCGTGTTGTTGTCATCGATCGGTACGTAGGCGCGGACCTTGATGTCCGGGCCGAGGACGCCGGTGGGCGTCATCGCGTAGAAGGGGAAGAGGAAGTGCGCGACGCGCCAGTAATACGTATCGGCCTCGGCCGGCCGGTAAGCGCCGTAGGAGGTGCCGAAGTCGGTGTCGATCACGTCGAAGACGGCGGGACGGTTGCCGGTGATGTAGTAGTCGAAGCTGCCCGGCTCCGTGTCGGCCTGGTCGATCGCGCCGATGTGGAGGAACGCCTGGTGCACCGTGTCCAGCTCGCCCTCGATCCCCTGCATCCAGTTGCACTCGCGCAGGACGAGCTGGGTGCGGACCTTGTCCTGCGGCAGCAGGAACGCCTCGAGCTCCGGCATCGGCGGTACTTCCGCGGAAGTACGCTTGCCCATGTAGGTCCAGATGACGCCGTTAACATCCTGGCAGGGGTAGGTCTTCGCCTCGACCTTGTTGCGGAAGTTCGATTCTGCCGGCTCGGACGGCGTGTCGACGCAGGCGCCGGCCGTGTCGAACTTCCAGCCGTGATAGATGCAGCGCAGCCCTTCTTCTTCGTTGCGGCCGAAGAACAACGACGCGCCGCGATGGGGGCAGGCGTTCTGAATCAGGCCGACGCGGCCGGACGTGGTGCGGAAGGCGATCATGTCCTCACCAAGGAGCCGAACCCGGAGCGGCGGTGCATCAGCGGCCGGCAGCTCCTCCGAGCGCAGCGCCGGGATCCAGTACTCGCGCATGAGATCGCCCATCGGCGTCCCGGGGCCAACCTGACAGAGGAGCTTGTTGTCTTCTACGCCCAACATTGGTTCTTACCCCCTGAATGGCATCAGGATCGCCTCTCTTAATGTTCGTCAGAACGACAGGCAGACTGCGACCGCCGAGGCTAGGAGCGGCGGCGTGTTCTCAGGGCAGTGTAGACCTTCTCCGAGGTCAGAGGCAGGTCGTACAGGCGTACGCCGACGGCGTCGGCGATGGCGTTCGCGATCGCCGGCGCGACGGGAGCCGTCGAGCTCTCGCCGATGCCTTTGATCCGATAGGGGCCGATGCCGCTGTCAGACTCGACGAGCACGGTGGTCAGCTCCGGCAGGTCGGACGTTGTCGGCACCTTGTAGTCGCCGAACGAGAGCGTGGTGACGCGACCGTCTTCGACGCGCAGCTCTTCCATAAGCGCGAAGCCGAGGCCCTGCATCAGGCCGCCGTTGATCTGACCCTGGTGGCCGATCGGGTTGAGTATCCGGCCGACGTCGTGCACCGTCGTGAACTTGAGGATCGTCACCTGCCCCGTATCGGGGTCGACCTCGACCTCGGCGACCTGGGCGCAGAAGGCCGTGATCGGCGAGCGCGCCCGGTCTTCGACGTGCGAGGCGCCGCTGACGGTCGTGCCGGCGTCGCGCAGGAGGTCTGCCCAGCGCACTGTTTCGGCGTTGTCTGTGCGATGCAGCGAGTCGCCTCGCAGCGTCTGCGTTTCGAGCGGCCAGCCGAGGTGCTCGGCGGCGAGCCGGAACAGCGATTGCTTCGCCTCTTGCGCTGCCTGGAAGGCTGTTGCCGTGTTCATGCGCGAGCCGCGCATGCCGCCGATGCCGGAGTCGTAAGGGACGCCGTCCGTGTTCTGCACGTCGATGCGGACGCGCTCAGGAGTTATGTCTAGTTCCTCGGCGATCACCTGGCGCAGCGTGGTGTAGGTGCCGGTGCCCTGCTCGAAGATCGCCGTCGTCAGGGTGACGCTGCCGTCCGGGGCGAGGGTCACGGTCGCGTTGCCTTCGCCGCCACCGGGTCCGCGGTCACCGATGGCGATGCCGCGGCCGACGTTGCGCCGCTTCGGCGACGACCAGCCCGACGCCTCGCCGGCGGCGCGCAGCGTCTCGATGCCGCGCAGGTCGTGCAGCTGTTCGCCGATCGGCATCGCGTCGTCGCCGGCGACGATGTTCTTGAGCCGAAACGCCAGCGGGTCCATACCGATGGCGCGCGCTACCTCGTCGATCTGCGATTCGAGCGCGAACAGCGCCTGCGGCTCGCCGGGGGCGCGCATGTGGCCGCCCGGCACCGTGTTCGTGTAGACGTGCGTCGACTCAATCCGCGTGGCGCCGAGGCGGTACGGCCCGGCGGCCTGGATCGCCCCGCCGATGCGGCCGAGGGGCTTGTAGGCGGCGTAGGCGCCGCAGTTCACGTAGTAGTCGACGGTGTGGGCGGTTATCGTCCCGTCGCGGCGGGCGCCGGTCTTGAGCTTCGTCACCGTGGCGTGGCGCGGGTTGGCGGCCATGAACTCTTCGACGTAATCGAGGATCATCCGGATCGGCCGGCCCGCTGCTTTCGAGAGGTAGTAGGCGATTGGCAGGTCCGCCGGCGTCGCCTTGCCGCCGAAGTCGCCGCCGATGTAGGCGTGGTTGATCAGGATGGCGTCCTCGGGCACGCCGATCGTCGCGGCGAAGGCGCGTCGCAGGTCGTAGGGCGCCTTGCCGCAGGCCCAGACGTGGACGCGGCCGCCCTCAACGTTGACGAGGACGTTCTGGGGCTCGAGGTAGGCCTGGTGCTGTCGCGGCGTGAAGAACGTGTTCTCGATGACGACGTCGGCGGCGGCGAAGCCGGCATCGACGTCGCCCTTCTCGATGAGGTTGTAGTGATAGCGGTTCGAAGGCGTCTCCAGCGGTGTCACGCCGGGGTAGGCGTTGAAATCGGGGTGCAGGATCGGCGCCGACGGGTTCAGCGCCTCGATCGGGTCGAAGACGGCGTCCAGCACCTCGTACTCGACGTCGATCAGGTCTAGCGCCTTCTGCGCCGTGTCCTCGTCATCGGCGGCGACGGCGGCGACGCGATCGCCGAAGAAGCGCACGACGTCGCGGGCGAGGACGGGCAGGTCGTGGATGATGCGGCCGTAGAGGCCGTCCCCAGTGTCGGCGCCGGTGATCACGGCGTAGACGCCGGGCATGCGTTCGGCGGCGGAGGTGTCGATGCGGAGGATGCGGGCGTGGGCGTGGGGGCTGTGCAGCGCCTTGCCCCAGAGCGTGCCGGGCAGCGTGAAGTCGGCGGCGTAGCGGGCGCGCCCCGTCACCTTGTCGAAGCCATCGACGCGGGCTGTGGGCTGGCCTATGACACGAAAAGCTACCGTCTCAACCACCTCCGGGAACGCAGTCATCGTACTTTGTACAGCGCTTGAACTGAATAGCAGGCGTTTCGAGGGCAAGAGAAGAGGCCCCCAAAGCAGGGGGCCTCTTCGTTGCGTGCGGTGTTTGGCCGTTACGCCTTGTGACCAGCCTTCGTCGGGTCTGACCAGAGGTGCAGCATGCCCTCAACGCCGAGCTGGGCGATGCGTGAGTCGCCCTGGAAGACGTTGAAGTTCCCGATCGCCTGCTGCGCCATGAGGAAGTTGTCGGCGAAGCCGGGCTGGGAGACGAAATACGCCTGCTTCGCCAGGTAACGCTGGATGTCGGCGCCGATGCTCGTCCGCTTCGTGGGGTCGAACTCGGCTTTGGCCTTCTCAACCATCGCGTCGACGGTTGGGTCTCCGCTCTGGTCGCCCTTGCTGCCGTCCGTGCCGCCCATGCCGATCTGGCCGCTGGTGGGGCCGGTCTTTGAGTAGATGCGCCACAGCCAGTAGTCCGTCGGGTCGGGCGAGGTGACGGCGCCGATGCCGTAGAGGATGCCCTCGAACTTGCCCTGCTGGGTGACGTACTTTGCCAGGTAGTCGATGTTGTAGTCCAGCACCTTGTCGTTCACCTTGAGGCCTAGGTCGCGTAACCACTGAGACATGACGGTGACCTGGTTCAAGTAAATCGCGCCGAAAACAGTGCTGACGTTGCCGGCGGGGATATCCGGGAACTCGCCGCCGTAGCCAGACTTCGCGGCGGCGAACAGCGCTTTTGCCTCGGTCATGTTGAAGTCGTAGTACTTGGCGTTCTCGCCGAAGGTCTTCTTGTCCCTCGGGTCGAGCGTGTAACCGGGCAGGTAGCCGATCGAGGTGTAGAAGTACTTGTTAACCGCAAGGCTGGCGGCGGTGAACTTTGGCACGTTGCCGAACGTGTCGATGTAGGTGTCGCGGTCCATGGCCATAGATATGGCCTGACGCAAACGGATGTCGAGGAACGGCGATGGCTTGCCGCCGATCGGGTTCCAGCCGAAGCGCAGTGTATTGCCGACGCTGTTTGTCGCAGCCGTGTAGGGGTACATGCCGAGCGTCGGCACGTCTTTCTTGGACGTCAGGACGTCCTCCGCGAGGATCGCCGGCTGCATCGTCGAGAGGGCGCCAGACTTGAACTGAGCCAGCGTGGACGCGTACTCGGTGATCAGCGGGAAGTGGATACGGTCGAAGTAGGCTTCGTTGGCCTTGTTGAAGTACTCCGGGTTGCGCTTGAATTCGATCGTCACCGATGGCGTGAACTTGTCGAGCATGTAGGCGCCGGTGCCGATCTGCGTCGTCTTCGGGTCGAAACCCGTGCCGGCTTCCTTCGGGTAGATCTGACCCATCTCGCCGGTGATCATCGTCGCCAGGCGCTGGAAGATGTAGGACGAAGGCTCCTTCAGCTTCATGACGACCGTCTTGGCGTCCGGCGCTTCGAAGCTAACGACAGGCGCCGCCGGGTTGACAGCGTTGGAGTTCACTGACTTGTTGTTGGGCGTAGAGTGCGTGATGTAGCGGTTCCAGCTGGCGACGACGTCCGATGCTTCAAAGGCACGGCCGTTTACCGGCGCTATGTTGTGCCATTTGACACCGTCTCGCAGCTTGAAGGTGATCGTCAGCTTGTCGGGCGAGACCTCCCATGAGGACGCCAGGTTGGCCTCGACCTCGGTCCAGTTTGACCCCTGCTTGTAGCCGGGCTTGTTCTGGACGAGGGCGCTGTAGGCGATGCCGTTGAAGACGTTCAGCTGCACCTGGCCCTGCGCCTGGCCGTCCCAGTGAAGCGGGTCGCGCAGGTTGTTAAAGGTGAACGTGCCGCCCGGCTTAGCAGTCTTCGAGGTGTCCTCGATCGTTGAGAGCAGACCGCTGGCGTCCTTGGTTCCGCCACCGCTGTCGCCACCGTCATCGCCACCACCACAGGCGGCGAGCAATGCAGCGCCGGCAGCGGTTGCACCGGTTGCCGCAAGCGCCCGGCGGCGGCTGATGCGGCTTGTCAGGACTGAGTCCCAGTAGCTAGCCATATCTCTTGTAGCCTCCCTTTTCTCCTTCACGGAGACGCGGTGCAGCCAGAACGTTGGCTGCTGGCGCAGATTATAAGGACGAATTCAATAGTTAACCACTTTACGAATATTTATTCTTTTGAACTTCGTCCCCTTTGCGAGATATACGCCCGCGATACCACGGACAGATCTCTTGGTTATTAGAGCTGGGGACACCCCAGACCCCGCTGAAGGGAGACGCTCCGCTCCGGGGCGTGTGTGCCTGAGGCCGGGGGACACCCCGCTGCTACATCGAGAGCGGGGACACCCCGCTGCCCCGCTGAAGGGAGACGCTCCGCTCCGGGGCGTGGTGTACATGAAAGCTGGGGACACCCCAGACCCCGCTAAAGTCGGACGCGTCCGCTCAGGGGCGTGGATCCCACAGGTCGCGCGAGACGATCTCGCTGTAGTGGTTCCAGACGCCGGCGCCGCCGGTGCGCGGTTGGCCGGCCCGCATCGATTCGCGGAAGTGCGGTAGCTCGGCGAGCGGCGGCCGGTTCATCTCGGCGATCTGCGCTTCGGTAATCCTCCGATGACCCGGGCCGGCGGCGGTGTAGGCGTACCAGTTCATCCGCGCCTGCTCTTCGAGGTGGAGCATGTTCATCACCGACTCATCGAGGCTGGCTCCCGTCGTTGTTGCGCCGTGGCCCTGTAGAAGGATCGCCTTGCTATCGCCGAGGAGGTTGGCGACTTCCATGCCCTCTTCGTCGGTGGTGATCGTCTTGCAGTGGGGGTAGAGCGGCAGCGGCCGGTTCACGAGGGTCATGCCTTCCTGGCAGATCGGAACGAGCGGCGCTTCCAGCACGCCCATGACGACGACGAAGCGCGGGTGGACGTGGACGATCGATTGCACGTTTGGGTAGGTGCGATAGATGCAGGAGTGCATCTTGATCTCGAAGCACTGCATCGCCCCCGGCGGTCCTTCGACGAGGAAGCCTTCGAGGTCGACGACGACCATATCTTCCGGGCTCATGCGCGCGAGGGCGTCGATCTTGTAGCCACGCCCCTTGACGACGAATCGGCCGGGCGAGCCGGGGACGCGCAGGCTGGCGTGGCCGCTGGAGGCGAGCACGCCGCTCGCCAGGCCCAGCTCCGCCAGCATGCGGTTCGCGACCGCGACATCATGCTTCACGTCTTCGAACATTGGTCTCCTCCTCAGAAGTAGAAGTGCGTCTCACAAACAAGAGCAGCCCCCGCCGGAAGCGAGGGCTGCTTGATCGAAGGTTGGCGCCGCTTAGCCCCAGGGGCCGAGGTACGGTTCGCCGTTGTAGCTGTCGGAGATCTGGTCCAGCGTCTCGGGCCAGTCGTGGGCGTTGCCGTAACGGCGCTCGCTGCGCGGTCGCGGCTTGCCGTCCCAGCCGATCTGCTCCATCGAGTAGTAGAGCTGGATGCAGTGGCCGTCCTTGTCGAAGGCGTGGGCGACGTAGTCCATGCCCGGGTGCAGCTCATCCGGCACGTGCGTCTCGACGCGGATGCCGTTTCCGCGCAGGAAGTCGACGGCGTCGCGCAGCTGGCGGTAGTTCGCGAGCTGGAGGCCGAAGGCGGCGCAGGTGGTGTTCGTGCCCATGTCGACGCTGCCCTTGAGCGACGCTGGGATCAGCGTCATCGCGTGGTGCTCCGTGTTCGTGCGCAGGTGGACGATGCGCTCGCCCTTGAGCTGCGTCGTCTCGGTCACGTCGAAGCCCATGACGTCGCGGTAGAACGCCTCTGCTTTGTCGAGGTCGTCGACGTAGAGGCTGACGGGGCCGATGCGGGTGATCTTGAACGGCCGCGCCAGCATGACGCCATCGACTTCGTACTTCGCCGGCAGCGTGTCGATGTGGCGATAGCCGGCGTGGACGTCGATGCCCTTCGAGAGCGCGTCCTGCACCTCGTCGAACTCGTTGATCTGCGGCAGCTGCGGCGGCTCGCGGAAGCCGCGGTAGTACATCTCGCGCGGCTTGCTGAGGCCGTCCCAGCCCACCTGCTCGATGCCGTAGTAGAGCTCGTTCGTGTGGCCGTCCGGGTCGTAGATGTAGGTGTGCCAGTTGGAGCCGGGCATATCGCGGCCGGTGCGCTGGATCGGTACGCCGGTGTCGTTGAACCACTTCGCGGCGTCGCCGACCTCGCGCAGGCTGCCAACCTGCCAGGTGATCTGGTTGATCGTCATGTCGGGGCGGCCGTGACCCCCGCTGAGGGCGTCCATGACCTTGCGGTTGAACAGGACGAAGGCGTGGTGGTCGCCGCCGTAACGGGTGAACCAGCCGGGGCCTTCCGGGATCGCGGCGCGCTGCTCCGGCGTCAGGATGCGCATCAGGATATCGGCCTCGTCCGAGATCTTGAAGCCGAGGAGGTCAATGTAGAAGCGGCGCGCGTCTTCGAGGTTGCGCGTGTTGAAGCCGAAATGACCGAGGCGCCGGACCTTGAACGGCCGGTCGAGCATGACGCCGCCGACGTCGAACTTCGTCTGGACGGATGTCGTCATTGAGACGCTCCCTTTCTTGCTAGCGGGTTACTGCACTGGTCAGCGTCGATCCGCGACTGATCGTTGTCAAGAGACGACCTCTCCCCTGGCTGCCGCCATCCCCTCTCCGTTCACAGAGAGGGGATCGAGCTGAGAAGCGCCTACATGCTGACGTCACGAAAGTCTGACAGAGAACCGATTGCATGGCGGCGTCTCTACGGCTGAGCTTCCCTCTCTCTGCGTGCGGAGAGAGGGACTGAGGGAGAGAAGGTCAGCGCGGCGCTGGCGGAGCGTACGTCGCCAGCTCTTCCTCCGTCATCTCCAGCGTCACTCCGGAGCGCTCCTCCTGCGGGTGGATGATGCCCTCGAAGTTTTCGTCGGCGTAGCCGCCCTTGAGGGCGAGCTGCGAATCGCGGTCGACAATCTCGCACATCGCGATCTCGAGGCCGAGCTCGTGCGCCAGGTCGAGCGCGAGGTGCGTGTCCTTCGCCGAGAGCGTTACGGGGAAGAAGGGCGGCTTCAGCTTGCGGCGGAAGAGGCTGCGCTGGAAGCCACCCTGGATCCAGCGGCTGTTGCCAGAGCTGACGCCGATCACGTCGCAGAGCGTCTTCAGGTCGACGCCGGCCTTGACGCCGAGCGTCAGCACCTCGGCGACGGCAAGCATCTGGGCGACGCCGGAGATGTTGTTGCACAGCTTGACGACGTCGCCGGCGCCGGAGGGGCCGCAGTAGAAGAGCTTCTCCGGCGCGCCAATAGTCGCGAGGAACGGCTTCATCCGCTCGAAGACGTCTTTTTCGCCGCCGACCATGATCGAGAGCGTGCCGGCCTCGGCGCCGGTGGGGCCGCCGCTGACGGGCGCGTCGAGCATGTCGATGCCCTTCGCTTTGAACGTCTCGTGCAGGCGCCGGATCAGCGTCGGCGAGTTCGACGACATGTCCACGTAGCAGGTACCCGGCTTCATCGTCGCCAGCAGCTCGGCTGAGATCGCCTCGACCTCCTTGGGGCCGGGCAGCGAGGACCCGACGACATCTGCGTCGCGGGCGGCGTCTGAGACGCTGGCGACGGCGGTGATCCCCGGGACGATGTCTTCGATGCGCTTCGCTGCTTCCGGCAGCGCGTCGTAAACCGATACGTCGTGGCCCGCCTCCGCAAGGTGGCGCGCCATGTGGCTGCCCATGCGGCCGACGCCGATGAAGCCGATCTTCATATCGTTATCTCCTTCTTCTAATGAGCCGGTGCAGTTACGGGTGGTGGTGTTTCGCGGGTCAGCGTCGCGAGGGCGTCCAGCGCCTGGTCGACGTCCGACTCGTTGTTGAAGGCTGCGAGGCTGAAGCGGACGCCGGCCGGGTTAGGCACGGTGCGGGCGCTGATCTTCCAGCGCTCCCAGAGCGCATCGACGATCTGCTGCGGCTGCCACGCCTCGAAGGCGGCGCTGACGAGGCCGCAGGTGAGGCCGGGCGCCGACGGGCTCGTGAGCATCGCGCCGCTCAACTTCGAGAGGCCTTCGCGCATGCGGTCGCCGAGGTGTCGCGAGTACGCCTCGACGTTCTCCATGCCGAGCGACTGCATGGTCGCGAGCGCTGTGGCGAAGCCGCCGATCAGCGCCGGGCTCTGGGAGGCGAGGCGGAAGCGCTGTAGCGGCGCCGGCTCGCCGGGGTAAGGGCGCGCGTCGGCGACGTTGTGCGTGTTGAAGATCGGGTCGAGCTGGCGGTGGTAGGCGCGCGAGACGTAGAGGGCGCCGGTCGCCTCGGGGCCGAGGACCCACTTCTGGCCGGAGATCGAGTAGAAGTCGCAGCCGATATCGCGCACGTCGATCGCGAGCTGGCCGCCGGTCTGGGCGCCGTCGAAGATCACCGGCACGCCGCGCTCATGCGCCGCCATGGTTATCTCCTTTACCGGCAGCTTGAGGCCGCAGGAGAACTGGACGTGGCTCAGCGCCACAAGCTTCGTCTTCGGCGTGATCGCGCTGACGATGCGCTCGACGATCGAACCGGCGCTATCGCCCGTCGGCGACAGCTCGACGCGGTGCACCGTGGCGCCGAAGCGGTCTTCGAGGACGGACGCGGGTGTCGCGAGCGCCGGGTGCTCGAGGTTGCAGGTGACGAGCTCGTCGCCGGGCTGCCAGTGCATGCCGTAGATGACGACGTGGACGCCCTCTGTCGTGCCGTGGCTGATCTGCACCTCGTCGGCGTCGCAGTTGAGCATGCGCGCGACCTGGGCCTGCGCCTCGCCAGTGATGGCGCGCGTGTAGGCGAGCCCGCCGATGCTCGCCGGCCCCAGCGTCGCTTCCTGCTCGAGCACCTCGTTGATGCGGTCGATAACCGCGTCGGGTGAGGGGCCGGAGAAGCCGGTGTTCATGTAGATGATGTTGCGCGTCGCCCGGATCGAATCGCGCAGGCGGGCGAAGTCGGCCGCGGAGTCAGGCATGAGGGGGCCTCTTTCTAGGTAGCAGGGCGCTCATTGTCCGTCGCCGCTGGCTCGTCGGTCAACGGGTTGACGGTTTGCGGGCCGAGGGGAGCAGCAGGTACGATCCGGCCACGGAGGAGACGACATGGCGCGAACGGCGAACCCCTACCACAGCGAGGTCATCGGCAGTCTGTTACGGCCGCAGTATCTGAAAGACGCGATCGCGCGCTTCGACAAGGGCGAGCTGACGCGCGCGGAGCTGGACGCGGTCGAGGACAAGGCCGTGCTCGAAGCGATCGCGCTGCAGGAGGCGTGCGATATCGACGTCATCGCCGATGGCGAGATGCGGCGCCGCGGCTGGACGGCGCCGCTGACCGTGAGCATCGCCGGCTACGGCCCGGCGCCACGCCCGGCCGACTTCAAGCTCAACACCCGCTACGAGCGGTCGGATGCGGAGCGCCAGCTTACTCCGACGCTGGTCGCCGTGATCAAGAAGCTTTCGCGGGCGGAAGTGAACCTGCCGTTGAAGGAGCAGTTGTTCTTGCAGGCGCACACGCAGCGTCCCTTCAAGGTGACGCTACCCAGCCTCGCGCACGCGACCGTGCTCTGGTCGCCCGGGACGTCCGACAAGGTCTACCCGAACAAAGACGAGTACCTGCAGGACGTGCTGGAGCTGACGACGCAGATCGTCGCCGAGTGCGTCGCGAAAGGCGCGACTTACGTGCAGCTCGACTCGCCGCGCTACACCCACCTCGTCAGCGACGAGGGGCGCGCCAACTTCCGCCACCTCGGCATCGACCCGGACGCGTGGCTGGACGAGGCGATCGGCATCGACAACGCGCTCATCGACCGCTTCCCGGGCGTCACCTGGGGGCTGCACCTCTGTCGCGGCAACGGCCCGCGCGGCGCCTGGTCGGTCGCCGGCGGCTACGACCCGATCGCGGAGCGGTTGTTCAACGACATCCACGTCGATCGGCTGCTGCTGGAGTACGACACGCCGCGCTCCGGCAGCTTCGAGCCGCTGCGCTTCGTACCGGAGGGCAAGGTGGCGGTGCTCGGCCTGATCAGCACGAAGGAGAACGAGATCGAGACGGCGGAGCTGCTCAAGGGGCGGCTCGAAGAAGCGTCAAAGTTCATCGACCTCGACGCCGTGGCGCTGAGCCCGCAGTGCGGCTTCGCGTCCGCCTTCGAAGGCAACATGGACGAAGCAACCCAGCGCGCCAAGCTGGAGGTGCTGGGTCAGGTGACGCACGAGGTCTGGCGCTGAACACGCTGCCCTACACGCACATCGAGGTCGAGGCGAACGCCAACACGCCGATGATCGCCTCGCAGGTGTACAAGAACATCGGCGAGCCGTTCGCCGTGTCGGCGGTGCGCATATACGAAGGCGAGCCGGAGGGCGCCGTCTACACCGTGACGGGCTGGAGCAGCGTCCAAGGCGGCTCAGCCGTCGAGGCCTACGCCGTGCAGGTCGAGGACTCGAGCGAGGGCTCGGCGTTCGTCATCTACGGCGGCGACTGGGGCGTCAGGCTGCGCCCCATAGACTCGGATGCGCCCTGGAGCCTTGATGACGCGTCGCAGACCGGCGAAACGCACCTCGTCCTCGCCGACCGAGAAGACGTCGAGCCCGCGTAGATGACCCGCACGCGCCTCCTGGCGACGCCGAAGGCGGTCGAGACTCCGGATGCGCACAAGCAGCGCCTGCTGCGTCGCTTCGTCTACGTGATTACTTTGCCGGCTGGAACTTGACCAGCGTCCACTCGTCCGAGGCGTCGTCGTAGGTCGCCTCGACGCGCATGTCGCACTGCACGTCCTCCGGCTTGCAGCCGACGACGTTCGTGACCATGCGCGGCCCCTCGTCCAGCTGGACGATGGCGAAGGTGTACGGCGTCCCGTCCTGGAAGGCGGGGTGCTGCGCCTGATAAACGTTGGTGAAGGCGTAGACGCGGCCTTTGCCGCTGACCTGCGTCCACTCCAGGTCCTGCGAGAAGCAGACGGGGCACTGCTCGCGCGGGAAGTGGATGTAGTTGGTGCAGTTCTTGCAGCGCTGCATGACCAGCTCGTGGCGCTTGGCTGCTTCCCAGAACGGCGCCGTTAGCGCCGGGTTCTCCGGGAAAGGCATCGGCCGCGGCGGAACGCGTCGTTCGGGTGCACCGGCTCCCTGGGGTGCTTGTGTAGTCATCGTATGTCTCCTTTGAAAGTAAGAGCGCCCGCCATTCCCCACACCACTCCTGCGCTCTCTTCTGCTTGCTTACGAGTCCTTATCTCCAATATCGCCTAGAGCGCGTTGGCGCTGCCGAGCACGACGGTGACCTCTTGCGAAGGCGTGCCGCCGTTCATGTTCGCGATGCCGAGATCGTGGTTCTTGACCTGACGCTCGCCGGCCTGACCGCGGATCTGGCGCACCGCTTCGACGAGCTGCTGGCAGCCGCTGGCGCCGATGCCGTTGAGCTGGCCGGCCGAAAGCTGACCGCCGTCCGTGTTGATCGGGAACGTTCCTTTGTAGGTCGTGTCCGTCGACTCGAAGAAGGGGCCGGCTTCGCCTTTCGGTATCAGACCGGCGTCCTCGAGGCAGCAGGACACGAGGATCGTGTAGCAGTCGTAGAACTCGGCGAACTGCATGTCCTTGGGGCCGTAGCCGGACATCGCGTACGCCTTCGGCGCCGTGTAGACGACGGGCGTCTGGGTCATGTCAGGCATGTACCAGTGGTTGTCGTAGCCCTGGGAGACGCCGGTGCCGAGCAGGTAGACGGGCGGCTGTCGCAGCGTCTTCGCCCGCTCCGCCGTCGTGACGATGAAGGCGATCGCGCCGGCGACGGGCATGACCGTCTCGAGGATGTGCAGCGGGTAGTTGATATAGCGCGAGCTCATCACGTCTTCGACGGTGATCGGGTCACGCATCGCGGCGAGCTCGTTCTTGGCGGCGTTGAAGCGCTGGTTAACGGCGACCTGCGCCATCTGCTCCGGCTTCGTGCCGTACTGGTACATGTGGCGCGTGTAGAGCAGGCCGTAGTAGGTGTTCGCGCCGGCAGCCGGGCCGTAAGGCGTGAACCACTCGCTCTGGAAGCCCGCCTCCTGGCGGAAGCCCCCGGCGGCGTTTGGGTTATCGGGGTCGCGGCCGCCACCGGCGACGAAGAGCACGTAGTTGGCGATACCTTCGTTCACCATCGCCGCGGCTATGGTCAGGGCGACGCCGGACGTCGAGCCCATGAAACCGGCGCTGACGGCGAAGTTCGTCGGCCGGATACCGATGTACTCGGCGACGCGCGCCGGGTAGATGCCGCCCATCGTGATCAGGCCGTCGATATCCTCACGGCGCAGACCGGCGTCCTTGATCGCCTGCGCGGCGACCTCGGCGCAGAGGCCCAACGCGGTGCGGCCGGGCCAGGCGCGCTTGTGCGGCGTCTCGCCGATGCCGACGACGGCTGCCTTTCCTCTTAGACTCATGGTTCTCCCTCCTCCATTCGTTGCCTAGTGTAATAACTATCGCGGCGCGGCGGGCGCTTTGGCCTTGGCGATGATCTCGGTGCCGGCGTGCTGCGTCTCGACGAAGCGCTGGTACTCCTCGTCCGTGTAGCCGCAGACTTCTTTGTAGACGTACTCGTTGTCTTCGCCCAGCGTCGAGGCGTATTTCCAGATCTTCAGCGGCGTCTTCGACATGTGGCCGATGATCGGGCCGAGGTACCAGTGCGTGCCCGCCTTCGGGTGCTTGAGGCGCTGCCAGACGCCGCGCTCCTGAAGCTGCGCGTCGGCGAAGACGGCGGCCGAGTTCAGGACGGGACTGCAGGCCACGCCGACCGCCTGCAGCGCGTGAAACGCCTCGTAGTAGTCCTGACCGACGCTCCAGGCGCTGATCTCGGGGTCGAGCGCGTCCTGGTTGTCGTGACGCGAGAGGCCATCGGCGAAGCGCTCGTCGGTTGCGAGCTCGGGACGGCCCATGACGTTGCAGAGGCCGCGAAACTCGGCGTCGCTGCCGCAGGAGAGGGCGATCCAGTTGTCCTCGCCGGTGCAGCGGTAGACGCCCTGGGGGGCGCGCGCCGGGTCGCGGTTGCCGAGCGTCGTCTGGACGCGGCGGTTCATCGAGTAGTCCATGAACGCCTGGCTCAGCGTGTGGGTGACGTTCTCTGCCTGAGACATGTCGATGAACTGGCCTTTGCCGGTGCGATTGCGGTAGTGCAGCGCCGCCAACAGCGCGAAAGCGCCGGTGGCGCCGCCCGCCGCGTCGGCGAGGAAGACGCCGGTGTTGTTCGTCGCGTCGGAATCGGGGTAGCCGCGCAGCAACGTGTGGCCGACGACAGCCTCCATGTTGGCGCCGAAGGCGCGGAAGCTCTCATACGGCCCCGTCGTGCCGAAGGCCGGCATCGAGAGCATGATCAGGCGCGGGTTGCGCTGACTGAGGATCTCGTAGCCGACGCAGAGCTTGCGGATCACATCCGTCGGGTTGTTCTCGATAAAGATGTCGCTCTTCTCGGCGAGGCGGTAGAAGACTTCGCGGCCCTCGGGGCGGGTCAGGTCTATGGTCACGCTGCGCTTGTTACGGCCGACGCTGTTGTGGTTGGCGCTGAGGTCCCAAGGCTTCGCGTCCGGGTCGACGTCGCCGGTCGTCTTCTGCATCGTTTCGAGCGGGAAGAACTGGCCGCGGGTGTTGAGGTCCCAGTGCTGCAGCGACTCGACGCGGATCACCTCGGCGCCCATGTCGCCGAGCAGCGCCGAGCCAAACGGCCCGGCCCAGACAACCGTCATGTCGATCACGCGCAGGCCTTCGAGGGGGCGTCGCGGCATCAGATCGCTCCCTGCTGGCGCAGAACGGTCACGTCTTCATCGTCGTAGCCGAGCTCGTGCAGCACCTCGCGCGTGTGCTCGCCGAGCAGCGGCGCACGGCCGGCGCGCCACGGCGTCTCCGACATGCGGAACTGCGGCCCCGGGTAGGTCAGCGTGCCGGTGTAAGGGTGATCGACCTGGGCGAAGAAGCCTCGCGCGGCGAGATGCGGGTCGTCGAAGACGTCCGCCATCGTGTTGAGCGCGCCACAGGGATAGCCGACGGCCTGCGACGCCTCCATCACCTCTCGCTTCGTGCGCTGCAGCAGCCATTCGAGGAGGATGGCGTCGAACTCAGCCTTGACCTCGGCGTTGCCGCTGAAGTTCTCCGGCGCCGTAAAGTGCTCGTCCTCGACGAGGTCGGGGCGTTCGATCATGCGGCAGATGCGCTCCCAGTGAGGCTGCAGCGTGAAGAACTGGACGTAGCCGTCCGCCGTTGGGTAGACGCCTGCGGGCAAGAGGTTGCGCCCCGGGCTGCCGGCGCCGGCGCGCGCGGCGAAGCCCTGAGCGCCGCCCGTGTACTGGTAGATCATGTGGCCCTGGACGGCGCGGTCCTGGTTGCCGACGATGATCTCCTGCAGCGACAGGTCGACGTGCTGCCCCTCACCGGTGGCAGCGGCGTCGAGGAAGGCGCCCATGGTTGCGGTGGCGCAGACCATGCCGGCGTAGACCTGCTCGACGGTGAGGCCAAGCTTCAGGGGCTCGCGGTCCGCCGTGCCGGTCGAGATCATCGTGCCGCCCCAGGCGTAGAGCGTCACCTCCGCCATCTCGTAGTCGCGGTAAGGCCCCGTCTGGCCGAAGTTCGAGATCGAGGTCATGACCAGGCGCGGGTTCACCGCCGCGAGCGTCGCGTAGTCGAGCCCAAGCGACGGCATCACGTGAGGCGAGAAGCTCTCGACGAGGATGTCGGCGTCGCGGACGAGCGCCAGCAGCGCCTTGCGGCCTGCCTCCGTCTTCAGGTTGAGCGTGACGGAGCGCTTGTTCGTGTTGAGGTGAAGGAACGTCCCGGAGCCTTCGAGGTTCGGTTCGTCGTGATAGAAGGGGCCGAGCCTGCGCGCCGGGTCGCCGCCGTCGGGGCGCTCGATCTTGATCACGTCGGCGCCGTAGTCGGCGAGCAGCTTCGTGCAGTAAGGCCCGCTGATGTAATGCGTCAGGTCGATGACCCGCACACCATCGAGGGCTCTGGGACTCGAAGATTCGCTCACGCCGATGCGCCGTCCTTAGTTGATCTGAAGATCGGCGTCCACCCCACGCCGTTCCCCGCCAAGCGCCTTAGTCCAGCTGCTCAGCGGCCCGTCCACACCGGCTTGCGCTTCTCGGCGAAGGCGCGCGGGCCCTCGCGGGAGTCCTCGGAGCCAATGAGCTTCTGCAGCGCCGAGTAGCTGCCGTTGTAAGCCTCTTCGAGCGGCATCTCGATGCCTTCGAGCGCCATCTGGCGCATCGCGCGAACCGATAGTGGCGCCCCATCGAGGATCTCGTTCGCCCAGCGCTCGGCTGCTTCCATGACCTGCGCCTGCGGCACGACCTCGTTGATCAGGCCCCAGCGCTCTGCTTCCGCGGCGGAGAAGTGACGCCCCGTGAGCAGGTAGCCCATGGCGACTCGGAACGGTATCTGGCGCGGCAGGCGGTGGGGGCCGCCGCCGCCTGCGACGATGCCGCGCTTTACCTCCGGCAGACCGAACTGGGCGCTGTCGGCAGCGACGACCAGGTCGCAAGCCATCGCCATCTCGAGGCCGCCGCCGAGGCAGTAGCCGTTGACGGCGGCGATGATCGGCTTCGTGATCTTGGCGTAACGCGGGTTGGTCAGCCCGCCGAAGCCGCTCTGCGGCATCGCGACGCCGGTCGCCATCGGGTCGGCGCGCCAGCGCAGGTCCATGCCGGCGCAGAAGGCGCGATCGCCGGCGCCGGTGACGATTGCGACCCACGTGTCATCGTCGGCTTCGAAGTCATGCCAGGCGCGGTCCATCTCGGCGTTGGCCGGCGGATGCATCGCGTTCATGACATCCGGCCGGTTGATCGTCACGTAGGCGATGCGGTTCGCCTTGCGGTACTGAATGAACTCGAAGTCTTCAGGCATTAGTCCTCCGAGGGAGCGCGTCCCAGATACGGCGCGAGCGAGACGAGCCGAATTATACTGCCGGTTCTGAAGCCTTGGATAGTTACCACCTTGACGAATTTTAGCGCAAAGAACCCGGGGGCAAAGAAGAGGGGCGGGCCGCAAAGCCCGCCCCTCTTCCGAAGTGCTGAGTGCGCTACTTAACCTTGCCGAAGGCGGGGACGACGCGCAGCGGGTTGTTGTGGATGATGTTCATCCGGTCGGTATCGGTAAGGTACTGGGCCTCCTGCAGCGAGGGGACAACGTTGTCGCCGCTGCGGCCCGTGCGCGGGTCGACGTGGCGGCCGGAGCCGGGCGCCTCGGTGCCGAAGACCATCTGAGAGACGCCCTTCTGCTTGATCGCCGCCTCCAGGAAGGTCGGCTCGTAAGCGCAGGTGTCGTAGAACAGGTTCTTGCTCGTGTCGCGCTGGAAGTTGTGGTTGTCCGTGGGAGCGAATCGGCTCAGCGCACCGCCACAGTGACAGATGATCACTTTCAGCTCTGGGAAGCGATCAAACACGTCGCTAAAGCCGAGCAGCTGCCCCGCGATGAACTGCTCCGTCAGGAAGCCGACCTGGTAGTTCTGGTTGATGATCGTCAGGCGCGGGTCCTGGTGGTTGGTGCCGTGAACGATGATCGGCATGTCGTCACGCTGGCACTTCTCGTACAGCGGGTACCAGTAAGCCCGGTCCATACCAGGCGTCTGGCGCAGACCCTCAGGGTCCGGGCCCACGTAGACGGACATGACGCCCCATTCCTTCTGGCAGCGGTTGATCTCGTCGAGGACGTGAGTCATGTCGGGAGCGTGGCCGTTCTGCGGCAGCTGCATCGAGGCGAGGAAGCGGTTCGGGTAGTAGGAGACATGCATGCCGATCGCGTCGTTCGTGAGGCGTGTCCAGGCTGGAAGCAGCTCCTGCGACATCCAGCCGAGCATCAAGAACGGGCGCGGACCGATGATCTGAACGTCGATGTTGCGCTCGTCCATGTACTGAACGTGCTGCGTCTCAACGACGCGCTTGAAGACTTCGTCCTTGAAGCCCGGGGGGCGCTTCTCGTCCGGCAGCTGCAGCGGGCTGCTGCTGACCGTGTTCGAGGCCATCAAAAAGGCAAGCGCCTCTCGATAGGCGCCTGGCGCGGTGACGTGACCGTGGACGTCGTAGACCTTCTGTCCGTTGTACATACCTGGTTCTCCCTTTCTCGGCCGGCTTAGGCCGGCGAGCTTGGCGGCGACGTATCGCCCTTAACGTGAGGTGGAAGAAATGCGGGGAAGCGCCCGTAGTCTACCGCTGCGCGGAGTACAGCGCTAGCCATCGCGTGGCGGCAATCGCACGGGTCAGAGATTGCGAGACCTGCGGGTTTCTATCCCTCAGGCCTCCGTCACTTTGGCGGGAAGACGGCGACGCACTTGCAGGAGTTCATCAGGTAGCTCTCGATGAACTCGCAGTAGCTGGCCTTCTGGCCGACTTCGTTCATCGCGCCGGCGAGCGGGATCCAGTTGAGCAGCTCGTGCTCGCCTGAGACCTCGAGGTCTTCGCGCGTCAGGTCGCGCCACGCCTTGTAGTTGCCCGACTTCAGCTCTTCGAAGTGGGTGCGGTCCATCTCGACGTCCGGGAAGACCCAGCCGTTCTTCTCGGTGAGGAAGGCGTGCGACCAGCTGGAGGAGCCGATGAGCGCGGCGCGCCAGGGGCTATCGCGCAGGACGCGGGCGACGGCGGCGCCGAGATCGAAGGCGCGCTTCGGCGAAGGGCCGGGCGGGTCCGGCTCCGTCGTCTCGTCAGAGAAGAGGTGGGCGTTGAGGCCCTTGCCGCTGATCACGTGGCGGCCGTAGGCGTTCATCAGGAACGGCACGACGGGGTAATCCCAGCCGGTGCGGTCGTAATCGAGGTACATGATCGTGTTGATGAAGGCGTGGCCGAGGCCTTCGAGGTGGAGTTCCTTGTAGGCGTATGGCACGTCGAAGCCTTCGTCCATCAGCTGCGAGACGAGGTACTTCGCCGCCTCGCGGTGGCCGGGCGTGACGAAGGTCTTGTCGTAGGGCTCTTCCCAGACGTTGGGCCGCTGCGGCCGCGGGAAGGTGCGCAGGTGGGGCTGCGTGCGGAACTCGTCCGCGATCGAGACGCAGAACGGCGGGATGATGTCTTCCTTGAAGTTCTCGTACTGGTCGTCGCCGAAGATGACGACGATGTCGGGCGCGAACTCGTCCAGCGCCTGGCGCAGGCGCCGCGTGCCATCGACGAACTCCTTGCGGTGCTGCGAAGCGAAGGCGAAGCCCTCGTCGTCGGACCACTCGGCCTGCATCTTGGCGGGCCAGTTCTTCGGGTCCTTTAGCTCTTCCGGCACCTTGGCGCTGGTGATCGTCTGCTTCACCCGCATCGACATCTCGCGGTCGGCGAAGATGAAGCCGGGGTAGTGGCTGATACCGAGTCCGAGGATTTCGCCCATGGTCGCCTCCGGCGAGTAACAAGTAACCAGTAACAAGTAACAAGCGGATTATAGCGATGCCCTGGCCGCCCGCGTTCGGCTAGGCGACGGACCCGGCGACCAGTACACGCGGCAGATCTGTCACATCCGTGATTACACGCGCCTTCAGCCCGAGACCAGAGCGGTTCAACAAATCGGCCAAGAGCTTCTCAGCAACGACGACATCCGAGTACATCGCCATCGGAGCCGTCTGCGCCCAGTCGTTGAGTTCTGTTCGCTTTGCCTGCAGCGATGTGTTTTTTATCCATTCGCGACTTAGATGCATTTCTACACGTATCGACGGCAGATCATCGATGAAGCTGCGCAGACCTTTCTCTCCGAGGGGATCAAAGAGTTGCTTGGAGACGCGATGCCTATCTAATGCAGCATTGATATCGCCTAGGATGCTCAACATCGCCATGGCATAAAGCGCGCTCTCCCTCTCTTCAGCACGGACAATCCGCAACTTGTCGTGCAGCATGTGCAGATGCTTCATGAACGTACTTTCAGGCCCGGACGAATCCCAGCGTGGCGCGACTCCAAAGGGCGCGACACCACTGAGCATGCTTATCTGGAACATCTCGTCGATTGCTTGTTGATACTTCAACGGGAGCTGCTTACGAAGCTCGGGAGTCAGCTTGAGCGAAAAGTCCGCTCTGCCGCTTGCGTGGGCAAGCCCTTTGCCAAGTAATTTTAGCGGCGTTATGTTGCGCGGATCGATCTGGTCAGGAAAGAGACGCCAGAGGGCCGCATCAATCTCATGTTTAAGAATCTCCGCTGCGGGACAGATCGTGAAACCACCAGAAAGCTCACGCATAAAAACAGCTAGACGCTCACGCCGAATCGGTCTTTCGACTTCGATGCGTCTCAATGTAGTGTCCCGAAGAAAGAGGGAAGCAGGCCTGCTTGAGATCACGCGCCTCACGCAGCACAGTCAGGATGTTGGACATCTGCTCCGAAGAGTTCTTGCCGTACGCGCTCTGTGCAAGCTCTATCCACTTGTTCTTGTCTAGGTAGACGATCTGCATACACAAGTATCTCATTGCGCGCTCGGCTTCACCAAGTCTCACAGCCAGAACGGTCGGCCGTCCGCTGACCTAAGTCAGCGTCGCTGATCTACGCTGCGGACATGGAACCGCTGCCCGAAAAAGTAAACGTCCTCGTCCTCCACTGGCTCGGCGAGGGGCCGCTCGAGCGCATCCGCGCCGTCGCTCCCGACCGGCTCAACGTCGTCTCGGCGATCAGCGACTTCGTCGAGGAGCTTTCGCGGGAGTGGCCGGCGGAGCTGCTGCAGCGCTATCGCCTGCGCCTCGATATGGAGCGCAAGCACACCGACGCCGAACGCGAGGCGCTCGTCCGCGACGCCCACGTCATCTTCATGACGCAGCCCTTCCCGAAGACGCTGGTGCAGCGCGCCCCTAACCTGCGCTGGGCCCACTTCTCCTTCGCCGGCGTCTCTAACCTGATGAACACGCCGTGGTGGGGCGCGCCGATCGACGTGACCAGCTCTCGCGGCTACACGAGCGTGCGGCCGATCGCCGAGAACGTCATCGGCGCGACGTTCATGTTCGCGCGGCGGCTCGACTGGGCCGTCGACGAGACGCGGGCGCATCGCTTCGACCCGACGTCGCACCCGGGCGCGCGCCTCGTGCGCGACAAGACGATGGCGATCGTCGGCCTCGGCGGCATCGGCAGCGAGGTGGCGAAGCTGGCGAAGGGCGTCGGCATGCGCGTCATCGCGACGCGCGGCTCGGCGACGCAGCGTCAGGAGAACGTCGATGGCGTCGACGTCGTCTTCCCGGCGTCGCAGCTGCACGACATGCTGGCGGAGGCCGACTTTGTCGCCGTCTGCGCCGCGTGGACGCCGGAGACGGAGGCGATGCTGGACGCGGCGGCGTTCACGGCGCTGAAGCCCGGCGCGTATCTAATGAACGTGTCACGCGGCGAGATCATCGACGAGCCGGCAATGGTCGAGGCGCTGCGGGACGGACGGCTGGCCGGCGCTTACCTCGACGTCTGGAAGGACGACTTCGGCAGCCCGCCGAGCGCCGATCTGCAGGCGCTGCCTAACGTCATCTTCACGCCGCACGTCGCCGGCCGCAGCGACGGCGCGACGGTGCTGACGGTCGACCTGTTCTGCAAGAACCTCGACCGCTTCCTCAAGGGCGAACCGCTGGAGAACCTGGTCGACTGGGAGCGGGGCTATTAGAAGCTACGCCCCGATTATGTTGAGTAGCGCCTGGCGCCCTTCTACCTTGACGGCGTGGAGGCCGCGCTCGAAGGCGCCCATGACCTGCTCCGGGTCGTCGACGCGCTCGCCGTAGCCGCCGGCGGCCTCGACGATCTTCTCGAAGGCGAGGCTGGGGCCGAGGTCGCTGAAGGGGTAGGTGTCCGTCTTCTCCTGCCAGC
>DATDPC010000202.1:0-4939 GCA_035292965.1 Dehalococcoidia bacterium | reverse complement strand
GACCCCCGCCATTCGACCCTTTTCTGATTGGAGCAGGCAATGAGCAACAAGTACCGGGCTGACCAGGTCGGCAGCTTTCTGAGGCCGCCGGAGGTTATCGAAGCACACCAGAAGCAGCGCAACGGCGAGATCACGCTGGAGCAGCTGCGCGCGCTGGAGGACGAGGCGATCCTCAAGGTGCTCGACATGCAGCGCCAGGTTGGCATCGACGTCCTCAGCGACGGCGAGTACCGCCGCACGTCATGGGCGAGCGACTTCACTGAGAAGGTCGAAGGCTACGTGCCCGGGCGACCCCTCGTGCAGATGCGCTTCTCCAACCCGATACCGCCTCCTTCGGCGGGCGGGCCGGGTAACCCCGGCGGGCCGCGCGTCTTCGGCGCGCCGCTGAAGCTCAAGGGCCGCCTCACGGGCGAAGAGTCCGCATTCCTCAAGGCGCACGCCGGCGGCATGCCCTACAAGATCACGATGCCGGCGCCGTCATACATCACGGCCCGCGGCTACAGCCCGGCCGAGTCGGACGCGGCGTTCGGCAGCCGCAAGGGCCTGCTGATGGAGGTCGCGAAGATCATTCAGCAGGAGGTAAAGGCGCTCGTCGCAGAAGGCGTGCCCTATATCCAGCTCGACAACCCGCACTACCCTGACTACTTCGTCGAGGAGCGCCGCGAGGCGATGCGCGCCGCCGGCAACGACCCGGACCAGGCGCTGCTCGACGACATCGAGGCGGACAACCTGGCGCTGACCGGCTTCGACCGCAGCAACGTCACCCTCGGTATGCACCTCTGTCGCGGCAACGGCGCGATGGGTGGCTGGCACACCGAAGGTGGCTACGACCCGATCGCCGAGCCCCTGTTCAACCGGCTCAACGTCGACCGCTTCCTGCTCGAGTACGACAGCGCTCGCGCCGGCGGCTTCGGCCCGCTGCGTTTCATGCCGCGGGGCAAGATCGCCGTCCTCGGCCTCGTGACGACGAAGTCGGGACAGCTCGAGACCGCGGAAGACCTGACGCGTCGCATCGAAGAGGCAGCGCGGCAGATGGCGATGGAGGACATCGCGCTCAGCCCGCAGTGCGGCTTCGCTTCGGTGATGCAGGGCAACCCGCTGACCTGGGACGAGCAGCGCCAAAAGCTGGAGCTCGTCGTCAGCGTCGCGCGCAACCTCTGGACAGACTAGCGTCTGGGCGGAGGGCTGCCGCGCACAGAGACGCTGCGTTAGAGTCGTTTCGGCCCGCTCGCCGGCGATGGATGCAAATAGACGGCGCGTCGTTTGAGACGCGACGGATGCTAGGACAAGAACATGCAGTGGTACGTCGTTCTGAGTAAACCGCTGGTGCCGCGTGAGAAGACGATGGAGTATGCGGCCAAGAACCTCGCCTGGATGAAGGAGCACCACGAAGCGGGCCGCGTCATGTTCAGCGGCCGCACCACGGAGGGCCCCGGCATCTGGATCCTCAAGGCCGGTTCGAAGGAAGAGGCCTCGGAGCTCGCGAAGACGAACCCGTGGGTGCAGATGGGCTTTCGCGACGTTAGCGAGATCTACGAGTGGACCGTCGAGCAGGCGCTCGGCGTCGGCCGCTTCGAGCCGCCGCCGGCGCGCTAGCCGGGCGATGCCCCACCCTTCAGGGTGGGGATGCTGCGTCTCGTCTCTCACTCCACCCTGAAGGGTGGAGCATGAGCCCGTAGTTCGCTACGCCTTGAGTCGGCGAATCGTCTTCACAACCCCAAATACGGCGAGAACCAGACGGCAGCACCGACTACGACGGTGGCGTAGGGCCCAAGCACCAGAAGCAGTAATAAGCCAAAGAAGAGTACGAGGGCCAGCGAGAGGACGAGGCCCAGGTAGCTGATACTCAAGCTCCGCTAGCCCTTCAGCGCCTCGTAGACCTTCTCGGCCGTGATCGGCAGTTCGCGGATGCGGACGCCGCACGCATCTGCGACTGCGTTGGCGATCGCCGGCGCGACGGGTGTCGTCGGGCCTTCGCCGATCCCCTTGATCTCGTAAGGGCCAACGCCGCCGTCGGCGGCCACGAGCACCGTCTTCAGCTCCGGCAGGTCGTTCACCGTGGGCAGCTTGTAGTCGCCGAGCGATAGGTTGGTGACGCGCCCGTCTTCGACGCGTAGCTCCTCCATCAGCGCGTAGCCGATGCCGGCGACGATGCCGCCGTTGATCTGCCCCTGGTGGCCGATCGGGTTAAGGATGCGGCCGACGTCGTGCGCCGTCGTCAGCTTCGTCAGCTTCACTTCGCCCGTCTCTGGGTCGACCTCGACCTCGGCGACCTGGGCGCAGAAGCCGGTGACGTGCGAGAGCTCGCCGATGCCGGCGACGTGCATCGTCTTGGCGGTTACCGAGTGGTTCGTGCGCCGCAGCAGCTCGCGCCAGGCAACGCGCTCCTCGAGGGCGCTGGAGACGATTTCGTCGCCGCGCAGCGAGAGAGTGTCTGCCGGCCAGCCCATCTGGGCCGAGGCGTAGGCAAGGAGCTCCTTCTTCGCCTCTTCGACAACGGCATGGATCGTGCCGGTTGCGACGCGCGCCGCCCACGACCCAGCGACGCCTGAGTCGAAGGGAACCGCGTCCGTGTTCCAGACATCGAGCTTGATCCGCTCCAGCGGTACCTGCAGCTCCTCCGAGACGATCTGCTCCATGATCGTGTAGGTGCCGGAGCCCTGGTCGAAGATCGGCGTGCCGAGGACCACGTTGCCTTCCGGCGTAAACGTGATCGACGCGTTGCCGATGCCGCCGCCGGGCGGACGCTCACCGATCGCGACGCCGCGGCCGACGTTTGCCGGCTTCGGGTCGTTGTAGCCGGAGGCTTCGATCGCCGCGCGCAGCGTCTCCTTGCCGCGCACGCCTTCGAAGGTGATCCCCATCGCCGTCTCTTCGCCCTCGTCGACGAGGTTGCGCAGGCGGAACTCGACCGGGTCGAGGCCGACCGCCTTGGCGCACTCGTCGATCTGCGATTCGAGGGCGAAGACAGCCTGCGACTCGCCGGGGCCGCGCATGTAGCCGCCCGGAACCGTGTTCGTGTAGACGTGCGCCGCCTCGATGCGCGTATTCGGTACGCGGTATGCGCCGGCGCACTGCTCCGGCCCGAAGATGATGCCGCCGGGCTTGAAGGCGGCGTAGGCGCCGGAGTTGACGTAGAACTGCACCTGGTGCGCCGTCAGACGGCCGTCCTTCTTAACGCCGGAGCGCAGGTGGACCATCGTCTCGTGGCGCGGGTTGCCGGACAGCAGCTCTTCGAGGTACTCGTTGACCATGCGCACGGGGTGGCCCGTGGCCTTGGCGAGGAAGTAGCAGATCGGCAGCAGGATCGAGTTGCCTTTGCCGCCGAAGTCGCCGCCGATGTAGGTGTGGTGGACAACGACGTGCGCCGGCTCGATCTCGATCGACTCGGCGAGGCCGCCCTTGGCGGCGTGGGGCATCTTGCTCGCGGCCCAGAGGTTGACGCGGCCGTCGGTGTCGATCTGGACGGTGCAGCTCTGCGGCTCCAGGTAGCCCTGGTGCTGGCGCTGCGTCCAGTAGGTGTTCTCAACGATCAGGTCGGCCTCGGCGAAACCCTTGTCGAGGTCGCCGCGGTCGTCGCGTTGCAGCTTGTAGACATTCGATGGCGCCTGAAGGGGCAAGATACCGCCGAAGGGGCCGGGGCCGGGCGTTGGCGTGACGCCGGCGTAGGTGTTGAACGCGTCGTGGAGCACCGGCGCGCCCGGCTTCATCGATTCCCGCAGGTCGAAGACGGCGGGCAGCTCCTCATACTCGACGTCGATCAGGTCGATCGCCGACTGAGCCGTGTCTTCGTCGATCGCGGCGACGGCAGCGACGCGCTCGCCGGCGAAGCGGACGACGCCGCGCGCGAGGGCGGGCAGGTCGCGCAGGTTGGAGCCGAAGAGGCCGGTGCCGACGTCCTCGCCGGTGATCACGGCGAACACGCCCGGCAGCTTCTTCGCCTCGCTCGTGTCGATGCTGACGATGCGGGCGTGGGCGTAGGGGCTGTGCAGCGCCTTGCCCCAGAGCACGCCCTGCAGCGGCAGGTCCGCCGTGTAGGTTGCGTGACCCGTAACCTTCTCAACGCCGTCGACGCGGCCTGTGCTCGTACCAACTACCTGCATCGCCATCTTGTTCCCCTCCCGGACGGACTGCGCCCGCGGTAATTCTACTCACGCGAGGCGGGTTCAGCGAGGGGGCCGCGCTGCGGGTTTCTAACCCGCAGACCCCGGAGTCTCGCCAGCCGGATGCCTCTTACACGAGTCGTCGTAGAATGCGCGCGATGAAGCTCGGCCTCTTCTACGAGTGGCCCAACCCGGAGATCGGCGACTGGAAGCGCCTGTTCGACCAGAGCATCGAGCAGGTGCAGCTGGCCGAGGAGCAGGGCTTCGACTTCGTCCTGATCGCCGAGCACCACTTCTCGAACTACGGCATGTCGCCGGCGCCGCTGCTGCAGGCGCTGGCGCTGGCGAAGAGCACGCAACGGATCCGCATCGCCACGGCGGTGCTCGTCCTGCCGGTGTGGCAGCCGCTGCGCCTCGCCGAGGAGATCGCCGTCCTCGACAACCTGAGCGATGGGCGCTTCATCTGCGGCATCGGCCGTGGCTATCAGCCGCACGAGTTCGCCCGCTTCGGCGTCACGAATGACGACTCGCGCGGCCGCTTCAGCGAGTGCCTCGATGTGCTGCTGAAGGCGTGGACCTGCGACACGTCCTTCACCTACGACGGCGAGTTCGTGAAGATACCAAACGACGTCGTTGTCTGGCCGAAGCCGTTGCAGAAGCCACACCCGCCAATCTGGGTCGCGGGGACGAGCAGCGAGACGCTGCGCCTCTGCGCCGAGCGTGGCTTCGGGGCGCTGACCAGCGGCTTCGCCGGACCGGCGCGCGTCGGCGAGTCGGTGGCGGAGCTGCGGCGCTATCGAGTCGAGGCGGGACGCTCGGATGACGCGTGGGAGCTG
>DATDPC010000201.1:0-6614 GCA_035292965.1 Dehalococcoidia bacterium | reverse complement strand
GCCGTGCGCCAGATGCCGCGCCCGGGGGCGAGCGGCTGGCAGTTCTCGGAGAAGCGGGCGTCCGGCGCGAAGGGCGCGCGCGACGGGTCGTTGGCGGCGACGGCGTCGAGGTAGCGGTCTGCGGCGGCGAAGAGCTCGTCTCGTGTGGCCATGGCGCCTTAGGTTCGCCGCCGCGCCGCCCCGCGTCAAGCGACGCGCCTATAATCGATTCGCTCGCCGGCCTGCACCGGGGAGCGCAGGTGGGGAGAGGGGAGGAGCGGGCGCTCCTTTCCAATCAATCGGAGGATTCTCATGACGAAGCTCGATTTCGCGCTGTGGGACTCGGTGCCGGAAGGGCCGCCGCCGGAAGGCACGATGGCGGACGTCTACGACGACCACATCCGCCTCGCCCAGAAGGTCGAGCAACTCGGCTGGCACTCCTACTTCGTCATCGAGCACCAGAACCGCCCCGGCGCCAACATCACGGCGCCGTCCGTCTACCTCACGGCCGTCGCGCGCGAGACGAGCCGCCTGCGCATCGGCGCGATGATGTGGCAGCTCCCCTTCTACAACCCGATGCGCCTCGCCCAGGAGGTTGCGATGCTCGACCAGCTGTCGCGCGGCCGCGTCGAGTTCGGCTCCGGCATCGGCGTGCACGAGCACGAGTTCATCCGCTGGGGCGTCGACTTCTACCAGCGCGCGGCGATCAGCGAGGAGGTGATGCAGGTCCTCAAGATGGCCTGGACGCAGGACGAGGTGACGTTCGACGGCAGGTACTTCCACTTCGACGAGGCGCTGCCCAACCCGAAGCCGTTCCAGCAGCCCTACCCGCCGATCTGGGCCGCCGTCCACAGCGACGCGGCGATCCAGTTCGCGGCGCGCAACAACTACAACGTCGCCCAGAACCTCGATACGGACGAGGTTGTGGCGCGCAAGTTCGACCTGTTCCGTCAGACATGGAAGGAGTGCGGCCACGCCGGGCCGATGCCGCGTGTCTTCCTCCAGCGCGGTGTCCACGTCGCGGAGACGGACGAGAAGGCGCACGCGCAGGCGCGCGAGTACATTGCGCTCGGCGGGAGGCGCGTCGGCGGCGGGCCGCTGGAGAAGACGCGCATCGGCTGGGGCACGAACGCTCGTGGCATGGGACGCGACAGCGACCGTCCGGACGACGCCGCCCGCGGCCAGACGATGCAGCAGTCGCAGGAGAGCTACGAGTTCAACATTGAGAACGGCCTCGCGGTCGTCGGCAGCCCGGAGACGGTGATCCGCAAGCTGCAGGAGGGGCAGAAGCAGATAGGCTACGACCTGTTCTGCTGCGCCTTCCAGATCGGCCGCATGCCGAAGCAGATGGTCGAGGACTCGATCGAGCTATTTGGCCGCGAGGTCATCCCCGCCTTCGCCTGATGACGTGTCCGCGTAGTGGGGCGGCGCCTCGCCGCGCCAGGCGCGCATGAAGCTCTGCAGGTCGCGCTTCAGCCGAGGGCCGAATTGGTGGCGCGGGATGCTCCAGAAAAGCAGCTTGAGCCAGGCGAGGGCGTAGACCGCGTCGCCGAAAAGCGATAGCGGGAAGGGGCGCTTCTGCGCCACCAGCTCGCGGCGTGTCGCCTCGTAGTCGTAGCCGAGCGCCGCGTAGGTTTGCGGGCCGATGCGCTCAAGGCAACGCAGGGCGAAGCGGGCGCCGACAGCGCTTCGCAGGCGCGGCGGCAGCGAAAGCGACGTCTGCACCGGCCGGTCGTGCTGCCGGATCTTGCGGTCGCCCGCGAAATCGTCGGTCAGCTCTGCGGGCGAGTAGGTCAGCATCGAGTCGTCGAACTCGACGCCGAGGTAGTCGCAGATGCGCCGCAGATCGGCTTCTGGATCGGTGACAAAGTCCTCATAGCGGACGATGACGCTGCGGCCTTCGAGGCGGCGCATGCTCTCAGCAAGGCGCGCCGGTTGCGCCAGGACGATGCTCATGCGCATCGGCGCGCTGAGGACCTTCATCGGGTCGCCGTTGTGCCAGGCGTCGATCACCGAGGCGAGGACCCAGATCGGGTTGCGAAGCAGGAAGACGATCTTCGCGTCCGGGAAGGCGGCCACGACCTCGTCGATAACGAGGGTGTAACCCGGCGTCTTGTCGAGGAAGAGACGCTTGCCGCTGGCGCGCAGGCGGGCATCGTAGAGCGCGCCGGCGTAGGCGCGCACGGCGTCAAAGTAGGTGGCGCGGTGCCGCTCCGTCCGGTCCAGCAAGAGCCGCAGCTCACTGTACGAGGCGGCGGCATAGTAATGGTGCAGCTCGAAGTCGTCGTCCAGGTAGCCGAGCAGCGGTGGCATCAGGATGCGGCTCTCGGACTCGCTGAAGATGTCTGGGTTGCGGGCGAGGAGCGTCTGGAGCAGCGTGGAGCCGCTGCGGGGCAGCGAGAAGAGGAAGATGAGGCGCTCCGCGATGGGGGCGTCTGGCGTCAATCGGGCCTCGTTGGGGCGTAGTCACGGCCGCCGCGCTGGCCGGGCGCTCAATTCTCGGCGCGGTGTCTGGGCGGCGTCAAGCGGGGGCGCGGCCTGCCGTAGACCCCGTCTCTCGATTCCCTTAGACTTGTTTTCAATCTCCTATGGGCCTACTGGACACTCGATTCAAGGTCAACGACCGTGACGTAATCGCCGAGACTCTCGACGGCGAGGTCATCATCATTAACCTCAACTCCGGCTGCTACTTCAGCTCCGACGGCATCGGCGGGCACGTCTGGGAGGCGCTCGGCCGCCGCCAGAGCGTCGGCGCCATCGTCGAGCAGCTGGGCGCCCTCTTCCCGGATTCGACCGCCGCGATCGGCGAGGACGTACCGGCCTACGTCGAGCAGTTGTGCAGCGAGGAGCTGATCCTCGA
Organism: Dehalococcoidia bacterium; assembly: GCA_035292965.1. Taxonomy (GTDB): domain Bacteria; phylum Chloroflexota; class Dehalococcoidia; order DSTF01; family WHTK01; genus WHTK01. The sequence goes on along the minus strand of DATDPC010000201.1, from coordinate 3,775 downwards.
AGCGACGGAGCCGGACGGCGCGCAGTCAGGCAACGGCGCGCACGGCGCGATGGCGATGAGCTACGCCAGGCCGGTGCTGCACAAGTACACCGACTTTCAGGAGCTGCTGAAGCTCGACCCGATTCACGAAGTGCACGAGTCCGTCGGCTGGCCGGTCGCCAACCCGTCTGACTAGGCGCATAGCCGCCATTGAGCGAGCAAGCGCCGGTAGCCAGACCCCTCGATGACTTCGCCCTAGCCGCCGCGCTCTGCGCCGAAGAGGCGATCGCCCGGCTCGGCCTGCGCGAGGCGTACTTCAAGATCGCCGGCCTGACGCTGAAGACGCGCTTCGCCGGTGACGCGCTGCACGACCAGATCTCGCGGCCGCTGGCGCACATCCGCAGCGAGCCCGTCGCCGAGCCCGACCTGACGATCACGGTCTGGGATACGGCGCTGTCCGGCATCCCGCTGCCGAAGGAGGCAGGCCCCGCCGCCGGCCACCTCCGCCGCGGCCTCGCGCTGCTGCAACAGGAAGGGCGCTACCTCTCGCTGTTCGAGGGCGTAGACCGCGGGCTCAGCGTCTATGACGTCGAGAACGAGACAGCGGTGTACTGGGTGCCGGACGCAACCCGCATCTCCGAAGGCGACCGCGCGACGCCGTTCCGGGTGATCCTCAACTGGTGGCTGCCCTCCAAGAACTGCGCGATGGTGCACTCCGCCGGCATCGGCACGGAGGCGGGCGGAGTGCTGCTCTTCGGCCTCAGCGGCGCCGGCAAGTCGACGACCTCGCTCGCGAGCTTCGAGGCGGGCTTCGAGTTTCTCGCCGACGACCTCTGCGCGATCACGGTTGCCGAAGACGTCACCGCCTACAGCGTCTACTGCTCGGCGAAGGTGTACGAACACAACCTCGAGCGCGTGCCGAACTTCGCGTCGCTGGTCACCAACCCGCAGGGCCTCGAGACCGAGAAGGCGATCGGCTTCCTGACTCAGTGGGACGAAGGTCGCGTCGTCCGGGCGATGCCGATTCGCGCCGCCATTGTCCTGACGGCGAAGGAGCCGGGCCCGCCGAAGCTCAACCGCATCGCCCCGGCGATGGCGCTGCGCATGTTCGCGCCGCCGTCCGTGCTCAACCTGCCGGGCCCGACGAAGTCGCTGCTGGGCATACTGGCGCGCCTCTGCAGCCGCGTGCCTTGCTACGAGATGCAGATCTCGACGGAGCTGCCGGAGAACCCGCGGGCGCTGCGCCAGCTGCTCGCATCGCTGGAGACGCGGGCTTGAGCCTGAAGGTCAGCGTGATCATCCCCGTCTACAACGGCGAAGCGTTTCTGCGCGCTGCGATCGCCTCTGCCTTCGCCCAGACGTATGAGCCGCACGAAGTCATCGTCATCGATGACGGCTCGACGGACGGCAGCGCCGCGATCGCGAAGTCGTTCCCGGTCGTCTACGCGCACCAGGAGAACCAGGGCCTCGCCGCGACGCGCAACGCCGCGATCGCCATGGCAAGCGGTGACGTCTTCGCGCTGCTCGATTGCGACGACATCTGGGTCCCGGCGAAGCTGGCGGAGCAGGTGACGGCGCTTCAGAATGAGCCGGAAGCCGGGTACGCGCTCTCCGGCATACGCTACTTCTGGGAGTTCGGCCAGGCCGGGCCGGCCTGGTTCCACAACAACTCGCCCGACCCCGAGTACGACCCCAGCTACCCGCCGAGCACGTGGATGATCAGACGCGCGGCCTTCGAGCGCGTCGGGCCGTTCAAGGTCGACCGCCTCTACGTCGAAGATATCGATTGGCTGGCGCGCGCCCAGGACCTCGGCGTCAAATCGGTCATGATACCGAAGGCGCTGACGCTGAAGCGCATGCACGAAGAGAACATGACCAGCAAGCTCTACCTGATCCACAAGGGCATGCTCGACTCGCTGCGCGAGTCCGCGGCGCGCAAACGGGCAATGGGCGAGGGAAAGTGAACGCCTCACCCTCGCTCATCGAAGGCCTCGTCAGCGTCGTCATCCCGGTTTACAACGGCGAAGACTTCATCGCCGAGGCGATCGAGAGCGTCCTGGCGCAGGACTACGCCTCGTTCGAGGTTATCGTCGTCGATGACGGCTCGACCGATCGCAGCGGCGCCATCGCCGGCGCGTTCCCCGCGCCGGTGCGCTGCCTCCATCAGGCCAATTGCGGCCTCGGCGCGGCGCGTAACGCCGGCGTCACCAACGCCCGCGGCGAGTACCTCGCCTTCCTCGACGCCGATGACCTCTGGGCGCCGGATAAGCTCTCGGCCCAGGTGGCGACGCTGCGAGAGGCGCCCGAGCTCGACGGCGTCTTCGGCCTGATCGACCACTTTCAAGAGGGTGAAGGCTCCCGTTTCGAGGTGCGCGCGGACGAGACGGCGCCCGGCATGACCGCGACAGCGCTCTGCGTCCGCACGCCGTCCTTCCTCAAGGCTGGGCCGTTCTGGACGCAGCGCGTCATGGGCGAGTTCGTCGACTGGTACGGCAGGGCGATCGAGGCCGGCTTGCGCTTTGAGATGCTGCCGCAGGTGGTCATCCACCGCCGCATCCACGGCGCCAACATGACGATCGACGGCCGGCGCTCCGACTATCTGGAGGTCGTCCGCGCGGCGCTTGAGCGTCGCCGTCGCGCCGGTAGACTGGACGCGTGAGCCAGAAGCGCTTCCGCCCTCTCCCCAGCGCCGACGAAGTACTGCTCCTACGCGCCGCCTGCCTGCCGAAGGACGAAGCGACGCAGGCATGGCAGCAGTGGTGCGCCCGCCACGGCGTGCAATCGATCGCGAAGACGGAGACGGACCTGATGCCGGCGATCTTCCGCAACGTCGGCCCGGACGCCCTCGGCGAGGACGCGCCGATTTTACGCGGGACATATCGCATGGTTTGGGTTCGCAACCAGATGAACTTTCGCGCCGCCGCCGAAGTGCTACGGGCGCTGCGCGACCAGGGCACACGGACTCTCCTGCTCAAGGGCGCGGCGCTGACGGCCCAGGTCTACAAGGACGAAGGCGTCCGCCCGATGAGCGACGTCGACGTCATCGTGCCGCTCGACCGCGGTGAGGCGACGCTGCGTCTCCTCTACGAGCGCGGTTGGGGCGAATGGCTGCCCCTCACCGGCGACGTGCGCCACGTCCAGCACGTGCTGCACTCGACCGGCTTGCAGCGCGCCGACGGCGCCTCGATCGACCTGCACTGGCACGTCCTCGCCGATTGCTGCGACGAGGGTGACGACGAAGACTTCTGGGCGTCTGCGGTCGAGATCGAGTTTCAGGGCGAGCCGACGCTGGCGCTCTGCCCGGCCGATAACCTGCTCGTCGTCCTCGTCCACGGGCTGCACTGGACGGAGCCGCGCAAGCTCACCTGGCTGCAGGACGCCTACCGCCTGATCGCCGGCGAGGCCGGGGCGATCGACTGGGACCGCCTCGTCCGGCAGGCGACGAAGCGGCGCCTCGCGCTGCCGGTCGAGGCCGGCCTGCGTAGCCTCCGCGACGACCTCGGCGCCGATGTGCCGCCGCGCGTCCTCGATGCCCTGCGAAGCGCCCCGTCGACGCGCATCGGTCGCATCGACCACCGCCTGCAGGGAACGAAGGACGACTTCGCCGGCGTTGCCCTGCGGACGCTGGTCGATTACCTCAAGCGCAGCGAGCACCGGCCCCTCGCCGATCGCGCCCTCGGCCTCGTCTGGCTGACGCAGGCGCTGACCCATTCGCCCAGCCTGGGGCAGGTGCCGGGGCGGATCGCAGGCCGCTTCGTCAACCGCGGCCGCGAGTTCGTCCAGGGCGAACGGGCCG